>DASTUM010000139.1:0-12507 GCA_035759665.1 Micavibrio sp.
GCAGACAGCGCCATCAGGCTGGCAGCGGCCAGAACGATCGTTTTCATACCCGTATCCTCTTCTCAAAGCGGCTAAAGACTGGCCTGTGTTTTAGTTCCTTTTCGGGCTTGTGTATATACCCCATGGGGGTATATTATAAAAGGAATGGATACAAAACATGCGCAAATCGGCCATATGGCCGACCTTCCCCGCCTGAACCGGATCAGCGGCCAGGTCGCCGGCGTGAAGAAAATGATCGAGGATCACCGCCATTGCCCGGATATCCTGACGCAGCTCCGCGCCATCCGCTCCGCCGTACGCGGGCTGGAGGCCAGCATTCTGGAACGCCATCTGGGCCATTGCATCGCCGACAGCCTGTCCGGCGGGAACAAAGACGATATCAACGAGAAGGTTGAAGAGCTCAAAGCCCTCTTCAAAAAATACGATGACTAGCTCCTGCTGCCACTCCGACAATCATGGCAATCACGAAGGCCACGATCACGGCCCGAAATTCGACTGGATTTTGTGGGGATCGCTCCCGCTCGTCGCCATCCCCTATCTGCTTGCCGTGTTCGACGTGCCGGTAATCCATCAATATGCGTGGCTTCACACATTCGCGCATTCGACGCATGAATTCGTCAACATGACCTGGTGGGGTGTGCTGCTCGGAATTTTCTTCCTCGCCCTGATGTCGGGCATCCCGCGCGAATTCGTGATGTCCGTGCTCGGCAACAACAAGGGCGCGAACGGCATCGCCCGCGCCATGGCGGCGGGCGTCCTGCTCGATCTGTGCAACCACGGCATCCTGATGATCGCCACAAAAATTTACCGGCGCGGCGCGAGCGTCGGGCAGGTCATGGCCTTCCTGATCGCCTCGCCGTGGAACTCGCTGTCCCTGACCTTCATCATGATCGCGATGATCGGGCTGAAACTCACGTTGATATTCATTGTCTTTTCCTGCGTGATCGCCTTTATCTCCGGCATCGTCTTCGACGCGCTGGTCAGGCGCGGCGTGCTGCCGTCGAATCCCAACGCCTTCGACATGCCCGAAGATTTCCAGTTCTGGCCCGAAGCCAAACGCCAGTTGAAGGATGTGCAATGGACTCCTTCCCTTTTCAGGAAAATGGCGACGGAAGGAATCGCCGATTCCGCCATGGTCGTGCGCTGGCTTCTCTTCGGAATCGTGATCGCTTCCCTGCTGCGCGTGTTCTTCGACCCCGCCACCTTCGCCGAATATTTCGGGCCGAACCTGATGGGCATGCTTGCCACCGTCTTTTTAGCGACCGTCCTCGAAGTCTGTTCGGAAGGCTCGACGCCGATCGCCGCCGACCTCGTCACCCGTGCGGGCGCGCCGGGCAACGCTTTCACCTTCCTAATGGCGGGCGTTTCGACGGATTACACGGAAATCATGATTTTGCGGGATATGACGAAATCGTGGAAAATCGCGCTGTTCCTGCCGCTCGTGACCATGCCGCAAATCGTCGCGCTGGGATATCTTCTCAATCTCTAACGACGGCGCCTGACGGGCGATTTCTTTTTCTCGACGCAGGGATAGTAATCGTAAAGCGCAAGCGTCACGGCGGGTGCGGCGACAAATTCGCTGTG
Organism: Micavibrio sp.; assembly: GCA_035759665.1. GTDB lineage: Bacteria > Pseudomonadota > Alphaproteobacteria > Micavibrionales > Micavibrionaceae > Micavibrio_A. The sequence continues at coordinate 1,585 of DASTUM010000139.1, forward strand.
CTGCCCGTTTTCCACCAGGTATTTCCAGACGATCAGTTGCAGGCGCGCCATCGGCTCCGTATTCGGCACGCAGAAATCGATCGTCGGCGCGGTGCCGAGAGTCTTCATCAGCTTGTGGTAATCGATAACCCCTGCGATATAGGACTGGCAGGCCGTATGTCCGCCCTTGACGGTTTCGCGGCCCTTGGCGTCGCTCTGGCAAAGCTGGAGGAGATAGCGCCCCGAAAAGAACCCGGCCGTGTCATTGGCCCTGGCGGGAAACACAGGCACAACCGTCATTGCGAGCGCAAGCGAAGCAATCCAGGCCGGATTGCCGCGTCGCTGCGCTCCCCGCAATGACGCCTGTGAAGGTCTACTTCTTGTCATTTCCCAGTTTCAGGTTTTGCAGCACCGCGAAAGGCGAATCTTCGAATTTCTGCGGATTGCTGGAATAGACGCGGTCTTCGCGGCGATCTTCGCGCTCGTCGCGTTTGGGCTTCCCGCCGCCCTTCTTCTTGTCGAATTTTTTATCGTCTTTCTTGCGCTCGACGAACGGCTTCTTGTCGCCTTTGGAGAAAGTCTTTTCTTTCTTCGGCGCGCGTTCGGCGCGCGGACGCTCGGCGGAATCCGCCTTGCCGCGTTTGAGGCGGAAAGTTGCCAGCTCCGGCTTTTTCATTTCAGGCGGCGCTGCAGGTGCCGCTTCGGTCATCGCGCTCAGGGTCGGGCCGCCGCCGGCGGGAACGGGCGCTTCAGCATCGGCCTTTTCAGGCTCGGCCGCAGCGGCAGGCTCCACTGGCGCAATCGCGTCCAGTTGCTCAACAGCAGGGGAAACGGCCCCCTCTTCCTTAGCCTTTTCGGCGGCGGGATCGTGGATCATCTTGTGACCCATCGCTTCCAGAACGGCGTAGAGATCAAGGATGTTGGAACCAAGCCATTCGGCCATCTTGTGCTGCGCCTGGAATTTTCCGCCCGATGCGGAATCGTAAACGGCACAGACGACGCGATCCAGCATATCGACGCGGATCGAGCGCGGCCCGTAAACCGGATAGCCGATGGAACGGTAATAATCGGCATCGACATTTTTATCGGTGACGGTGAATGACACGATGCCGTCCTTCGGCACTTCGGCGGGCAGTTCCCTGCCCTGCCACAGAGTCAGCAATTGCGCGCGCAAACGCACGGCGGCTGGCTTGTTAAGTTCGGGAAGGAACACCAGCAGCGGCCCCATGCGCACCTTGCACGCCCGCAGCGCCTTGCGGCCCTCTTCATCGAGGCTCGCGATCAAATCTTCGAGTTGCGCGCGCGGAAGAATGCCGAGCCCTTCCTGCAACTGAAACGCGATGCCGCGCGCCTGCGCGGTCAGGTCGTCGCCGCCCGTAAGGCGGAACAACGGTTCAAGCGCGAAATGAATGTAACGCTCCAGCCAGTCATTGAGCTTTTCCTGAACCGCGTTTTTGTCCTGCCCGTCGACGAGATTGGAATCGATCATCTCCGCCCGGGGTTTCAAAAGCTGGTCGCCTTTTTTGACCACGCCGATCGGCTGGCCTGGCATCGGGTTGGTGGCGTCGGCCTGCCACAGTATCTGGCCGTCATCGGCCAGCTTGAATTGCTTGTCTTCGGACTTCAGAACCATCGCGATCCGGTTTCCTATTTCTGGTCTCAGCGCCTGGCGCGCCGCTGTCATGATTGCTTTGAACTCTTCTCTACCCGAAGTCTCGTCCGGATAAAAGCGAAAACCGGCCAATTGGCCGACCCTCTGCCCCTCCACCACGACCTCGCCGGAGGCCTTGATTCCGGCCAGAAGCGGGCTTCCCTCCTCCATCGCGCCCAGCAAAACGGCGGAGCGCTTGTCCACGAAGCGCTTCGTCAGAGCCTCGTGCAGGGCGTCGGACAAACGGTCCTCAATCCTTAAAGTTCGCCCGCGCCAGTGTTCGGGGTCGGCTACCCAGTCGGCGCGGTGGGTAACATACGTCCATGTCCGCACATGGGCGATGCGGGTCATCAGCGTATCGACCTCGCCCTCGATGGAATCCAGCTTGCGGATATGGTCTTCCATCCAGTCTTCCGGGATCGCCCCGTTTTCCCTCAGATGCAGGAAAATTTCTGCGACCAGCTCCGGATGGGTTTCGGTGAGGGTCTTCCTGAAATCCGGAATCTGGCAGACATCCCAAAGAAGGCGGACGCCTTCCCTGCCGTTCGCCCGCGCCAGAACATCGTCGCGGTTCATCATGTGCTGGAGCGTCAAATAATCGTCCGACGGCCTGCCCCTTTGCAGAACCGTTTTCCCCGAAGGGCGCTCCAGCGAGCGGAGCAGCGCCATCGGCGATCCGTCATCCAGATCGCAATTGCGCCAGTAAACATTCTGCAGGGAATTGAATTGATGTTTTTCGATGGCATCGACCACATCTGGGTCAAGCCCCTTGATGTTTCCGGTCACGCCAAACGTTCCATCTTTTTTGTAACGCCCCGCCCGTCCGGCAATCTGCGCGAGTTCCGCCGTCGTCAGCGCCCGCGCTTTCTCCCCGTCGTATTTGCGGGTGGAGGCCAGCGCAACATGGTCGATATCCATGTTCAACCCCATGCCGATGGCGTCCGTCGCCACCATGAAATCAACCTCGCCGGACTGATACATCTCCACCTGCGCGTTGCGCGTACGCGGGGACAAAGCGCCAAGAACGACCGCCGTCCCGCCGCGCTGCCTGCGGATCAGGTCGGCGATCGCATAAACATCGTCGACCGAAAAAGCGACCACCGCCGTGCGCTTGTTCAGCCGCGTGAGCTTCCGGAAGCCCGTATATTCCAAAACCGACAGGCGCGGCCGCGTCACGATTTCGATATAGGGGACGAGGCCCGTGATGATCGTGCGGATCGTGTCCGATCCTATAAACATCGTCGCTTCCGTCCCGCGCGCGCGCAGCAGGCGGTCGGTAAAAATATGCCCGCGGTCGGGATCGGCGCAGAGCTGGATTTCATCGACGGCGAGAAATTCGAACTCCTGCTCGATCGGCATCGATTCCACAGTGCAGAGATAATATTTCGCGTTCGCCGGAATGATCTTTTCTTCGCCCGTCACCAGCGCGACATGCGCCTTGCCGACCTTCGCCGCGATACGATCGTAATTTTCCCGCGCCAGCAGACGGAGCGGAAAACCGACGCATCCCGTCTTGTAGGAGAGCATCTGTTCCAGCGCGAAGTGAGTCTTCCCCGTGTTGGTCGGCCCCAGAACCGCCGTGACCCGCCCCTCGGTTTTGACCGCCTGATTGGTGACATTCATAGGACTGGTGTACCCTAACTATTTGCTTTTTCAAATGGTTGCAGCCATAAATAAGGCATATTTCCCGTGCTTATTGGGGGAACCGCTTCCCTTTTTTATGTGTTTACGGACAAAGGATATTAGACCCCATGAAATTTTTTGCCCTTCTCGCTTTCCTCGTTTTCGCCGCCGCCGCACCCGCCCACGCGCAAGCCACCGACGCCCGCGCCCAGATTTTGAAAGCCCAGCTCGAAGGTTTCCTCGAAAACCAGAAATCCGTAGCGCTCAAAAACGGCTGCAAGCTCGACACAAAAGGCGAAATCACAGTGGAACAGGCGAGCGGCTATTTCGCCTTCACCCTGCCCCACATTACCTACACGGATTCCAAAGGCGTGAGATCCGAAATCGGCATGGTCGCCATCAACGCCGTGCCCCAGGCGAACAATGAATGGAAAATCTCCCTCGCCCTCCCCACGCCGATCAATTCTTACGGATCGGGCGGCGGCGAACAATTCCGCACCGATATCGGATCGCAGAATGCCAGCGGCATCTGGAATGAAAAGCTCGGCCACTTCACCTCCGTCGATGCCGACTACGGCAACATCCGCCTGAGCAACCTTCGAGATCAAAGCACGGTGACCATCGGCGCCCTCGCCGTGGATTCACAAATGCAGGAAAACGATCCCGAAGCCTATACGGGCAAGGCCGTCGTGACCGCCGACAATATTTCGATTTTTGACGCCGCAACGCACTTCAACGGCTCCATCCCGAAAATCCGCCTCGACGGCAACCTCGCCGACCGCGCCTCGAAAACGCCCATGACGAAGGAACAGGTCAAAAACCGCCCACAATCCAACTATCCCGATTTCTACAATCTCTTCACCTTCATGTTCGGCGCGCCGGAGCGCGTGAACGCGACGGTAACCGGCCTCGATGCCCTAAACGCCCAATTGCAGGCGTCGATGGTCACGGCCACCCCGAACATCCGCGCTCAGCTTCTGCAATCCATCCTGGGCGTCAGTGCCGTGTCCGGCATGGGAAAACCCGTCCCGAACGACGCCGCCAGCAAATCCTACGACGTCGTCTTCGGCGCCAACGGCAACGTAACCGTCAACGGCACAGACCTCGGCACCCTGATGAACACCACGGCGCAACCCGCCGCCGGGATGCCGGTGCTTCGTTAATATGGATCAGTGCGCATTTTGCGAGATCGTCAAGGGACATGCCCCGTCTTCAAAAATTTATGAAGACGATCTTGTTATAGCCATCCTCGATATAAGGCAAATAAGGCCCGGCCATTGCATGGTGATTCCTAAAATTCACATCGACCGTTTTACCGACCTCGACGACGCCTTGGCCGGGCATATGTGCAGGATCGGGAATAAAATCGGACGAAAAATACAAAAAGAACTTAACCCGGTGCGAATAGGATTTGCCGTTGCCGGCTTTGGCGTCGCGCACGCGCACTATCACGTTGTGCCCATGCACGAACCATTTGACATCACATCATCCCGGTATGCCATCATTAAAAACGGCATTGTAAGCTATGAGACCGAACATATCCCTCTTTCCGATCCCGATGTGAACAAAAGGCTTGTTGAATTGCTCAGATTATAACAGGTAACTCAAAACCCCGTTCAAGCGCTGCAACCCTTCTTTCGTGGCCTTCAGGGTTTGACCGTCGAATTGCAAAAGCCCTTCGCCTTGAAGAGCTTTTATTTTGTCCGCGCCGATCAATTGGCTGAAGGCTTTTCCGCCTTCGGATTCAAGGCGCGAAACGGGAATGCCTTCACGCAGCCTTAACCCCATCATCAAACATTCGGTGAAACGGTCGTTGCGCGTGAGAATTTCAAAATCATGACTGCCGTGCGCGTGGTCTTCCACGCGCCCCAGCCAGATCTCCGGGGCGCGGTGGCCGCGCGTCGCCTGCTTGTGGCCGTCCAGCGTCAATCGCCCGTGCGCTCCGGGGCCGATGCCCACATAATCGGTGTAGCGCCAATAAGTCTGGTTGTGGCGCGATTCCTGCCCCCGACGCGCATGGTTGGAAACTTCATAGGCGGGCATTCCGGCATCTTCCAGAACCCCTTGGGTCACCTCGTAAAGATCGCCCGCCAGCTCTTCGTCAGGGATTCGAAATTCGCCGCGCTCGTGCTGCATATAAAACGGCGTACCTTTTTCAATAGTGAGCTGGTAGACGGACAGATGATCGCCAGCGAGTCCGATCGCCTCGCGCAATTCCGCCTCCCAAGCCGCCGCGCTCTGCCCTGGCCTCGCATAAATCAGGTCGAAGGAATAACGCTCGAACACTTTGCGCGCGCTGTCTATCGCCGCCTTTGCCTGCGCCGTATCGTGCTTGCGGCCCAGAAATGACAAATCCTGCTCGATCAGCGATTGCACGCCCATCGACACGCGGTTGATGCCCGCGCTGCGGAACGCGCGGAATTTATCGGTTTCGACGGAAGTCGGATTGGCCTCCAGCGTGATTTCGCAATCGTTGGAAATATTCCAGTGCTTGGCGATTTCGTCGATCACGACCTGCGCCGTTGCCGGCTCCATCAGGGACGGCGTGCCGCCGCCGAAGAAAACGGACGTCACCGTGCGCCCCTTCGTCAAACGGCCATAGGCATGGATCTCACGGGCATAGGCCCTGCGCCACGCCTCATGGTCTATCGTTTCGGCGACGTGGGAATTGAAATCGCAGTAAGGACATTTGGCGGCGCAGAACGGCCAATGAACGTAAATTCCGAATTGTTCGTCCATTGGCCGTTACGCCTTACTTTCAATCAGGCCGCTTTGCTCTGGCCTTCGAGCGTGGCGTCGAGCGTGATTTCGGCATTGTAGAGTTTGGAAACCGGGCAGCCGGCCTTGGCGCCAGCGGCGATTTCATCGAATTGCGCCTTCGTGATGCCCGGGATTTTCGCCTTCAGCGTCAACGCCGATTTCGTGATCGTGAAACCGCCATCGTCGGGCGCAACCGTCACGCCGCAATCGACCGCGAGTTCGTCGGCCGTAAAGCCCGCCTTGTTCAGGCCGAACGAAAGCGCCATCGCAAAACATCCCGCATGGGCGGCGGCAAGAAGTTCTTCGGGGTTGGTTTCCGGCCCGTTTTCAAACCGGGAATGAAAACTGTAGGGCGTTTCCTTCAGGATGCCGCTGCTGCTGGTGAGGACGCCCTTGCCCTCTTTGCCTGTGCCTTTCCAGACTGCTTTGGCCGTTCTCGTAATTCCGCTCATGATCGGTCTCCTTTGCTCTGCTGTAATGTAAAGTATTCGACCAGTTTTTCAACCGCCCGCGCGCGGTGGCTGATCGCCTGCTTTTCCGCAGGCGGAATTTCGCCGAACGTCCTGTCGTATCCTGAAGGCTGGAACATGGGATCATAACCGAATCCGCCGCTTCCCCGCGGCGGCCAGACGATATCCCCGTCGATACGCCCCTCGAACGTTTCGATGCGCCCGTCCGGATAGGCCAGCACGAGAACGGACGTAAAATGCGCGCTTCTGTCCGCGGCATCGCCCATTTTTTCATGAACAAGACTCATCGCTTTTTGAAAATCGCGCGGCTCGCCCGCCCAGTCGGCGGAATAAACGCCCGGCGCGCCGTCCAGCGCGTTCACCGACAGGCCGCTATCGTCGGACAGGCACGGCAGGCCGCAGGCTTTCATCGCCGTCACCGCCTTCATCGTCGCGTTTTCAAGAAAAGTCGTGCCCGTTTCCGGCGGCTCGATCAATCCCATCTCACCCGCGCTTTTCACCTCGCCGACAAGACCTTCCAGAAGAGTGCCGAACTCCTTCAGCTTTCCCTTGTTGTGCGAGGCGAGGACGAGCGTTTGAATCATGCCAGCGCCTTGTCCTGATACGCTTTCAATTCGACGCAGCCGTTGCGGGCGAGATCGAGCAGCTCAAGGAATTGTTCCTGCGTGAACGGATCTTTTTCCGCCGTTCCCTGAATTTCGACGATGCCGCCCTTGCCCGTGATAACGAAATTCGCATCGGTATCGGCGGCGCTGTCTTCTGCGTAGTCAAGGTCGATGACGGACACGCCTTCATAAATCCCGCACGAAATCGCGGAGACGGAATCGGTCAGCGGCAGTTTCGGCACCGCGCCGATTTTGACGAGATGCTTCATCGCCTCCACCATCGCGACGTAGCCGCCGGTGACGGACGCCGTGCGCGTGCCGCCGTCGGCCTGTATGACGTCGCAATCGATCTTGATCTGGCGCTCTCCCAGCCCGGGCAGATCGACCACGGCGCGAAGCGCGCGGCCTACAAGGCGCTGAATCTCCTGCGTGCGGCCCGATTGTTTTCCTTTGGCGGCTTCTCGATCCATGCGCGAATGCGTCGAACGCGGCAGCATCCCGTATTCCGCCGTCACCCATCCCTTGCCGAGCCCCTTCATCCATCCGGGCAGCCTTTCTTCAACCGTCGCGGTGCAGAGCACATGTGTGTCGCCGAATTTCACGAGGCACGACCCTTCGGCGTACTTGACGTAGTTCGGGATGATTTCGATGGCGCGGAGCTGGCTGGCGTTGCGGCCGGACGGGCGTGTCATTCGTTCTCTCTTTCTTTGTTTGAAGCCTATCTATATATTGTAGCTTATGAAAACGGTAGTGTCTTACACCACTCTGGACGAGCGCGCGAGGGAGATTTTCCGCCATATCGTCGAAAATTACGTCGCGAGCGGTGATCCCGTAGGCTCGCGCACGCTTTCACGCGATTTCGATCTTTCACCGGCCACCATCCGCAACGTGATGGCCGACCTCGAAGATCTCGGCCTGCTGGAGGCCCCGCATGTCTCGGCGGGCCGGATGCCGACGACGAGTGGCCTGCGCTATTTTGTCGACGGCATTCTCGAGAAAGGCTCCCTGCCCGAAGAGCAGCGCCGCGCCCTCGAAGCGCAATACCGCGAAGCCAAAACAGTGCCCGACGTTTTCGAACAGGCCAGCCTTATTTTATCGGGCCTTTCGTCGAGCGCGGGCCTCGTCGTCACGCCCAAGGCCAACAAGCCCGTGCGCCATATCGAATTCGTCTCGCTCGCGCCGACCCGCGCCCTCGTCGTGCTCGTTCCCGAAGACGGCATGGTCGAAAACCGCATCATGGATCTGCCCGCCGGAATTACGCCCGACATGCTCAAGCAGGCCAGCCACTTCCTCTCCGAACGCCTCTACGGCAAGACGATCCCGGAAATGCGCGAACTCATAAAACAGGAAATATCCCAGCGGCGCGGCGAGCTCGGTGAACTGATGACCCGCGTGATCGAAGAGGGCCTCGCCATGAAGGGCGGCGATGGTACGCTCATCGTCCGCGGCACCGCCAATCTTCTGGATCAGGGCTCGCTTCAGGATATCGAGCATGTCCGCCGGCTGATGGAGCAGCTTGAGGCCAAGGAAACGGTCTCCAGGCTTCTGGACGAAGCGGGGGCAGCGGACGGGGTCAAAATCTTCATCGGCGCCGAAAACCCGATCTTCCGCGGCCATTCCCTGATTCTCACCCCCTACGGCGACGCCGCCGGAAATTTCGTGGGGGCCGTGGGGGTTATCGGCCCGACACGCCTTGATTATGCAAAAATAATCCCGTCCGTCAGCTTTATGGCCGAAATGGTAACGCGGAACATCCGGAAACTTTCCGAAGGATAATTGCACCCCCCGTTATATCCCTGTATCCTTTAGGGAAATGGAGTATTCGCCTTGACCAGACTTATTGCCCTCGCCCTTCTCGCCCTCGTTTTCGCCGCGCCCGCCATGGCGCAGGATGAAAACCTGCCCGAAGTCATGACCTACGACCCGACCTTCTCGGGCATACCGAACGAGGCTGGCGATTACATCCGCAACCTGCAAAAGCAGAGCCTTACCGACAAAGGCTTCATCACGCCCCAGATGGTGCAGGTTTCGGTCGTTCATTACCCGTTCATGGATGACGACCAGTTCGGAATCCAGATGGCCGTGCCGGACATGGTGAGCGGCTGCTACACCCTCACCCCGCTGGAATACGAGGCGAAATTCACCGAACCGCACTTCCTCGACATCAAGGTGCGGAAATACCGCCGCGTCGCGCCCGAAGGCACGGGCGCCCTGCAAAAATGCGACGCACAAAACAAGATGGCAACCGCGCTGATGGTCTTGTCCAAAAAAGACCTCGAACAAAAAGGCACACAGGAAATCCGCTTCTCCACCGAAGTGGCGTCCGACAATTACAAAATCATCATGGACGACGCGCAAATGCAGCTCATCCCCCGCAGCATGGTGATCTTCAAGGCGAAGCCTCTCGGCGGGCCGCTGAAAGACCGCATCATATACGCCTTCGCCAACAGCAAGATGGTGGCCCTGCAAGTCCCGATGTCGCAGGCCGGCGAAGACCTGAGCCAGGAAGTTCTTTCCCTCGCCTACAGCCGCGCCCTCGCCCCTGTCAACCCCGACGCCCAGCCCTCATGGAACGAAAACGGCCGCGCCAGCTATTATTTCTACGATGACGGCGGCCTCGTGACCTCGCGCCTCGGCCCGGAAGGTTATGTCCAGCTTGGCACGATCGAGGTCAACCGCCCGATGGACGGGCCGCAGGGCCGCTCCGAAACGCTCGTCCCGCTGACGGTTTTTGCAACCCGCCCCGGAACGCAGCTTTGATAATTCCACAATCCGCGTTATATAGCTTCACATCATGAGAAACGATCAAGAACAGACACCGGAAGAAACACCGGAAACGACCCCTGAAACGCTGGCCGATATCGGCGAGGCAACTTCAACGGACGGCGCCGCGCCCACCGACCTTGCCTCCGCCCGCATCAAGGTGCTCGAAGCCGAAGTGCTCGACGCGAAAGACAAGATGATGCGCGCGCTGGCCGACGCCGAAAACACGCGCCGCCGTTCAGTAAAAGACCGCGAGGACATCGCGAAATACGCGATCAGCGGTTTCGCCAAGGATCTGCTCGATTTTTCGGACAATTTCCACCGCGCCCTCGCCGCCATTCCCGCGGAACTCCATGATGATGAACGTATCAACGGCATCATCACGGGCCTGGAGGCCATGGACGCCCAGCTCCTGAAAACATTCGAAAAACACGGCATCAAGAAAATCGAACCGCTCGACGAGCCGTTCAATCCGAACTTCCACGAAGTCATGTTCGAGGCCCCCACGCCGGGCAAACCCGCAGGTCTGGTCATCCAGGTGATCGAAGCAGGCTACGTCCTAAACGACCGCCTCCTCCGCGCCGCCAAAGTCGGCATTTCCAAGGGCGGCCTGGGCAGCGATCATCAGGTGGATCAGAAGGCTTAGGCTACCGCTACGCGGTTTAAATTTATTGCCGTTTTCTGTGATTGCGGCAAACGCGAATGGACTGATTTTGCACTCCAAGAAGATAAGTTTACGCTCTCAACAGGGAATAGATTTCTCTTGAAACGATCCAGCCCCTCACTTTCAGAGCCTCCGATACACACATGTGAAAATCCGCGGCTCTTCAGTTTAGCGCACATATCAAGAAATACAAATTGAGACACCCCTTTTATCTCATGCAATGCCAGATGCGTATAAGCATTCGCCATCCCAATTTCCTGATCTGTTTCCTCCCATATTGATGCAGCCACAGGCTCATCGTCAAAATATATAATTCTTCCCGCAAGAGGAAGTATTTTAAAAAGCTCGATCTGCCGTATATATGGCTCAACTTTTATCGCTTCATTTTTGGACCATTTCTTAACGATA
>DASTUM010000140.1:0-3518 GCA_035759665.1 Micavibrio sp.
TTTTTCATCGTCGAGTAGCTTGTCGGATTCTTCGGTCATAAGGATTTCGTACGACTCGGAAACGCTCAGACGTTTTCTTTTCGTCTTGTGACCGAACCCTTTGCCCAGCATGTCGGAAAGATTGACCATGCTCATTGACGCGCCCGGCATCCCGGGAATGTCCATGAAGCCGCCGAGCGGGTTTGAATTGTCGGTGAGATCCAGTTCGATTTCCTTGTCGTTCAATTCGCCCTTGCGGAGTTTTTCGCGGAACGAGGCGCGCGTGGCGTCGCCCGCATCTTCGCCGACAAGCGCGTCGAGGACGCGGTCTTCGGCGTAAACTTCCGCCATCGCCTGAACGCTGCGGCGCATTTTTTCACGCGTCATGTGCAGGGCGGCTTCGACGAGGTCGCGGATGATGGATTCGACGTCTTTGCCGACATAGCCGACTTCGGTGAATTTCGTGGCTTCGACCTTGACGAACGGGGCCTGCGCGAGCTTGGCGAGGCGGCGGGCGATTTCGGTTTTGCCGACGCCCGTCGGGCCGATCATCAAAATATTTTTCGGATAGACTTCCTCCTGCATCTGGTCATCGAGCTGCATCCGGCGCCAGCGGTTGCGCAGCGCGATGGCGACGGCGCGTTTGGCGTCTTTCTGGCCAATGATGTTGCGGTCGAGTTCGGAGACGATTTCGCGCGGTGAAAAGGATGGCGTATCGGGAATCTTCTTGTCTTTCATGGATCGTAATCTAGACGGCGGGGTGGAACATTCAAGGCGAAAATTTCGCGCGCGCCTTCAGGAGCTTTTTCATGTTCGAGAGCGCCTCTTTTTCGGTTACGCAATCCAGTTCCATCGTCTGCACGACGGAAAACTCCGCCTCCGCCGCGTCGTCGTCAGCGGCATCCAGAAAAGACAGGTACAAGAAACGGCCCGCGCTTTTCGCGTCGATCACGCGCAGCCTATCCTCCCTGAACTGGCGAAGAGCCGCGGCATCCGCCATTTGCCTTACGCTCATCATGAAACGCAAACGAGCGAAAAGCGGATGGGTTCGATTCTAGAGGTTGATGTCGAAGGACTTTTCGAGGCCGCGAACGGGCGTTTTTTCCGAAGGAGCGTCGAGATCGGCTTCGCCGTAGCGCAGAACGTAGCGCGCATAGTCTGCTTCAGCCGCGTTATTGAAAAAAATACCCATGGTCCGAGTCTGTACGCCCTCGGTAAGGCGCGGCGCTCTCGTGTATTGGATAATAAGGTCGCAGCCGCCCTTCTCCTTTTCCTCGATTTTCATGTCGCCGACCTGTTGAGGCGAAACACCCCGCATGGCGTCTTTCACGCGCTTACAGACCATCTCGAAATCTTTCTGATTCATGGACACCCCTATATTCATACCGTTGATGGAAAGACTATAAAGCAAATCATGTAGTTATGGAATTGAATTCTTTGCAAAGCGGTATGCAATTTTCTCAAGGATCAGAGCTTTTCGACGACGATATTATGGTTTGAATAGACGCAGATATCGCCGGCGATCTTCATGGCCTTGCGGGCAATGGCCTCGGCGTCGAGGCCGGGGCTGTCGATCAGGGCCCTGGCGGCGGCCAGGGCATAGTTTCCGCCCGATCCGATGCCGATAATGCCGTCTTCGGGCTCCACCACATCGCCCGTTCCGGACATAATCAGGGACGTATCCTTGTCGCATACGGCCATCAGGGCCTCAAGGCGGCGCAGATATTTGTCCGTGCGCCAGTCCTTGGCCAGTTCGACGCAGGCGCGGGTCAGTTGGCCCGGATGGGCTTCGAGCTTGGCTTCCAGCCGTTCGAACAGTGTGAAGGCGTCGGCGGTCGATCCGGCGAAGCCGACGACGATCTTGCCGTCCTTGCCGATGCGGCGCACCTTTTTGGCGTTCGATTTCATGACGGTCTGGCCCAGAGAGACCTGTCCGTCACCGGCAACGACGACATCGTTGCCTTTGCGAATGGCGAGAATGGTTGTCATGCCCTTGATGTGGCATGTGAAAGGGAAAAAATCAAGGCCGCGCGACTTGCGATTTGCGCGGGTTCCTATACATTTGTAAAGGCTGATTTGCAACAACGGGAAGAGACACGGACATGGAATTTTTGATGCACCCTTTTCTGGGCGAAGCCGTATGGGTGTGGATGGCCCTGATGGGGTTCGTCGTTACCGTTCTCTTCCTCGACCTCGCCGTCTTCAACAAGCATGACCATATCATCGAGATGAAGGAGTCGCTGAAGCTGGCCAGCGTCTATATCTGCTTCGGCATCCTTTTCGGCCTGTGGATCTGGTTCCGCAACGGCAGCGAAACGGCGATGGATTACTATACGGTCTATATTATCGAGCAGACGCTTTCGCTCGACAACCTGTTCGTCATGTCGGTGATCTTCACAAGCTTTTCCATCCCCCGCCAATATCAGCACCGTCTGCTGGTCTACGGGATTGTCGGGGTCGTGATCCTGCGCGGCGCGACGATCGCGGCGGGCGCGGCGCTGGTGCAGCAATATGACTGGATTCTCCTGATTTTCGCGGCGATCCTGTTCTACACGGGCATCAAGCTGTTCTTCGTCGCCGGGGAGGAAAAGCACGAGGATTATTCGCAAAAACCGATATCAAAATTCCTGGCGAAGCATCTGCGCGTCACGCACCATCTTAACGGCCATAAATTTTTTATCAAAGTGCCTTCGGCCAACGATGCGAAAAAGATCGTCTGGCATGCGACGCCGCTTTTCCTGGCGTTGTGCGTAATCGAGATGACCGACCTTTTGTTCGCATTCGATTCCGTTCCGGCGGCGCTCGCCATCACGACCGATCCCTATATCGTCTTTACGGCGAATATTTTTGCGATCCTCGGCCTTCGGGCGATCTTTTTCGCAATGGAGCATATCATCCATCGCTTCGTTTACCTGAAATACAGCCTTGCGATCCTGCTGATGTTCATTTCTTTGAAAGTGTTCTATACGCAGCTTGCGGACGAGCACGTGCCGGCGGCGCTCAGCCTCGGTCTTACCATCGCCATCCTTGCGGCGGGCGTGATCGTATCGCTGCTAAGGACGAAGAAGGGCGAAAGCCGCTCGCACATCTAGCTTCGCTCAGCCCTGCGTAAGAATCATGGGGCAATGTTTCTTTTGTCCGACGAGCAGCGTTTCCGTGCTAATGGCCTTGCGGTTGAGATCGGCGATGGTCTTGTCGAGTTGCTTCAGGCTTTTAAGCTTTTCGTCGGCCCCCATGTCCATCAGCATGGTTTTAAGCATTTCAACATAGCCGGTATAGGCGTGGATCGTCGCGACGACAGCGATGGCGCCGGTCTTGAGATAGGAGAGCCCTTGATCGGTACCGGGATTGTAGACGGCAGCGGTTTTCATGACGTTCGTATGTGTGTCGGAAACGGCCTGCTTTATGCCGTATTGATCGTCGCCGCCCTTGAGATAGCCGCGAACTGTTTCTTCATCCACGTTGTCATTGATCCATTTTTTCAGCGTACCCAGCTGGCTGTTGATCGTGGCAAGATTGCCAGAAGTGAAATATTCGAC
>DASTUM010000141.1:0-5121 GCA_035759665.1 Micavibrio sp.
GTTGCCGGAACGGTGTCGGACGTGACGTTGGATCTCGCCGATCCGGATGAGGAAAAGAAGAAGCTGCCCGTCTATGACGGCACCTGCCCGGGCGTTTCGGTTCGCCCCGACCTGCGCCGCCTCGTCGACTTCTACGATCCGTCCAAACCTTCGGACGCCGGGAAGATTTCAGAGATCAGCATCGACGCCGTGCGCAATGTCTGCCGCATCGAAAACGCACAGCTCGTCATGCAGATCGATTTCTCCCTGTCCGGCAAAACCGGCCCGAAAGCCCGGGTGAAGCCCTCGGACAAGCCCAGCTTCGCCTATCCTTACTTCGTGGCCGTGACAGACCCGCAGGGCAACGTCCTTTCGAAAGAGATTTTTGCAGCTTCCGTCGCCTACGGCTCCGACCAGAAAGAAATCAAGCAAACGGAAAGCATCTTCCAGAACATGCCCTTCCCCGATTCCAGCATCGGCCAAAGCTATACGGTTCTCGTGGGGTTCCAGTTAACGCCCGAACAACTGGCCTACAATCAGGCCAATCCCGCTACGCCCGCTCAGAAATAATATTGCGGAGGCTGCGTGCGCCTTTTGAAAGCGTGCGGCGCAGGGCGTAAGCGGCGCTTTCGAATTTCCCGCCATAGGAAATCATCGCCCCGCGTTTTTCGAGTATCTCCATCGTTTCGGTAATGCCGAAATAGACGTGATACGGCGTCGTGCCGGGCATGTAGTCTGTCGCCGGAGACAGGTCGCGGCTGAGCCACTCCGTCCAGAAGCCGCGTTTTTGCATATATTTCCCTTTGAATGTGCCTACCATTTCGGCGACGCGGTCCTTGATCCCCTGCCGATCCGGCGCGACGGAAAGCATCAGCGCATTCGCCTTGAGCGCCTCGCAGAACGGCCAGATGCGTTTCGTGTCCGTGGCCACGCGGCCGTCCAGCGCCAGCATATCATAAATGCCGCCGTATTTTTCATCCCATCCGTGCGCGTTGGCGTTTTCAAGAAGACGTAGCGCCACCGCGTCGTGCATCGCAGGATCGCCTTTGATGTCCGCATGTTTTTTCAAAAGCCATATCCATTCGAACGCGTGGCCGGGTTCGACATAATCGCCTCTTTCGATATGCGGGAACAGGTTGTCGCTGAAAAACTCGATCACGACGTTGTTCTTTTCGTCATAGAAATATTTCTGGAACAGGCCGACGATTTCATCGGCCATCACCAGATAGGCTTCGTCCTTCCAGGTCTCATAGGCGAAAAGACAGGCTTCCAGCAAATGCATATGCGGATTTTGCCGGCGCATCTTCGGCAAAATCTGCCCGCGCGCGTCGAGAGCTTCGGCAAAGCCCGCATATTCTTTATACCGGAATTTCGTATCGATCAGTGTCAGGACGTCCCGTGCCGCCGTCATGGCGCGCTCTTCCCCCGTCGCCAGATAGTAATGCGAGAAAGAAAAAATCACGAAGCTCAGCGCATAGAGATCGCAGGTTCGATCCGCGACAGCCGCATTATCCTCAAGCGCGAAATGCCAGAGCCGCGTAGCGTCGTCCCGGTAATGGCCGAGGATGAAATCGAACTGTTTTTCGAGATCTCTGTAAGAGGTCTTCGTCATGCCGCGCGCCGCATGGCTATAGACCGCGAGCTGGCGGCATTGCGTAACGAGGCGGCGCTGCCCCGTCAGGACGGGCTTGAAGTCTTTGCCGAGCCGCTCATAAAATCCGCCTACCGGATCGGAGAACGCGCCGTACCATTTCGGACACCAGCGGAGCAGAAGGCGGTTTTGCAGGGATTTGACGGTGGAATGAATGCCGGCGGCCATGGAATGTTTTCGTGTCGATTTTACCCCGCCATAATAGTAAGCTTTCGCGGAAATGAAAACCACGATCTACACCCATGACAGCGGCCTGCGCCACGATACGGGTTTTTCCCATCCTGAATGCGCAGACAGGCTGAAAACCATTCAGGCGCTGCTGCTGGAGGCGCCCTATTCCGGCCTGCCACGCGGCGTCGTAAAGCCTGCGGCGGAAGAGAGCCTCACCCTCGCCCACCCGTACCAGTATGTGGAACGTATTCGTGAAACCATTCCGGACCACGGCCACAACCGGATAGATTTCGACACGATCGTCTCCGCCGGATCGTGGGACGCCGCCCTGTACGCGGCGGGCGCGGTCTGCACGGCTATCGACGATATCGCAGCGGGAAAAACCACCCGCGCCTTTTGCGCGGTGCGCCCGCCGGGGCATCATGCAGAGCCGTCCACCTCGATGGGGTTTTGCCTGTTCAACAATATTTTCATCGGCGCGCGCCATGCGCAGGAAAAGCACGGCATCGAAAAAATCGCCATCGTCGATTTCGACGTTCACCACGGCAATGGCACGGATGCGATGACGCGCCGTCATGACGGGTCGATTTTGTTCATCTCCACGCATCAATATCCGCTCTGGCCGATGACCGGGCTGGAAGAGGACAACGAAGAAAGCGTGCTGAATTTTACCTTGCCGCCGGAATCGGGATCCGAACGGTTCCGCGCCGTTTATGAAACGAAGGTGTTCCCTGCCCTTACCCGCTTCGCGCCCGACCTCGTGATGATTTCGGCGGGCTTCGATGCGCACAGAAACGATCCGCTGGCGCAGATCAATCTCGATACCGAGGATTTCCGGTGGGTGACCCAAAAATTATGCGCCGTGGCGGAAGCCTCGGCGCAAGGTCGTGTGATTTCCGTGCTGGAGGGCGGCTATGATCCGGACGCTCTGCGGGCCAGCGTCGCCGTCCATCTGGATGCGCTGGCCAAACTTTAGCCTTTAATTGGCGTGCTGGCGGTGCAGCAGTTCGCGGTTGACGCTCTTGACGTGTTTTTCGTTTTCGCGGCGCGTCGCGCGCCATACATACATGGAAACAGGCTGAAGCTTGCCTTCGTTCTGAATTGTTTGGTTATAAGCCATTTGTAAGCCTCCTGGTTTAATTTACCTAACAACCAATTATAACCCGGGTGCGTCGGCCCCGGATTCGTTAAGATCGCGGCCCTGCCTTGCATTTTTCGCGTAACCAACATATAGTCCGGCCCTGCATAATAGTCGGAAATTAAAGGAAAAATTTACGGTGTCGCAATCGCAACCCCTTGAAAAGCTTAACTTTGAGGCCGCACTAGCCGAACTGGAGGGAATCGTTCGTTCTCTGGAGTCGGGCAAGGCTCCGCTGGAAGAGTCGATTTCCGCCTATGAGCGCGGGGTCGCCTTGAAGAACCATTGCGAGAAAAAACTGGCCGAAGCCCGCCTGAAAATCGAAAAAATCACGCTTTCCCCCGACGGCACCGCCGGAACAGAGCCGTTCAACGTCAAAGAATAATCAAATAGATTGGAATAGATTATGGCCCCATCACCCAGAGAAGCTTCTGACGCGCTGCAAGAAGCCCTTCAGGAATGCGTCGTCGGCGTCAACAAGACGATCTCGCGCCTCCTCCCACAGACAGATCTCGCCGAAGACCGCCTGTATGAAGCGATGCGCCACGGCGTTCTCTCCGGCGGCAAACGCCTGCGCCCCTTCATGGTGATGCAATCGGCCAAGTTGTTCAATGTCGATCCCGCGCGCGCGCGCCGCGCCGCCGCCGCTGTCGAATTCCTGCATTGCTACTCGCTTATCCACGACGACCTTCCGGCGATGGACAATGCCGATCTGCGCCGCGGCGTGCCAACGGTGCATATCCGCTACGACGAAGCCACCGCCATTCTCGCGGGCGACGCGCTCCTGACACTCGCCTTCGAAGTGCTGTCAGACCGCGACACACACCCCGATCCGTATGTGCGCGTCGAACTCGTGCGGAAGCTCGCAGAAGCGTCCGGCCCGCAAGGTATGGTCGGCGGCCAGATGCTGGATTTGATCGGCGAGCATCAGGAATTCGACCTCGGCACGATTTCCCGGATGCAGCGCATGAAAACGGGTAAACTTATGGCGTTCGCGTGCGAATGCGGCGCGATCCTCGGCAAGGCCGATGACACGCACAAGAAAGCACTCAACAATTACGCCTTCGATCTCGGCCTCGCCTTCCAGGTCACGGACGATATTCTGGACGTCGAAGAACCGTCCGGCGTAACGGGAAAGCCCGCCAACCAGGATGAAAAAGCCGGAAAATCCACCTTCGTTTCGACGATGGGTAAGGAGCAGGCGAAATCCCGCGCCGAAATGCTGATCGCGCAGGCTTGCCGCCACCTCAATGTGTTCGAGGGCCGCGCGGATATGCTGAAAGAGCTCGCCAGATACGTACTCGAACGCCGGATGTAGACATGCCCCAATTCATCGTTATCGGCCATGACGGGAAAGACCAAGGCGCGACCGAGCGCCGGAAAGCCGCGCGCGACGCCCACCTGAAGGTCTGCGCCGAAAGCGTTTCAAGCGGAAACCAGTTGATCGGCGCGGCGACGCTGGACGAAGCGGGCGGAATGAACGGCTCCGTCATGGTCATGGATTTCCCCGACCGCGCCGCGCTCGACGAATGGTTAAAACGGGAACCCTATGTTTCCGGCAAGGTCTGGGAGCGTGTGGACGTCATTCCCTGCAAGGTGCCGGATACCTTTGCCCATTGTTTTCCAAAGAAATAATTTAAATCCTATGGCAAATCGCCGCAGGATTGTTTAAAAGGGCGTCATGAAGCAAGCCTCGGACAAAACTGCGAAAAAGCCGCAAACCAGCGCGTCTTTGCTGGATCGGATCGACGATCCGGCAGCCCTGCGCTCGCTTGATGTCGAGCAACTGAAACAGGTTGCGGAGGAAGTCCGACGGGAGATGATCGAGGCCGTCGCCGGCACAGGCGGCCATCTCGGCGCCGGGCTTGGCGTCGTCGAACTCACCGTCGCGCTTCACGCCGTGTTCAATACACCGGACGACAGGATTATCTGGGATGTCGGGCATCAGGCCTATCCGCATAAAATTCTTACGGGGCGCCGGGGCCGTATCAGAACTTTGCGCCAAGGCGACGGGCTTTCGGGATTCACGAAACGCAGCGAGAGCGAATATGATCCGTTCGGCGCGGCGCACTCATCAACCTCGATTTCCGCCGGCCTCGGCATGGCGGTCGCGCGTGACCTTTCCAATGGCGGCAACAACGTCATCGCTGTGATTGGCGACGGCGCGATGTCGGCGGGCATG
>DASTUM010000142.1:0-21678 GCA_035759665.1 Micavibrio sp.
GTCGCATTTCTGGCCTCCGGCTTCTCCGGTTCCAGTCTGAGTACCCGCTCCGGTAGCAGGTGTGCCAGTAGAAGGCGTGCCACCCGTCTGCCCGCCTGTATCCTGTCCAGATGCGGGAATGCTCAGGAAAACTCCTAGGGCAAGGATGACAGCGAGGAAAAAAGGCTTCTTCATGCGGCTTTACCTGCTGTCGCGTAATGGCAAAATCTCAGAGTGCCGCCTGTTTCCTCTATAGTAATGCATGCTGTCGTGTCCATGCCGCGTATCAGCATGATTGGCAGTTCAATGCGCCCGCTCCAGTCGAACGGAATGGTAAAGACGATTTGCCCGTCGATGATCAGTGAAATCTTGTCGCTGCGCTTGAAGCCGTCGGCGAGAATGAAGTATTGCACGCCGTCGCGTTCTATCCGCCAGGAAAGGTCGCGATAACCGCCTTTGTCGGAATGGAGCTGCGCCTTAATATTATAGGGAACATAAAAATTTTCTTTTTGTTCTTCGGTCAGCCGCAGCGCTTCATTCGTAGCTTCGAGCGTACTGACTTTGCCGCTCATTGAAATCTCCGCGGTGATATCCATGTCGGCGGGGAGGCCATGATATACGATTATTTTTTCAGGCGGAAGACGTTTTTGCGCTTCCTTCTCCGTGAAAAAATATGCTCCCATCAGGACAAGCGCGAGGACGCCTGCGAGAACCGCTGCGATACGGAGTTTTTTTTGAGTTTTCTGTCCCGCCATCGCGCGCTCCTTACTGCGTGGCCGGAAGTTCGATCAGCTTGGTATCCGATGGCATCCTGTCCATTTCGTTGGCGATTTTTTCATGCTGTTCGGTCAGCGCGGTTTCGAGCATGACGGCCATGACGGCCTCGGAGCGAAGAACGCTTCTGTAGATATCGCGGCGCTGCATCAGGTCGATGGCCTGCATGGAGACGATCTTGCGCTCCACGTTGGCGGGCTTGTCGTACAATTCCGTATAGAAAGTCGGGTTCTGATAAAGCTTTTTGGTCAGGATTTCCATCTGCGCGTAATAGCTGGGGCGCTTGCCCAGATAAAGCGGGATTTCCTTCTCTTCGATCCCCATTTCGCGCATGATCGCATAAAGATAGGGCTGCACTTCCTTCTCGCCCTGCGATTTCATCGAGGCCACGGCGGCGAAGGAGTTTCTGGCCACCGACCGTTTCGCAGCGATCGAACGGATATTCATGTAATGGTTGACGCCCTGCGGGTTGGCAACGCCTTGCTCGTCGCTCAGGAAGGTGCGCGGAATGATGGGCGCGACGTTATGGGCGTAGAGGTTGGCGGCCAGGGCGAAGACGTCTTCTTCATCCTTCGACACTTCTTGCTTGTGCTTGTTGGCGCTATGGTCTGAATCGCCTTCCTCGGTAAAGTCGATATCCAGCGTCAGCGGTGTTTCAAGCACGGCCGTATAATTGATGTCGTTGTTCTTGCGCCCGTCGTCCTTGGACGCGTTGGGGCAGAGCAGGGACAGCCCGTTGCCGTTGTCGGCCTTGTCGCAATACAGCTCCCGGAACTGTGCGACGCGGCTCAGATAGTCCGACGTCTGCCCGGCGCCCGCCACCGCGTCTCCCGAAAGCAGTTCGCGTTGCAGCGTGCGGTTCGAAATGGCCATGGCGGTGAGGTCGGTGTTGCGGTCGGACGCGGCCAGCGAGCGCACGTTGGTGCCGAAGGTGCAAAGCCCCTCGCTGGGGTGATAATCCTTGTGCGCTTCGGCCATCATCTGCTGGAACAGGCGCTGGGTTTCCAGCTGGTGCTTGGCGTCGAGGAACATGCCGACGGAGACGACCTGCCCCATCGCCGTCGCAGAAATCTGCTCGGCGAAGAGCATCAGCGCCGGGAGGATGTGCTTCTCGAAGAAAACCTCGACCATCCACTGGCGGTGGAAGGTGAATTCGTTGGTGATGAAGTCCTTCGTGATTTTGCTTTGCTGTTCAGACGTTTTTACGCAGCCTGCGGAGCAAACGGAACTCAATTGCGCCGCGCATTCCGGAATTCCGCACGCGGGGCCGCAATGGCCGGTACATCCCGGCATTGCGCCGCATCCCAGTGCGCCGCCGTTCGTCACGCTCGACGTATCGAGCGGCTTGACGTTGCTGGCCGCCGCGCCAGCCGCTCCGGCAGCCCCTGCCGCCGCGCCCGCTGCTCCGCCGCCCGAACCGCCCAACAAGCTGCCAATCATGCCGCCAATGCCGCCGCCGAGGTTTGGAGTCGTTGTGCCGGTTGCGCCGGAACCACCCGAACCACCAAACAAGCCCCCGATTAAGCCGCCCAACCCGCCGCCGCCCATGTTCGGCGTCGTTGTACCGGTCGTACTGCCGGAACCACCCGAGCCACCAAATAAACCCCCCATTAAGCCGCCCAACCCACCGCCGCCCATGTTCGGCGTCGTTGTGCCGCCCGAACCGCCCGAACCACCAAACAAGCCGCCCATCAGGCCGCCCAATCCGCCGCCGCCGCTGCTGAGGTTCGGCATAGGTGTGCCGGTAGTGCTGCCCGAACCACCCAGTAAGCCACCAATCAAGCCGCCGCTGCTGCTGAGGTTCGGCATAGGTATGCTGGTTGTAGTAGTCGGCATCGTCGCGCCGGTTGTTGTGCCCTGCGTCGTTGTACCCGTGCTCTGCGCGTGGGCCGTTCCCGAAAAAACCATGCCGGCGATAACGGCCGTGGTCAGCAGGGAACGTACGATTTTTCTGGATCCCGGAATCATCGTGCGCCTCCCGCCGGGTTGCGTTTCGGCCCTTCATTGACGACTTTGTCCTGTTCTTTTTGCAGCATGGTTTCCAGCAGCACGGACAAAACGACCTCGCTGCGCAATAGGCTGTTATACAGGTCGCGGTCTTGCATCAAGCCGATCGCCTGCATCGCGGCGCCCTTGCGCTCGACGTTGACCGGCTTGTCGTACAGCTCCGTATAGAAAGTCGGATTCTGATAAATCTTTTTGGTCAGGACTTCCATCTGCGCGAAGTAGCTCGGCTTTTCGCCGATCAGCTGATTTATCTCTTCCGGCTTGGTGATGCCGAATTCTTTCATGATGGCCTTGATATACGGGGCGCTTTCCGGCGCGCCGGCGGCTCTTTGCCCGACGATGGCGGCGAAAGAGTTCTGCGCCACCGAACGCTTGGCGAAAACGGAGCGCATATCCATGTATTTTTCGACGTTGCCGATGCGGATACGCCCGTCTTTGGTAGCGTAATCCTCAGGCGGGACGATGGGCGCCACGTTGGTGGAGAAAAGGTTGGCGGCGAGCGCGAACACGTCTTGTTCGTCCGCGGTGGCCTCGTCCTGCGATTGCGCGCTGTTCGCAGTCCCTGTTCCCGTCGCGGCAGGGTCGGGAATGAAAGAAACGTCGAGCGTGAGGCGCGATTCGATGTTGCGCGTAAAATCGACGTCGATGTTGCGCCGTTCCGGCTTCGGCACGGCCTGGCGGCAAAGCGTGCCGAGGCCGTTGGCGTTGTCCGCCTGATCGCAATAATTCTTCAGGAAATGCGCCATGCGGCTGCGCTTGTCGGAATCGAGCCCCTCGATCGAGGTGACGTCGCCTGAGGCTGCCTGCCGCTGGTTCATGCGTGCGGCGAAGGCCACCTGCGCCATGTTCGAACGGCGCTCGGAACCCGCCAGCGAGCGCACGGTGGTGCCGAAGGTGCACATGCCTTCGCTGGGCTGGTAATCCTTGTGCGCCCGTGCCGTCATTTCCTGGAACAGGCGCTGGGTTTCCATCTGGTGCTTGGCGTCGAGCATCGCACCGACCATCTGCATCTGCGCGATGCCCACGGCGGTCAGCTGCTCCGCCATCAGCTGCAGCGCCGGCAGCATGTTTTCAAGCCAGAACGTGTTGACGATCCAGTTGCGGTGCTTCTGGAATTCCGATTGCGTGTGCGAACGGACGTCGCCGTAATGCTGCGGAATCTTCGTGTTGCATTCCTGGCAATGGCAACCGGCCTCGGTATGGGAACTGTTGTTGGGGTCCTGGCTGCTCTTGGGTTCGCTGCCCTGTCCGCCCTGACCGCTTTGGCTGTTCTGGCCGCTCTGCCCCGCACCGCCGCCGAACGCGCTCATAAGGCCGCCGATCGAGCTCAGCGCCGTGGCCACGCCCTGCATGCCGCCGAGCGCCTGCGAAATCGCGGGAAAGGCCTGCGAAATCGTTTGCGCCATCTGCGTCGCGTTTTGCGGGTTCATCATCGCGGAGGGATTCTGGGCGATGTTCATGATGTTCTGAAGGCCCCCGGCCTGCTGCCCGACCGATCCCATCTGGCCGACAGCCGACTGGATGGAGGGGTTGTTCAACATGTTCGTCATCTGCGACATGTTCATGTTGCCGAGGTTGGGCATGCTCGACAAAGAAGATGCTGCGCCTGTCGACAACTGTCCGCCGACGAGGCCGTTGACGAGGCCCGATATGGCCGTCGGGCTTGCGTTTCCGCCTTGCAGGCCCTGGACGATCTGGGTGATCTGCGACATGCTTCCGATATTCTGTCCGCCGGCCCCCTGGATCATCTGCGTGATGCTGCTGGTGCTTTGGCCGCCGCCGATGGCGGAGGCGACCTGCTGGCCGATATTGGGCATTCCCTGTTGCCCGCCTACGCCCCCCAACATTTGTCCCATATTGGGTATTCCCTGCTGGCCGCCCATATTGGGCATCCCAGGTATGGTCTGCGCCTGCGCGGGGAGCGCGATCAGGGTGGCGGGCGTGCCCATGAACGCTGCGAGAACGATGCAGACGGCCATGCCCCCGATACGGAATTTTGTTTTTCTCACTTGCGCCCTCTCCAGCGGCGAATCCCCGGCCCCGATAGTAACAGACAGAACGTCCATAAAAAAATTCTAATTCCTTGAAAAAACGGCGTTTCTTCACGGCTTCCTAAAATTCTATCATAGTTTAAAACCAAAACGCACGTTTGTCTCCACCCCATGAAAAGGTTTTTCGTTTTCTTAAGGGGACAACTTGCAAGTCTGAAATTGTTCTTTGTGTATGAATATGTTCCAATAGAAAGAGGATTTGGTTTTAACGAACCAGATCTGCTACACGTTTTATGAAATTTCATCTTCGAAGACTCCTTGGATCCATGTCAGACGACAGCAACGAAAAAGCGCCGAACCCGCGGAACATAAGACCCCCGAGCCGTACCGACACGCGCGTCAAAAAAGGGGCGACGACCAAGGCGGAATCCGTTGACACCACGGGTGTTGGCCGTGTCGTGATCCGCAACGAATTCTACCGCGACGGCTACCGCCTCGCGCTGCGCGTCGCCGTCATCCAGTGTTTCATCATTTTCGGCCTGATCGGTGCGATGTTCTTCATCATCCATGTCCATCAGCCGGAAAACCGCTATTTCGCGACGACGGAAGACGGACGCCTGATCCCGATGGTGCCGCTCAACCAGCCCAACCTCTCGAACCCTGCGCTGCTTTCGTGGGTGGCGCAGGCGGCGTCGGAGACGATGTCGTTCAGTTTCTCCAACTATCGCCGCAATCTGCAGGAATCCTCGCGCCACTTTACGCGCGACGGCTGGGAAAGCTTCTCGACGGCTCTGCAGCAGGCCCGCATCATTGAATCGATCGAGGCGAACACGCAGGAGATCACCGCCGTGCCGCGCGGCGCGCCGATCATCAAATGGCAGGGCCTGTCCAAGGATCAATATCAATGGCAGGTGCAGATTCCGATGATTCTGACTTATGTGTCGGGATCTAAAACAAGGTCCGACAACTGGATCATCACCATCGTCGTCGTGCGCGTTCCGCGTCTGGAAAGCCCGAACGGCGTGGGGATCGCCCAGTGGATCGCCGTTCCGGGATAGGGGCTGCAAAGATGATTTTTTCGCAATATTGCGTTATTCTGGGCAGCTTCGATAATTTTTACAGATTTTGGTAACAAGGGTCATGACAGTGTACAGCGTCCTCAAACGGCAGAAATCCAGGCTTTTCGGCGGGGCGCTGATGGCCGTTTTGCTGTGCGGGACGGCGGGACATTCGCTGGCGCAGGGCGAGGCGCCGGCTGAACAATTGCCGCCCGGCTTCGCGCAGGAACAAGTCCCGCCCGCCTTCCAAATGGATGACCAGCCTCAGGCGGCGGACACCGCGGCCCCCGCAGCCGCTCCTGCCGACTCTGAAACCGCCACGGAGGGCGACGCTGCCGAAGCGGAGGGCGGGGAAATCCCGGCTCAGCCCGAAGCAAAGCAGCTGGTCCCGGCGACCCCGATGGGTACCGCCGCGCAAAATGTCAAGCAGGGCGCCGCGCCGTCCCAGCCGCCGGCCGCCGAGGAGGCTCAGGCAGACGATAGCGCGGGCATGGAGGATCAGGCTCCGGCGCTCCCCGATATTCTCGATAAATATACGGAGGCCACCGAAGATGTAGAGGGGCCGGGCGATGCCCTGCCGCCGCCGCCAAGTCCGCAGACCAACACCGTCAACGCGGTCAAGATCCAGGGTGAGGGCTTTGATCTGGGCAACAGGACGGCCCGCGTGGAAATCGACGGCAACCTGAACGAGGAAGGCAACGCCAAGCTGCAGGATGAAATACGCGCCGAAGCCTTTGATGCCGCTATCACCGGAATGTTCCCGCTTTCGCCGGAGCAGATCGAAGGCCTCCTGAAACGCTACGACGGCACCCAGAAAGCGGCGAAAAAGCCACCCTATGATGTCCCGACGCCTGAAATTTCGGTGCAGAACGTTTCGCTCGATCCGGGCGTCGCGCCGCCCGTCATCAAGACGGCGATCGGCAACGTGACGACGATCAACATCCTCGACGCGACCGGCGCGCCGTGGCCCGTGCAGGACGTTACCTGGGCCGGTGATTACGAAGTCGTCGAGCCGGAGTCCGGCGGCCATATCATCCGCATCACGCCGATGAGCCACTTCGCCCGCGGCAACATCGTCGTGCGGATGCTCACGCTGAAAACGCCGCTGACCTTCACGCTGGAAACGGGCCGCGACGTGGTCCAGTACCGCGTCGACGCCCGCATACCCGAATACGGCCCCTTCGCCACCACGCCGATCATGCAGGGCGGCAAATCCCTCGTCGCCGGCACGCCGGAACTGACCTCCATCCTGGACGGCGTTGCGCCTTCGGGTGCAGTGAAGCTCGCCGTCAGCGGCGTCGACGGCCGCACCACCGCTTATACGATGGGCGGCACCACCTATGTCAGAACGCCTTTGACGCTGCTCTCGCCGGCATGGCAGAGTTCGGTGTCGTCTGCGGACGGCATGAATGTTTACGCCCTTTCCAATGCGCCTGTCCTGCTGCTCTCCGACGGCGGCGAATTCCAGCGCGCCATCCTGAAGGAAAAAGAGGATCTGCTCGATGAGTGACAACAACGATCTCGATAACGACCTCGAAGTCGAAAATTTCGATGACGGCGGCTTCGACGATTATTCGAAGAAGGGTACGCTCGGCGATCTGTGGCGCAACAACCCCATGGTCAAGGTCGGCGTTATCCTCGCCGCCTTCGCCATCGTCGTCGGCGGAATCATCCTATTCGGCGGCCGCACGGCCCCGCCGCCGATCTCGCAGGTCAACTCGGCCAAGGACATCAACGAGACGCCGGGAACGAGCGAAGTCTCCCAGACGATGCGCGAGGCGATCGAGGAAAAGAACATCCAGCGCGTCGAAGATGCGGCCCGCACCGGCGGTTCCGCCATCCCGATTCCGGTCGACCCGGCGAAGGGCGCGCTTCCCGTTCCGCTGGAAGAGGCAAACGGCGAAGACCCGCTGGAACGCTGGCGCCGGATGCAGGAGGAACGCATCCGCCAGCAGGAAATGCTGGCGCAGGCCAAACCACCGGAAGTCCAGCAGGCGCCTGCGGTGGATACGAAAACACCCGCCGTCAATGCGCTTTCGCAATCCATGATGTCGCAGATGCAGGCGATCTTGCAGAACCAGACCGTGCCCGCGACCCAGCACAAGAAAATCACCGACGTGAATTTTATGGAGGAAGTCGAGCGCAAGCGCGCGGAACGGTATGCGCGACAGCAGCAGCAACAGCAGCTTCTCTCCGGCAACGGAAGATACAACAGCGATCAGGTTGAAAACATCCTCCTGCCCGCCGGGACCATCGAATATGGCCAGATCCTGATCGAGGCCAACACCGACGCGCCGGGGCCGATTCTTGCCCAAATCTTCACAGGGCCTTTGAAAGGCGCCCGCGTTCTGGGCAGTTTCCAGTCTACGGATGAGTATATCACGCTGTCCTTCAGTATGATCATCATCGACGGGATCAACTATCCGGTCCAGGCCGTCGCGATCGACCCCGATACGACGCTTCCGGGTATCGTCACGGAAATCGACCGCCGTTATTTCAAGCGCATCGTTCTGCCGATGGCGGCGGAATTCGTTTCGGGGCTGGCCGACGCCGTTTCGGAATCGGGCACGACGAGCATCTATATAGACGGCAACACGGTCGCCCAATCGACCGCCAACAAGAGCCAGCGCGAGGAAGTCGCCTCGGGCGTCAGCGAGGCGGGCGAGGCGCTTAGCGATATTCTGGACGAGGAAGCGGACAGGACGAGGCCGATGCTGCGGGTTGCAAGCGGCACGCCGGTCGGCATTCTTTTCGTATCTCCCGTCACCGATACCAATCTTGCATCGGTGCGGTAAATTTCATATGTGTTAGGCTGGCTTGGCTGTTTACAAGGCCGGAAGGATACTCGGACGACATGGTAGACGACAAAAAAAACGACGGCTCATCCGATGAATTCGATGACATCGATTTCGAGGATTTCGCCGACAATTTTGACGAGGCCCAGCTCCAAGAGGAAGAGGCCCTGTCCGATCTGCCCGAAGAAGATTTTTCCGATGAAAATTTCGGCGACGACGACTGGGAAGACAGCAGTTTCGACGATGACGCCGAAGCCGGCGCCGATCCGAGCCTTATCACTCAAGGCAAAGGCAAGGGCGACGGCCTGAGTTTCAATACAATTGTCATGATCGGCGCTTTCATCGTCGGCGCGGGCGTTCTCGCGATAAACATCATGGTCAAATCCGGCAGCCAGTCTGGCGTCGGCGGCACGTTCCAGTCGATGCTCAATATCGGCGGCGTCATGGACGGCGATTTCTTCGGGGACAAGAAAAAGGAAGAGGCGGCTCAGGAAGCGGCGGCCCGGCAGCAGGAGGCGCTGGGCGAAGGCTTCCTGAACAATCCCGAATCTCTCGACCCCAACGCCAATCCGCCGCAGCCGACTCCGATCGCGCCGCCGGAAGAGGTGGCCGGGGATAATCAGCCATTGACGCCGATGCCCGATACGGCCCCGCCGGCGGTAACGCCGGGCGAAACGCCGCGCGGCCCGGATGAAGGCGTACCCGAAAGCAACGTGGCCGTGGCCGAACTGCCTGCGGAGGCTCAGACGCCGCCCGCCTCGCAGATAGAGGAAACGCCGGTTGAAACCACTTCCGCCGAAGATATTTTGAAAAAGGCGATGGAAAGCCGCGAACAAAAAGCCGCTTCCGCCGAACCCGCTCCGCCTGTCGAAGAGGCGGCCGGGCAAGAGCCTAAACAAAGCGTGGAAACGCCGGATGCGGACGAGCCGGAACTGCCGTCCGTTGCCGACGCTCCGGTTTCTGCGCCCGTCGAAGAACCGCCGGCCAAAATGCCTGAATCCGCCGAACCTTCGGTTCCCCCCGAAATCATCGCCGAAAACACGAAGGCTTTGGAAGCCGTCGATGGCCGCCTCGAAGAGCTCTTCAAACGGATCGAACAGGTCGAAAGCGATATAGGCTCGGTGAAAAACAGCGAACAGGCGGATACGCAAGACCTCGAACAGATGGTCGAATCCCTCAAGGCCGAAATCGCCGAGTTGAAAAAGCGTCCGGTTCCGGCCGCGGCCGAGCCCGTGAGTTCCAAAAAGCCCGCTGCGGCGGAAGAGCCGGAAGCCGATGAAGCGTCCGACGAAGTCGTGGAGGAGGAGGCTCCCAAGCCCGCCGTCAAGAAGGCCGCCAAGCCCAAGCCCGTCAAAACCGCCGCCAAAAAACCCGCCGTGGCCACTGGCCGCTGGGAATTGCGTGCCGCTCAACCGGGACGTGCCTGGGTCTCCCGGCCTGGCGAGCGCGACATGCAAAGCGTCGAAGTCGGCCAGTCCCTCACCGGCATCGGCCGCGTGACGGCCATCCTCTACCAGAATCGCCGCTGGACCGTCCAGGGCACTTCCGGCCAGATCAATCAATAACGTTTCGCCCCTCCATCCGGGCGGAAAATTTTTTGAAAAAAACACAATCCTGCCATAATTGAGCGACGAACAAGGGCAATAATCGCGAAATAAGGCAGAAGTTTTTTATTTAAATTCAAATGCTTATAAAATTATGGCCAAAGTTACAACATAAATTTGCCTTATTTGGCCAAAATGTGTTTAAATGAAATTATAGGGGTTGCGAATGGCAGACGGTTTGAACGGCTTGTCCGCATAACATCCCTAAGGAAATTTGGGGGGTTTCAAATTCGCAAAAGGACTTTTGATTTTGTATACTGATAACAAGCTGTCACAATACAAAGCGGAATGATTTTGGGGATCGAAATTCAAGCACGGTTTTAAACGGTTTTGGTAATTAACAAGGAGAATGACTATGACAAAGAAATTCAAACAACATATGATGGCCACCGCCGCCGCCACCTTCATCGGGCTGGTGTCCGGGGTCGAATCGGCGTTCGCCGCCGGTAACAACTTCAACAAGATCGTGGACAATATGGAAGCGTCCATCTCCGGCATCCCGGGTCTTATTTCCGGTGTGTCCTACATGATGGGCATCCTGCTCGGCGTTCTCGGTATTCTGAAGATCAAGGATCACGTCGAAAACCCGGGCCAGACGAAGCTGCAGGAAGGCGCGATCCGCCTGGCCGCAGGCGGAGGCCTGTTCGCCATGCCGATCGTATACGAAGCCATGCGTAACACCATCGGCGACCAGGGCGCGGTTGTCGAGGCACCGGCTGTCAAAGCGATCACGTTGGATGTCGAGTAACGACCAACGCCAGGCATGAAACTTTTGCCGATAAATTTGGGCATTGTCCGGTCGTCGGGCAATGCCCTTCTTGCCGAAAAGGCAAGCGTGCAGCTTCAGGAGCTTCGCCCGAAGGTTCTCGAACGCGACGATCACACATGCCGTTTCTGCGGCTTCCAGTCGCAAAAATATCAGGAAGTGCATTTCCTCAATTCCAATCCCGAAGACACCCGCCCCGACAATCTCGTGACGGCCTGCATCTTCTGCCAACAATGTTTCGATCTTGAAAAGACCAGCGCCATGAATTCGGGTGTGCTGGTATGGTTACCGGAGCTCGAACAATATCAGCTGAGCCATCTCGCCCGCGCCATCTATGTTGCGCGTATTTCGCAAGGCTCGATGGCCGATTCCGCCCGTTCGGCGCTGGAAACGATCATGGCGCGGCGCGAAGATGCCAAGGCGCGGCTCGCCACGGACGATCCGTATTTTCTTGCCACCGTCATGCGCGATTTTCTTGGGCCCAAGCATTACGCCGCCCGCGCCGAAAAACTCGCAGGCGTGCGCCTTTTCCCGCTCGACCGCCGCAACATCACGGAAGGCGATTTGAAATTCAACCAGTTCCCGCAAATCCTCGCTTACTGGCGTTCGAAAGACGGGCCGTTCGGGGCCAGGCCGCCCGGACAATGGAAAACGCTTTATGCAAAAATAAAAGCGGCTGCGTAAGGCCGTTTTTTTACCCGCGCACTTATCCCGACATCGCGGTTTTCCGGCAAATTTCCTCTATATTATCAGGACGTAGTATAATACCTTTAACTTCGAAGAACTCGAAAGACCTCAAGCCCGTTCATGCGAATTTTAAAAAAACTGCTGGCGCCGTTCCAGATCTCGTTCCGCTACTCCCTGGACACGTTCATCCGGCTAGAAACGGCTGACGACGAAATCACCATGGCGGCGTCCGACGGCTCGCTCGTGACCTACATCAAGGTCGACGGCTCGCGCCAGATTATCGGGGAAGAGGAATATAACTATCTCGTGGAAGGCTCGACCATCAAGATTGGCTCGCGCTTCGACCGCCAGGGCCATGCGCTGCAGGTCTATTTCGTGCGTGACCCGAACCGCATCACGCGCCACCTCGAAGATTTGCTGCGCCCCTCGCGTCTGACGTGCGAGGCCATCGAACTCGACGTCAAGGACGTGTTCGAAGAACGCGTACGCCACCTCTCGCGCTATTTGTCTTATGAAGAATGCTATTACGTGCTCTGGACGCGTCCGTCGGTTTTGACCAAGAACGAACTCAAACGCGCCGCGCAGGATTCGCGCAAAAAGAAATGGGTGAAGGCAGGCTTCGGCCAGAACCCGCTCGCCGCGCTCGATGCGCTGCGCACACGCCATAAATCCTTTATCGCCTCGGTCATGTCCTCGCTGGACGAACTTGGTATCCGCGCGGAGCTGCTGAACGTGCATGACGCGCTCCGCGCCATCAAGAACAACCTCTATCCGACCAAATCGCATGAAGACTGGCGCGCCTGCCTTCCGGGCGATCCCATTCCGCCGCGCTCGCCGCTCTCGCGCGTGGATCTGTCCGACATCGTCTGGCCGACCGTGCGCCAGCAGCTGGCGCTTGCGGATTCCTATATCCTCAATGAATCGATCGTGCGCATCGGCGATCTCGTCTGGGGCGGCGCCGACGTCACGCTGGCGCCGATGGACCCGTCGCCCTTCCCGATGCTGCTGACCCGCCTTTTCGAGGCGAAGGTGCCATACCGCATTTCCTTCCTGATCGAAGGCGGCGGCGTTTACGCAACGCAGTTCCGCGCCTTTGCCGCCACCATTCTCGGCGTCACCAACGCCACCAACAAACAGATCAAATACTCGCTTGAGGGCCTTCAGCGCATGGCGCGTAAGGAGCCCGTCGTGCGCATGCGCATCTCCGTCGCAACATGGGCGCCGCGCGACAATCTGCGTCTGCTGCAAGACCGCCTTTCGAATCTGATTCAGGCGGTGGAATCCTGGGGCTATTGCCAGGTCTCGGAATTTTCCGGCGACCCGCTCGAATGCGTGATGTCGTCCGCCATGGGAATCCATTGCGCCGGTTCCGCCCCGTCCGCCGTCGCGCCGATGTTCGAGGTGATGAAGCTGATGCCGTGGCAGCGGCCAAGCTCGCCGTTCGACAAGGGCGCGATGCTTTTCCGTACACCGGACGGCAAGGTCTGGCCGTATCAGACGGGAACGAACGTCACCACGACATGGTTCGACCTGATTTTCGCCCAGCCAGGCGCGGGTAAATCCGTTCTGCTGAACTCCACCAACATCGCCTGCTGTCTGACGCCGGGCCTTTCGCAATTGCCTTATGTCGCCATCATCGACATCGGCCCGTCTTCGTCGGGAATGATCTCGCTGATCAAGGAAGCGCTTCCCGAAGCGCGCCAGCACGAGGCCGCCTGGCACCGGATGCAGATGACCCAGCAATATGCGGTCAATCCCTTCGACACCCAGCTTGGCTGCCGCTACCCCACGCTGGACGAACGCAGCTACCTCGTCGAACTCCTCACCCTGCTTTGCACCCCGCCGGGGCTGGAGCGCCCCTATGACGGGATGCAGCAGCTCGCCGGCCTCGTCGTCGATGAAATGTTCCGCTGGCGCGACGACAACGCCGCGAACGCCGAGGCGCGTCCCTATCTTCCCCGCCTCGACCACGAAGTGGATGAGGCGATCTCGAAACACAACCTGCATCTGCCGACCGATCCGTACTGGTGGGACGTCGTCGACCGCATGTTCGACCTCGGCGAAAACCACATCGCCATTCTGGCCCAGCGCCACGCCGTGCCGACGCTCGCCGACGGCATCGTCGCCTCGCGCCGTCCGCAGATCAGGACCCTGCTCGAAGAAACCGGCGTCGGCCTGACGTCGGAAACCGTCATCAACGCTTTCGAACGGATGGTCACGTCCGCCATCCGCGAATTTCCGATCCTATCGGGCATCACGCGCTTCGATGTGTCGGATGCGCGCGTGTGCGCGCTCGACCTGATGGACGTCTCGCCCCAAGGGGACGAAGCTGCCGACCGCCAGACCTCGATCATGTACATGCTGGCGCGTCACGTTCTTGTGCGCTCGTGGTGGGTCGGCATGGAAATGATCGAACACATGCCGGAAAAATACCGGCTTTATCACGAGATCCGCCTGCAGAACATCATCGAAACGCCCAAGCGGCTTTGCTACGACGAATTCCACAGAACCTCAAAATCGCGCTCGGTGCGCGCACAGGTCGTGCGCGACGTCCGCGAAGGCCGGAAGCGCGGAGTTCAGATCGCCTTGTCCTCGCAGCTGCTGGACGACTTCGACGCCGACATGGTCGATCTCGCGACGGGCGTGTGGGTTCTCGGCGCCGCCATCTCCGACCAGGCCGTGGACAATATCCGCGAACGCTTCGGCCTCTCGCAAACCGCGCGCAACATCATCCGCTACAAGCTGACAGGCCCCAGGGCAGGGGGCGCGCCCGCGCTGCTCGTCCTCGGCACCGTCGAAGGCAAATACGAACAGCATTTGCTGAATACGCTCGGCCCTATCGAACTTTGGGCGCTTTCGACCTCGGCGGAAGACGTCGCCATACGCAACAGGCTTTATTCCAAACTCGGCGCGGGCCGCGCCCGCCAGATGCTGGCCGCGAACTTTCCCGGCGGCTCGGCGCGCGGCGAAATCAAACGCCGCGTGATGATGCTGGCCGAAAAGGGCGAAGTGCGTTCCGCCGCCGTCAGCCAGGTCGTGCAGGATATCGTCAGCGAACTCGTGGGCGCCAGCCAGGGCAGGCTCGACAAGTCGCCGGAAAATAAATAAAGGCGGCCTGCATGAGCGATAAAGACGAGGACGAAGACCTCCCCCCGCCGCCGCCGGTCGAACAACGGCCCAAATCGGATCAGGACATCGAAGACATCCTGAACGCGCCGCCGGATAAGGATCTTTTGCCGGGCCGCGTGCGCTACACGCGCGATATGTCGCTCGACGACCTTCTCACCGAAGAGATCAGCACGCTCACCGACGAAGACAGGAAGAAGCTGAAACAGATCGGCTACGGCGCGCTGGCCGTCGCGGTCGTTATCACGCTGTTGACCATTTTCTCGATGCAGCCGAAAAAGGGGCCGATGTCGTACGGCATCTGCTCGACCTTCCTGGAAATGCAGACTCCCTATCCGAACACGCTGAATTACAGCGGCATCGAAGGATCGCGCACGGCGCTGCGCATTTATTTCACGAGCATCGACCCGTTCGGGGAATACAAGCTGGAGATGATCGAATGCACCTTCGGGCCCGATGATGCGGGAGGCATGAAACTGACGCAGGTCACGCGCAACCGCCGTCCGGTCGATGCCGCCATCGTCGATAAGTTCAACAAGACCCTGCCCATCATCATGGCCAGCGACCCTTATCTCGTGATTCCGCCCGACTGGAAAAATCCCTGGCTGATGGACAGGAAGCCCTAATCGATTTTCCCGTTTTTGACGAGGCGGGGGAGAAGCCCGCTCGTCCCCATCGCCTGTTTCATAAAGAATTTGCGCGCTGCCGGGGCCGCCTGCACCATGCGAAGCCCCATCCGGCGCAAAATACGCGCCGGCGCGACATCGTTGGAAAAGAGCTTGTTTAGCGTATCCGTCGCCGCCGCCATCAGCATGTTGTCCGGCCTGCGGGCTCTTTCATAGCGCCCCAGCAAATCTTCATTGCCCACATCCGCGCCAGCCTTTTTTGCGGCGATAACAAGCTGCGCCAGTTCCGCCACGTCGCGCAGGCCGAGATTGAGTCCTTGCCCCGCGATCGGATGGATCGCGTGCGCGGCGTCCGCCACCAGCGCCATGCGCGGCGCGATATAGCTATGCGCGTGCGTCAGCGAAAGGGGATAGGTGAACCGCCCGCCGGCCAGCGACACCTTGCCGTAAAAATCGGGAAAACGTTCGGCCAGCGCCGCATTGAACGTCTTTTCATCCCAGCGCCCGGCGGATTTCCGCTCCGGCCCGTGCTCCGTCCAGACGATGGACGAACGGTGACGGCCCTTTTCGTCATCGCACATCGGCAAAATGGCGAATGGGCCTTCGCCGCGGAAATCCTCAACGGCGATATTGTTGTGCGGCTTTTCATGATGGACGATGCAGACGACGCCGCGCTGGCGGTAATTCCATCCGCGTGTGCCGATTCCCATCCATTCACGGGTAAAGGATTTGCGCCCGTCCGCGCCAACGACGAATTTCGCGCGGATTTTCCCGCCATCGGCCAGATGCACGGTGACGCCGTTTTCGTCGCGCTCGAAATCCGTCACGCACGCGGGCGCGATATGCCGCGCGTTCTTCAAGGCCTTCAGCCTGTCATAAAGCGCGGCGCGCAGTTTGCGGTTCTCCACGATCCATCCGAAAGAGGCCTCTCCGACTTCGCGAACGAGGAATTCCAGCAATGTCGGCGATCCCGATTCCGAAATCTTGATATCGTCGATGGCGCAAGCATCATCCCGCAGCGCATCCCACGCGCCCGCCGCTTCGATCACGCGGCGCGACCCGAAGGAGATTGCGGTGGTACGACCATCGAAGCCGCCTTTGAGCGTCGCAGCAGGATCGTCCCGGTCGATGCAGACCGCGCCAACTCCGTTCGCGGCCAGAAGAGCGGCAAGGCTGCATCCCGCAGGCCCGCCGCCTACCACGACCACATCGGATTCCAGCGTTTTCGCCATGGACGCGCGCCCTTTACCTTAGGGGTGAAACTTGGTACTTGTATAGACCCGCATGCCTTTTGAAACAAGCAAGGAGTGCCTTTCATGAAAATGGTTATGGCCGTGATAAAACCCTTCAAGCTCGATGATGTGCGCGAGGCGCTGACGGCGCTTGGAATCGAAGGGCTAACGGTTACCGAAGTCAAAGGCTTCGGCCGCCAGAAAGGGCAGGCGGAAATCTATCGCGGCGCCGAATATTCGGTGAATTTCCTGCCCAAGGTAAAGCTCGAAGTGGCCATTCCCGCCAAGCTGGAAAAGAAGGTGATCGAGGCGATCCAGACCGCCGCCGGCACGGGCCGCATCGGCGACGGCAAAATTTTCGTCTACGATCTTGCGACGGCGGTTCGCATCCGCACCGGCGAAACAGGCAAGGACGCGCTTTAATCCGGTTCTTCCGGCAAACACGATAAAAAAGGGCCCTTGCGGGCCCTTAGTTGTATTTACCAGGGAGGTAAAACTTTTGCGTGACTTCTACGGCGCGCCTTGAAAGGTAATGCCGTATTGCGTGATGCCCAGCGTCGTCTGCACGGCCATGATAACGGAGCCGAGGTTGACGGCGAGAATGCCGCCGATCAGGTGCGTGATGCCCGCCATCATCGTCGCCTGCGAATTGCCCTCGGACACGCCGCGCACGATGAACAACCCGCGCACGATGCTGACCCAGCCGATGATGATCGAAAACATGATGATCGCCGAAATAACTGCGTGGATATGTGCCGACGCGCCGCCGAGGCCGTCAGTATATTGAAGCGTGCCGTTGGTGGCGATCTGGTCCGTGCCGAACACGGTGCCGTTCAGGAACGCTACGATGGAGTTGAGCGAGAACAGGCATCCCGCGATCAGGAAGGTCGTGATCGTGCCGATACCCGTCGGGCCGCGCGGACCCTGCTGTTCGGTTTGCATCAGGCGCGAGATGCCGATGAACACGAAGATCAGCCCCGCGACCCATCCGAACCAGCCGATAATCCAGATGGCCGGCGCGTCGATGTTGTTCATCAGGTTGACGATCATCGCATCGAGACCGACGCCGCTCGACGATCCGTTGAATCCCGAACTGCCCGCCACGATCGTTCCCTGCCCGCCATCGATCGTGTTTTTCACAGCCGATGCGACGTGGGGCAGGGCGAAAAACGCGCCGCCCATGACGAAACGCTTGATGGGATCCCAGATTTCGACCTGGCTGGGCGATTCCACATGCTGGCGCAGTTTCAGAATGCCGAGGAAGCCGGCGACCAATCCCGCCATATAGGCAAAACCCGTGATGATGCCGGGCGCTAATTCCGTGTTGTAGATGGTGTTGCAGATGGCGCCGCCAAGCGTGCCTTGTGCGCATTCGCCAGCCTGGCCCGCGAGCGCCGGATCAGCCGACGCGAGCAGCATGACCGCCGCTCCCAGCGCGTAAAACAGCAAAGTTTTCATGTTAATTCCCATATGAAATACTCACCCCCAGTATGTACCACTTAAAGTATATCACAGCGCATTGGCGGAATGAAAATTTAGGCCGTTTTTAGACGTCGTCCGGTTTATCGTTTATTTTCAATAAATTACGATACAGGCGCGCTCACCTTGACCGACAGGTCGGCGGCGATGGGGTCGTCGTCCAGCATCTCGATCATGCCACCCGGCTGGACGGCGAAATTGGCGATGAACAGAGCGTTGGAATAGAACACCACGGCGTCACACAGGAAGAATCCTTTATCGTTCATGCCCTCGTACGAGGCGGGGCGGATAGTGCCTGCGATGACGGAACGGGTGCGCTCGTCGACGTTTTTGGGAATATAGGGGTCTTCTATGCTTTCAGCGATCAGGAAGGGGCCTTCCTCCCCGCGCACAAAGAAGCAGAAAAATTTCAAATATTCCAATACGTTATCTTCGGTAATCTTGACCGGCGCCTTGGCGTTGATCTCGTGGATGGGCGGTGAAGTGCCGTTCAGCCAGTAAAGGTTGCCCTGGTCGGTCAGGTAATAGATATAAAGATTGGAAGGCGTCCAGGCCGAGTCCTTGACGCGGATCATCGCCACATTGTCGTAGAACGGCAACATGCGGTAATCGACCTTGGTCGTGCCTGCGCTGACCTTGTATTTGCCGCCGATAGGGTTGACTTGCTCCAGAAATCCGGCGAGTTCTTCGCCTTCCACGGGCATCCAGTTATTGTCTATGTACATATCAGGCAGCTCTAGCTTAAGGTTTTTCGTGATTAAGTAACTGAAAAACAACGTTGTCTGGACACTACTATGGCGGGGAAGGCATCAAATCGCAAGAAAAATTGACAGACGCGCCTTTAGAGGTTAAAACAGCCACCGAAATTCATAGAAATACTGAGAAAACAAGGTTTAGCCATGAAACGTACATACCAACCCTCGAAGCTGGTTCGCAAACGCCGCCACGGATTCCGTTCCCGCATGGCAACGGTCGATGGCCGTCAGGTTCTCTCCCGCCGCCGCGCGAAAGGCCGCAAGCGCCTCTGCGCTTAAGCATCGCGGGCCGCGTCCCGTCGGGATAGCCCATGAAAGCCACGAAGCAGGATTTAAAGAAATTGGAGCGCCTCTTAAAGCGCTCCGATTTTTTGTTGGTTGCCGCCAAGGGAAAAAAATGGGTGTCGAAGAGCATGATCGTCATCGCGAACCCCAACGATCTCGGCACGCGCCGCGTCGGCATCACCGTCACCAAGAAGCTTGAAAAAACCGCCGTCGGACGCAACCGGATGAAACGCCGCCTGCGCGCCGCCGCTGCCGACGTGCTGACGCAGGATGCGAAGGCTGGGATGGATTACGTGCTGATCGCGCGCCATGACACGGCGACGCGCCCTTACAACGAACTGCAAAAGGATCTGCGCTGGTGCCTTGGGAAATTGGGCTATGCCGCTGAATGATCTCCCGAAAAACCTCATGAAGGCGCTGGTGCGGGGCTATTCCTACGCCGTATCGCCGCTGCTTGGCCCCAATTGCCGCTACCACCCGACCTGCTCGGCCTATGCGGTGGAGGCCATCGACGCGCACGGGGCGCTGCGGGGCGGGTATCTGGCCTTCCGGCGGGTATTGAAATGCCACCCGTGGGGCCGGGGGCCGTTTCTCGATCCCGTGCCGCCCGCGGTTGATCAGGACGGGATTAGCGGCTATAAACGCGCGGATACAAACGGGAAAGAAAAAGACCATGCAAAACAATGATCAGATGCACCCGCAGGACATGCGGAACCTGATTGTCTTCGCCCTGCTCGCGATCCTGATGTGGGTTGGCTACGACCACTTCATCGCGCGCCCCCAGGCCCAGGCCGTGCGTGAATATGTGGCAAAGGCAAACGAGGCAGCGAAGAACGCGCCTTCGCAAATTCTCGACACCGCCATCGTCAAGCCGCGTCCGGACGCCATCGCGGATTCGCCGCGCGTCGCCCTCGATTCGAAAACCATGAACGGGTCGATCGGCCTGAAGGGCGGCCGCCTCGACGACGTCGAACTCAAAGACTATTTCAAGACG
The DNA here is from genome assembly GCA_035759665.1 of Micavibrio sp. Taxonomy (GTDB): domain Bacteria; phylum Pseudomonadota; class Alphaproteobacteria; order Micavibrionales; family Micavibrionaceae; genus Micavibrio_A. The sequence continues at coordinate 20,159 of DASTUM010000142.1, forward strand.
GTCGAGAAGAAGGAAGAGGTCACGACCCTCTCTCCCGCTCGCTCGCCTTTCCCGCGCTACGTCGAAACCGGCTGGATCGGCAAGAACGTCGCCGGCCTTCCGAATGCCGATACGCAATGGACGGTCAAAGGCAACGACAAGCTCACGCCGTCCACACCCGTTACGCTGACCTACAGCGCCGGCGGCCTGACCTTCGAAAAGAAATTCACGGTCGACAATGAAGCGGCCTTTTCCATCGAAGACCGTGTCACGAACAATTCCGGCTCCAAAGTCACGATCTACCCGTATTCTCTCGTCACCGAACACGGTCAGCCCGAAGATTTTTTCGGCCGCGGCGTCGTGCATGAAGGCCCGATCGGCTATATCGGCGAAGACCTGCACGAACTTTCCTATAAAGGTTTTAAGAAAAAGCCCGAGCAAAGCTTCGAAGCTTCCGCCGGCTGGATCGGCCTGACGGGAAAATACTGGCTGACCGCCATCGTGCCGCCGCAAGGGGAGGCTGCGAAATTCCGCTTCATCATGTCGCCCGCAATCAACGACAAGACCAAGGACCGCTACCAGTCCGATATTACCGGCGCGGGCCGCGAGGTCGCACCGGGTGAAACCGCCTCGTACAAGATCAATGTCTTCACCGGCGCAAAAAAGCTCAAGGCGCTCGAAGACTATGAAGAAAAATGGAACATCCCGCATTTCGACCTCGCGGTTGATTTCGGCTGGTTCTATTTCCTGACGAAACCGTTTTTCCTCGCCATCAACTTCCTCTACGGCCTGACGGGGAATTTCGGCATCGCCATCATCCTGTTCACCTGCGGCCTGCGCGTGTTCGTGTTCCCGCTGGCTAATACTTCCTACCGCTCCTTCGCCAAGCTGCGCATGGTGGCGCCGGAAATGTACAATCTGCGCCATGAATACAAGGAGGATAAACAAAAACTGCAAGAAGAACTGGTCAAGCTCTACCAGAAGCACAACGTCAACCCTATGGCCGGATGCTTGCCGATCGTCGTGCAGATTCCGATTTTTTTCGCCCTCTACAAGGTTCTCTCGAACACGATCGAAATGCGCCACGCGCCGTTTTTCGGCTGGATTCATGACCTCTCCGCCAAAGACCCGACCAGTGTGTTCAATCTCTTCGGCCTGCTGCCGTTCGACGTTCCCGCCTTCCTCATGATTGGCGCATGGCCGTGCATGATGCTGATGGCCCAGCTGGCGCAAAAAAGCCTTTCGCCGCCGCCGGACGACCCCATCCAGGCCCGCCTGATCGCGATCATGCCGTGGGTGACGACCTATATCATGTCCGGCTTCGCCTCCGGCCTCGTGATTTACTGGACGGTGAACAGCACGCTCGGCGTGATCCAGCAGATGATCATCATGAAATCGATGAACGTGCCGATCCATCTTTTCTCGAAAGACAAAATGAAGGCGAGGCTGGAAAAGGAAATCGAGGAAGGCCCGATCGTTGAGCCGAGCCTGCAGATTCTCGAAGGGAAGATCGAGGACGCCATCGTGCCCGAAGGCGAACC
>DASTUM010000143.1:0-2858 GCA_035759665.1 Micavibrio sp.
ATTTTGTATGGCCCCGTCAAACTTCGAAAGGGCCGTTGCCATAATGCAATACAGCCCTTTTAATAAACCCTTAACCAAATTATGTCAATGCTTTTCAGCCCGATCTGCAAAATAATTTATTTATGCTTATCAATATGTTAACTATGTTTTGATGAATTTAAAGAGAACAGAGCTGATTTTGCCCCGCTTTGCCCGGCGCTTTGTCCACCAAAAGGACGGCCCGCTCCCTGCGGATTGTCCTCTGCCATTTTTCCGCTCAGGCAGAAAAACGCGCCGTACCGCCAGAGCGGCACGCTAATGAAATGTAAAATGATGCGATGATCTTTACCGCAGCGGGGCGACGCCCACCGCGATAAGACAATTTTATTCCGCGACAGCGTCCGTCTCTGAGGATTCCGGCAAGTCCACGGCCTCGTCCTCTTCTTCCTCGATCAGCCAGGCGACGGAAACAACGCTTTCCCCCTCCCCAACCTTGAAGAGCGTCACACCCTGCGCGGAGCGGCTCGTGAAGCGCACACCGTTGATCGGCATCCGGATCATCTGGCCCATATTGGAAATCAGCATGACCTGGTGCGAATCCGTGACGGGGAAGGTCGCGACCACCTCGCCGCCGTTCTTCTTCGTCAGCGACATATTGGTGATGCCCTGTCCGCCGCGCCCTGTCAGACGGTATTCATAAGCCGATGTGCGCTTCCCAAAGCCGCCGTTGGTGGCCGTCAGAAGGAATTGCTCTTTGTCTTGCAACTCTTTGAAACGTTCCGCGGACAATGAAATATCGGCTCCGGCTGCAGCATCGTCATCTTCCATGCCTTCTTCATCGGCGCCGCGCAGCTTGCTGGCCGCCTTCAGATAGGCGGCGCGTTCTTCCGGCGTCACCTCGACATGCTTGAGGACGGACATGGAGATAACCTCGTCCCCCTTGGCCAGCTTGATGCCGCGTACGCCGGTCGATGTCCGGCCAGCGAAGACGCGGATATCCTCGACAGCGAAACGGATCGCCTTGCCCTTGGCGGTGGCGAGCATGATGTCCTCATCCGGCGCGCAGATTTTAACGGAAACAAGCTTCTCGCCCTCTTCCAGCTTCATGGCGATCAGGCCGTTGGAGCGGATACTCTGGAAGTCCGTCAGCTTGTTGCGGCGTACGGAGCCGTGAGACGTCGCAAACATTATGTCGAGCTTGTCCCAGACATCTTCGTTTTCCGGTACGCGCAGATAGACGGAAACATTCTCGCCATCCTGCAACGGCATAAGATTGACCAGCGCCTTGCCGCGAGCTTGCGGCGAAGCCAGCGGCAGCTGCCAGACTTTCAGCTTATGGGCTATCCCGCGGCTCGTAAAAAACACGATCGGCGTGTGCGTCGAGGCCACGAACATGTCGGAAACGAAATCCTCGTCCTTCAGGGCCGTGCCCGTGCGCCCCTTCCCTCCGCGGCGCTGGGCGCGATAGGTATCGAGCGGCACGCGCTTGATGTAGCCGCCATGCGTGATGGTAACCACCATATCCTCGCGCTGGATCAATTCCTCGATATCCATTTCGAATTCGGATTCGACCAGTTCGGTACGGCGCGGCGTGTTGAATTTTGCCTTGATCTCGATCAACTCGTTGCACAGCACTTCAAGCAGCTTTTCGCGGCTGGCGAGGGTCGCCAGATATTCGGCGATCGCATCGGTGATCTGCTTCAACTCGTCGCCGATCTTGTCGCGCTCAAGCCCTGTCAAACGGTGCAAACGCAGATCAAGGATCGCCTTCGCCTGAACTTCCGACATCTGGTATGTGCCGTCGTCATGCATCGGATATTCCGGATCGTCGATCAACTGGATCAGCGGAGCGACCTCGCTCGCGGGCCAGCGTTTGGCGAGCAGCCCGTCTTTGGCTTCCTGTGGGTTCTTGGCGTTGCGGATCAGGGCGATGATCTCGTCGATATTGGCGACCGCCACGGCAAGACCGGCCAAGATATGCGCACGTTCGCGCGCTTTGCCCAGTTCAAAGATCGTCCGGCGCGTAATGACTTCCTCGCGGAATTTCACGAACGCCTGAATAAAATCTTTCAGGACGAGAAGCTTCGGACGGCCATGGTCGAGCGCCACGAGGTTGCAGCCGAAAGACGTCTGCAAGGATGTCGCTTTGAACAACTGATTCAAAACCACGTCCCCGATAGCGCCCTTTTTCAGTTCGATCACAATACGAACGCCATCGCGGTCGGATTCATCGCGAATCTCGGAAATATCCTCGACAATCTTCTCGCGTGCGACTTCACCGAGGCGGACGAGCAGGTTGCCTTTGTTCACCTGATACGGAATTTCATGGACGATGATTGCCTGACGGTCCTTACCGACATCTTCAAACGATGTCTTGGCACGCATGACAACAGAACCATTGCCCGTGTGATAGGCGCTGCGGATGCCAAGGCGGCCGAGAATCTGTCCGCCCGTCGGGAAGTCCGGCCCTGGAATAATCTCGTTGATCTCTTCCGTAGAAATTTCAGGATTGGCGACGAACGCCAGACACGCATCGACGACTTCGCCCAGATTGTGCGGCGGAATGTTGGTCGCCATCCCGACCGCGATACCGCCCGCGCCGTTGACAAGCAGGTTCGGAATACGCGCCGGAAGAACGTCCGGCTCTTTTAAAGATTCATCGTAGTTGTTGTGAAAGCCGACCGTGTCCTTCTCGATATCGTCGAGCATGGTTTCGGCGGCCTTGTTCAGGCGCGATTCCGTGTAACGCATGGCCGCTGGCGGATCGCCGTCCATCGAGCCGAAGTTCCCCTGCCCGTCGATCAGCGGCAGGCGGAGCGAGAAGTTCTGCGCCATACGCACCAGCGCATCGTAAATCGCCTGGTCGCCGTGCGGGTGGT
>DASTUM010000144.1:0-10468 GCA_035759665.1 Micavibrio sp.
GGAAGGTTCTTTTCCGTCTGGCGGACGACATAGGGGTGAAAGTCGACAACCCCGCTGCGATCGCTGAAATTGTAAATGAACTTGGCGTTTGGATTGTTTCTGGCGAAGGCGGGAACCAGAAGCGGCCCGCTGCCGCTTTCCACGATAAAGACGTCGGCGCCGCGCAGCTCTTTTAATTCCCTAGGCATCAGGCGCGGATAAAGCGTAAAAACCGGCCATGAAACCGTATTCAGAATCTTATAGCGGAAATTTACGGGATGAAACGGCGGCATCCATGTAAATTTCCTCAACCGGTTTGAAATAGGCACCCACCGGTTGAAAGGCCGCACCAATTGCTTTCCGCCCTTTTTAAAAAGGGAAACGGGGCTGGAACCCACGGTGATGAAATCGACATCGACGCCGCGGCGATCCAGAATGTCCGCCCAGAAATGGAATCCCGTTTTCCGGGCGGAAACGGCGTCGTGTCCTGAAATTAAAACTACTTTCATCTGTTTTCTCTGGAGTTCGAAGAGGAAGTGGTACTGCGGTCAACGCTATCCCTCCTGAATGGTTCCAGCGGTTCTAGGCAGCCTTGTTAAAGATAACGCCGGGAACGTCCTTCGCGAACTGCCGCAACGTGCCTGTAACCTTAAGAAGTTGCGCTTTGGGCGCCTTGCCACGCTCGACCACGAGAACGACCTGATCGACGATTCCCGCAATGATTTCCGCATCCGTTGTGTTCATAACCGGCGCGCAATCGACGATGATGAACTCATATTGCAGCTTCAGCGCATCGATCGCCTTGCGCAGCCTTTCCGCCGACGAAAGCATATCGATGCCCAGCCCCGCGATATTGCCGATCGCAATGACGGACATGCCGTTGTCGTCTTTTTGCACGGTTCCGGCGATGTCCGTCGCTCCGGACAGAATTTCCGCAAGGCCGGGCAGGGCGCTTACCCCTGCAAGCGCCGCGATGGACGGGCTCGTCGTGTTGGCATCGATCAGAATTGTCCGCACGCCGATAGAGGTCAGGTAGCGGGAAAGGCTTAGCGCCGCCGTCGTTTTTCCCTCACCCGAACGCGCCGCCGTAATAAGGATGCTCTGCGCTCCCTTCTTTTGCGAAAGCGAAAGATAGATGCGCTTGAGGTCTTCTAGATAGGGGGAATGCCCGGTCCGGCCGATCTCTCCCAGCGGGTTGCGGCTTTTGGGCAGCGTGCCGAGCAGGCGCAGATTGAGAATCTTGCGAACCTCCTCCGCTTCCTCTATGCCGCGATCCGTCTGTTCGAGCACCAGCACGAGCGCGAGGGCAAATACCGACGCGAACAGAGCGGCAAGGATAAGAAGAATGATTTTCGGCAGGCCTACGGGCTGCGTCGGCGTTTCGGCCAGCGAAACGATGCGGACGTCGCCCGATTTGAAATTCAGCTGGGATTTCAGTTCTTCCGAACGCGTAAGGAAATTTTCCAGCAAGGTGCGGTTCGCCGTTTCTTCCGCTTCGAGCGATTCAAGCGCGATGGATTTTTCACGCAGATTGTTCATTTCCTGGTTCAACGCCTCGATCCGGCTGCGGATCAGGGATTCCTGTTCGCTCACGGCCTCCAGCTCGGTTTTGACCGAGCTACGGATCGTGCCGCTCTCGCGGCCCAGATCGGCGCGAACCTGCTTGACGCGCTGGGCAGCCGCCATCACGCTGGGATGAGCGGGGCCATAGGTGGCGCTCAAGGATTTAAGCTCCTGCTCGGCGGTGCTGAGCTGGCCTTTCAAATTGACGATCAGGGCGGAATCGACGACCTCGCTGGTCGCCCCCTCGTTATCGGCGCGCGATTGCAGGTTGAGCTTTTGCGTTTCCACGGGGATCAATTGCGCGGTCAGGTCGGCGATCTGCTGGGTGATCAGCTCTTGCGAATTCTTGCCGGGAATAATGCCGTTTTCCTTGCGGAATTCCTGTACCGCCTGTGATTTCATCTGGCTGCTCTCGCGCAGATCCGCAACCTGATCCTTGATCCAGTCGTTGATCCGGGCGATTTTATCCTTTTTGCTGCGGAGCTGGAAATCGACATATTGCTCGGTATGGGCGTTGGCGATGCGGGCGGCTTCATACGGGTCTTCGGACTTGTAGGATATCGTCACCACGCGCGATTTTCCCTCGTTGGCGACAATCATGTTTTTCAGGAAAGACTTGAGTGCCTGATACCGCGTTTCCGGTTTTGCCGCCATCCGGGCGATGGCCGGGGCGTTTTCCTCTTTCGAGAGCTTTTCCAGTGTCTCATGCGCCAGCGACGAAGAAGCAATCACCTTGACCTGCGTGGCGATCGTCATATCGTTAAGCGTCTGCTGGGGAATCGCATCCTTGAAATCGGTCAGGTTCAGGTCCGGGTCTTCGAGAATGACCGACGATTGTGCTACGTAATAACTTGGCTTCAGCATGATAAACAACACAGCGGGCACGAGCGCGATCAGCAGCAGGGACGCCAGAAGCCATTTGCGGCGGAGCAGGGTGTTCACCAGCGCCGCGATGTCGAAATCGTAAGGGTCGCGTCTGCCGTCGAGGCGGCGGTCTGTCTGTCTTCTGTCCATTATAATCTCCTTAGAACCAGCGGCGCTTGACGAGGATCGTATCGCCGGGTTTCAAAATCGTTCTGCCATTCACCGGAAAGGTGTTGAGCGCGCCCTTGACGTGACGCGTTACCTCCGCACTGTCTTCGTGCGCGCGGTAAGTATAACCGCCGGCGATCGCCACGGCCTGCTGCAATGTCATGTTGGGCACGTATTCATATTTCCCGGGCTGCTGCACCTCGCCCAGAACGTAAACGCTGCGAAAGCCGATCATCTCGACGCTGACCTGCGGATTGACCAGGTAGTCCGGCTCCAGCCTGTCCACGATGGCTTGCTTGACCTCGCGCGCCGTGTATCCCGCCGCGCCGACGGTGCCGACGAGGGGCATGGAAATCACGCCGCCAGGTTCTACGGTATAATCGTTGGTTAGTTCGGTCTGGCCGTAGACGGTGATGCGGACTTTATCGCCGACGCCAAGCGTGTACTCGGACGCCGCCCCGGTAACGGGCGTGCTTCTGGGGGCCATCTGGCAGCCCGCAAGCGAGAACAGGGTGATGCCGAGGAGAAAAACGGCCGCTTTAAACGTTTTTGTAATATAAGTCATGTCCATGATCCTCAAAATTGCAGTTTGAGCGAGAGCCCGTATGTATTGCCGTCATATTCGTCCTCGCCGGTCGTATCCTCGCCATCTTCTTCCTGCGTTATAAACCTGTAGGACAATGATAACCAGAGATTTTGGTTCATCTTATAGGTTCCGTTGATGCCGGCGCGATAGCTTGTAACGATCTTGTCGATGCCTTCGTAATCACGCTCCTGATAACCGACGGTGGGATAGAGGAAAACGTTCGGGAACAATTCGTAATCCATGGTCAGGCCGATGTCGCTGGTCACGCTCGCCGACGCGCCAGTGAGGATGGATTCCTGCGTCGTGCGGTTTCCTTCCAGAAGGAACATGACGAGGGGCGAGGGCTCCCATGCCACATTGAACCCGTAGGTAAGCGCGCCGATATCGTCGAAATTCCTGTCCGACATATCGCGATTGAGATAGCCGATATTGAACGAGGCGCGCGTTATGTCCGAGATGGAAGCGATCGTGCCGACGCCGATTTCGTATTCGTTTGAATCGCGGTTGATTCCGCTCCGGTCGCTGCTTTTGTCGTAGTCGATGCCTTTCAAATTCGAATAGATGTACGGCGAAAAATATCCTTCTTCCGAAAACCCCACGCTGGTATAGAGCGAAAGCTCATCCCTGTCGCGATCGGAATTGTCGATTCTTCCGCCCGGGATGCTATTGTCCTGAAAAATATAACGCTGCGCATCGGCCAGAACCTTCATCACGAGAGTCTGTCCCTTATGAACGATGCCCGTCCCGGCCTTGAAGAAATCGAACACGGTCGGGCTGGATGAAACCCTGTCGTCGGGCGACCCGCGCAGGGTGTGCGCGCGCCGGTAGGAAAAATCGATCGGCACGGATGTCTGGCCGGTCACGTCAAGGTGCCCCCTGAGGGAGGCGTTGTAATCCGTGTAATTTTCGCTGGTAATATCGTGATACAATCCGCGCTCGGCAGAAAATCCGGCGCTGATCTCATGACGAACGAAATCCGACTTGATGTTGAGCTCTGGTCGCACCGCATAGATGAAGTCGTGCATCTTGCCCACGTCCGTCGCATAGACGTTGTCGGTATAGCGAAGCGAATTTGTGATCGAGGGCGAAAAGGTGAAATCGCCGACGCGCAGGCCGCTTGGGTCGTAGGCGGGGTTCATGCGCGTGCGGATGGAGAGTTTTTCGTCGCCGGGCGTCTGGTGGAGCTGCTGGGCCAAAGCCGCCGTCGAAACGCCAAGGAACGCGGCGCAGGCGAGAGCAATGCAGACTACCCGCGGCGTGAAAATTTCACGGCCCGGGCAATTGAAGGCATTGCGTCTATACATGGCCGTAAAAAACATGACGGCGGTACCACCAAATATTATGGTATTAATTTCCAATGTTTGCATAAAGTACGGCTAACCTAGCCGGATTGAAGGCAGGAGTCACTCGCTACTTGGCTGTTTTAAGACGAATTTCGAAGGTTTTGGTTCCCTCAAAGGGGCGCTTTTTAGAATTTTAACCGCTATGGCCGCTCATAACGCTCAGGAAAGACTGCCCGTACCGTTCGAGTTTGGATTGTCCGACCCCGTTGATATGGGCCATGTCCTCAAGCGTTCTGGGCTTGAACACGGCCATTTCGATCAGCGTCCGGTCGTGGAAAATGACATAAGGCGGCAAATTCTGATCCTTGGCGATGATCAGGCGCAGCGCCTTGAGTTTCTTGTAAAGCGTCTGGTCAGCCTCGGACAGATCCGCGCCTGCGGATTGCGCCCGCAGCGCCCGCTTCGAACTTTCGACCGGGCGCGGGTCGATACGCAGCTGTATTTCCTTTTTCTCTTTCAGGAACCGCACGCCCTCATTGGTGATGCGGATGATGCCGTGATGGTCCATGTCCACCTGCAAAAGCCCGTGCGATACCAGTTGCCGCACAATGCTCTGCCATTCCTTCAGCGTATGTTCCTTGCCGATGCCGAAAGTGGAAACCCTGTCATGCCCGTTTCTTTGTATGCGCTCGTCCTCTTTCCCCATCAAAACTTCGATCACATACACGGCGCCGAAATTCTCCTTCGTGCGCGCGATGCAGGAAAGCAGCTTTTGCGCGGCCACAGTCCCGTCCATCGCCTGCGGCGGCGAGAGGCACGTATCGCAATTCCCGCACGGCTGGCATCCATCGCCGAAATAGCTGAGCAGCACCTGCCGCCGGCACCGCACCGTCTCGCAAAAGCCGAGGAAGGCGTTTAGCTTCCTGATCTCCAGCAGCTTTTGCTGCTCCGGGCTGTCAGATGAATCGATCATGCTGCGAAGCTGCGCGACATCCTGCATGCCATAGACCATCCAGGCGACCGACGGCAGTCCGTCACGTCCCGCGCGGCCCGTCTCTTGGTAATAGGCTTCGATATTCTTGGGAAGATCCAGATGCCCGACGAACCGCACGTTCGGCTTGTTGATCCCCATGCCGAACGCGATGGTGGCGACGACGATGATACCTTCTTCCTTGATGAACCGGCTCTGATGCAGACTGCGCACCGATGAATCCAGCCCCGCGTGATAGGGCAGGGCCTCATACCCTTCGGCGCGGAGCATTTCGGCGGTGGCGTCGACCTTGCGCTTGGACAGGCAATAGATAATCCCGCTCTCGTCCTTGTCACGGCCTTTGAGGAATTTCAAAAGTTGCGTCTTGGGTGAATCCTTGACCGAAACTTCGTAGCGGATATTCGGACGGTCGAACCCGCTCAGGAACATTTTATCGAGGCCGAGCTGCGCCATGATATCGCGGCGCGTCGGCTCGTCCGCCGTGGCGGTCAGGGCAATGCAGGGCACATCCGGATAGCGTTTGCGCAACCCCGAAATCTGCCTGTATTCCGGCCTGAAATCATGCCCCCATTGCGAAATGCAATGCGCCTCGTCGATGGCGATCAGCGCAAGCGGTATCTGGTCGAGCTTTTCGAGGAAATCCGAAATCTGCAACCGCTCCGGCGAGAGATAAAGCAGGTCGAGATTGCCGTCATACAAATCGCGGTACACGGCGCGTATTTCCTCCGGCGGAAGGGAGGAATTCAGTGTCGCCGCCTTCACGCCGAGCTGGCGCAGGCTCGTTACCTGATCTTCCATCAGCGCGATCAGCGGCGAAATAACGATCGCGACGCCGTCCCGGCACATCGCGGGGATTTGGTAGCAAAGCGATTTCCCGCTGCCCGTCGGCATCAAAACGAAACAGCTTTTTCCGTCCACCACATGCGCGATGATGTCTTCCTGCTGCTGGCGGAATTGTTCGTACCCGAAAACGGTCTGGAGAATGGAAAGCGGCTCTTGATGGTCCATAACGGACTCACTTATAGCAAGCCACCCCTCGGGATGACAGCCCCAAAAGAGGCTTATTCATTGCCTCTGGCCTTGGTTTTTTGAGAAGACCGGGCCTTGGCAAGCGCGGCTTCGGCCTCGATCCTGCGGCCCTCGTCGGCGACTTTGCGGTTCGCGCGGACGGGCGCCTTGAGCGCGCGTTCGAGATAGGTCGCGGCCTCTGCGGGCCTGCCCTGATCGAGCAGGAACTCCCCGTACCAGTAATTCGTGTCCAGCCCGTCCGGGTTGATCGCGAGCGCGACCTTGAGATGCTGCGCCGCCTTGTCGTCGCTGCCGAAACCGACCGGCCATCCGGGCACCTGGTAATACAGCGAGCCGAGAGTCATATGCGCAGCGCCGTCCATCGCCCTGCCGTCGATTTTCAAAGATTCTTCCAGCAGCGATTTCGCTTTTTCCACCTTCGGCAATCCCGAAAGGCTTTTCGTGATATTGGCGTCGGTGGCGAGAATGATCGCCTCCCAGATTTTAGCATCCGCGCTCTGGGGGTTGTCGGCACTGACCGCCGCGGCTTTTTGCCCGAGTTTTGCAATCGCCGCGAGCTTGGCGTCTTTCCCCGAAACCTGATATTTGATGCGCGCCCATTCATTCTGCAGCCCGGCGAGATCATCAGACAAAGCGGCGTAGGCGGGAAGGGCGAGACAGATCAGCGCGGCGGCGAGAATTAAAAATCTGGTCATTGTGTCTCCTTTTTGCGATGCCGCCAGTGTGGCAATATTACCGGCGGATACAAGACGCAACGCACAAGTCGTGCTATACGATCCCCGCATGCGTCCACCAGACGGGGAATTTTTCATGCGCCGCCGCTTGCGCCGCTTCGCAATGGCCGCGATCTTCGAAAATCCCGAACACGCACGATCCGCTGCCCGTCATACGCGCCAGAAGGCAACCCTCGCGCGTTTCCAAAAAAAACCGCGCCGCCGCGATGGCGGGGGTCAGCGATTCCGCAACCGCCTGCAAATCGTTTTCGGTCTGCGCGAGAAAAGCGAGGAGCGAGGCCAGATCGTCAAAATGCGATGGCATGACCGCACGCTCGGCTGTATATGTCGGCGTCCTCGCCGCGAAAATGTCACGGGTCGCGCTGTGCGCGTCGGGCCAGATCAGCAGGATCGAAAAACGCGGCAGCGCCGGAACATCCGAAAGAATTTCCCCGATTCCCCCGAAACGGCAAGGCCGTGCATGATAGCAAAGCGGAACATCCGCGCCGAGAGAAAGCAGGATGGTATCACGCTCTTCCTGCGCCAGAGATAAATCCCAAAGCCGCTCCAGCCCCTTCACAACTGCCGCCGCATCCGACGATCCGCCGCCGAGTCCCGCGCCGGACGGAATGTTCTTTTCAAGTCGGATGCGGATATTCGGCTCGCGTCCGACATGCCGGGCCACCGCCTTCACCGTCCGCGCGGCGAGATTGTCTTCCCCGTCCGCGCCTTTGGGAACAAGGCCCACAACGTCGATCTGCAATGTATCGGCAGGCTCAAGGATCACCCTGTCGGCCATGTCATGCAGGAAAACCACGAGGGAGTCGAGCAGGTGATAACCGTCCGGGCGCCTGCCCGTGACGTGGAGGTAGAGATTGATTTTTGCAGGGGCAAAGAGCGTGATCACGGGGGATCAGCGCTTGACCGGATCTTCCGGATGGGGGGCGGTCTTCGCTTCCATCACGGGAGATTTCTTCACGTCAAGCCCGTCGGAAATCTTGAGTTCGAGCGCGGCCTTGTCCTTGTCCACCGTGCTGTTGTTCTTGGCGCGCAGCCATTGGAACCGCGCTTCGTTCTTGCGTCCGACGCGCCAGTAAGCGTCGCCCAGATGGTCGTTGATCGTCGGGTCGTACGGCACAAGTTCGATGGCCTTTTCGAGCTGGGCCACGGCATCGTCGAAATTTCCGAGCTTGTAATAAACCCAGCCGAGGGAATCGATGATGTATCCGTCGTCGGGTTTCAAATTCGCGGCCTTGGTGATGAGTTCGAGCGATTTGTCGAGCTTCTTGCCCTGGTCGGCCCAGCTATAGCCCAGGTAATTCAGCAGGTAGGGATGATCGGGCCGGAATTCCATCGCGGCTTCGAGATCGTCCTCGGCTTTCTTGAGGTTGCCGCTGCGCTCATAGCTCATGCCGCGCGCGTAGAGAAGATGCCAGTAATCCGAACTGACCTTGCCGCCCAGTGCCGCTACCGCGCGGTCGTAGGCCTTGATGGCTTCCAGATGGCGTTCGGCGCGGCGGTACACGTCGCCGATCTGGATGAGGGCGTTCAGGTCCTTGTCCTGCGCGTAGCTCTGTTCGAGGAAAGCGATCGATTCATCGATCTTGCCTTCTTTTTCGAAAAGTTCGGCAGCGCTGCGCTGCGCCTCATGATAATCCGTGCTTTCCGGCGGAACCGACTTGTAGAAATCGATCGCTTCCTGCAAATGGTCGCCGCGGACCATCATGCGGGCCATCAACATCTTCGTGTCCACCTTCGCGGGGGTGAGATGCTGCGAGAGGCGGGCGAAGACGAGGGCGGATTCATCGCTCTGGTCGTTATAGAGAATGCGCGCCATGTTGTAGAACGCCTCGGCGGCGCCCTGCGACGGGGTCTGGATTCTGCCGGTCTTTGCCAGTTCCGGATTGTCGCGCTTGGCTTTCAGCGTCTCGGCGCGCTCGGCCATGCCGTTCTCGACCGCTTGCGTGATCAACGTGTCGTAAATTTTGTCGGCGATCTCCTTGTTGCCCTGCCGCGCGTAGACATCGCCCATCATTTCGAGGATATGCGCGTCCGCGCCGCCGCCTGCCAGAACGGTGACGAAATACTTATCGGCGTCCTGCACCTTGCCCAGATAGTCGGCGATCAGGAGCGCGTGATAGGCGTGAAGCGGGCCGCTCGCGACCAGCATTTCGTCATCCACTTTCTTGTCCGGCGCCTTGGCCCAGGCGATCAGGATCGGGCGCACGAAATCTGCGATCCCGTTTTCGGGCATTTTGGTGAAGGTGCGGATCGACGCCGCGTATTCCTGCCGCGCGATCTGGTCGACGCCGATAAACAAAAGCGCGAGCAGGTTGCGTTCGTCTTCCTCCAGAACCTTGCGGGCGAGGACGAGGGCGCGGTTTGTATCGCCCGCCTGCATGGCCAGAACCATCGCGCGCTGCTGCAGCTCGACATTCGTGGGGTCGATCCGGATGACCTTGTCGAGATATTTGTTGGCGGTTTTCCAGTCCCCCCGGTACTGGGCGAACTGCCCGGCGAGGTAATTCCCCGCCTGCGTTTCCCTGATATAATCGCTGGGCAGGCCGATCAGGGTCATCTTCTGCGGTTCATCCTTGCCCTTCAGCCAGTCGAGCCAGCTCATCTTGCCGCTGTTTCCGCCGTCGTCACAGGCCGTTAGCAACGCAAGCGCACTGAAGGCAAGAAGCAGGGAAGAGCGGTTCTTTGTCATGTCGATCCTATTCTAGCACGGATGCTACATATTGGGGTAGTTGGGGCCGCCCCCGCCTTGGGGCACCGTCCAGTCGATGTTCTGGGAGGGGTCTTTTATATCGCATGTCTTGCAATGCACGCAGTTCTGGGCATTGATGACGAACTTCTTCGCCCCTGCCTCTTCAATTACTTCATAGACCGCGGCGGGGCAATAGCGTTGTGCCGGCTCGGCCCATTCGGGCAGGTTGACCGCGATCGGAATCGACGGGTCTTTAAGCCTGAGATGCGACGGTTGGCCTTCCTCATGATACGTATTCGAAAGCTGCACCGAGGTCAGCCGATCGAATGTCAAAACGCCGTCCGCTTTGGGATAGTCGATCTTCACCGAATCCTTCGCCTTGTCGATCTGTTTGTAATCGGCGTGGTTCTTGAGCGTATAGGGAATCATCCATCCGCCGATCGTCTGAAACGCTGCATGAAGCATGCCAACCCAAAGCCCGAAATTAAATCCGGGTCGTATATTCCTGACTTTATACAGTTCTTTGTAAGTCCACGATTTCTCGAACGCCGCCTGATAGCCCGTGCATTCGCGGCTTTCGCC
>DASTUM010000145.1:0-5686 GCA_035759665.1 Micavibrio sp.
GTTCAGGGAGGAATCCTTCGCGACTTCCTTGTTCAGGTTGTCGATATAGGCTTTGTGGTGTTTGCCGTGATGGAGTTCCATCGTCTGCTTGTCGATAACCTTCGCCAGCGCGCCCGTGGCGTAAGGCAGGGCGGGAAGCGCAAAGGGGCCCGACGGCGCATCGGACGGCGCGGCGGCGTAAGCGTGGGAGACGAAGCCAAGTTCCCCGCCGAGCGATTTCAAAGCGGCGAGTCCCATCGGCGCGGCGGCTAGGAATCCCAGAAAGCTTCTTTTTGATAATGTGACGGTGTCCATGCGTATCTCTCCCATCTTGAATCATGTCTTTGAAAAATAACGGGTGCGACCCGCCCAGTTTCAATCTGGAGCGATTTTTCGCGGCGGCAAGAAAATTTTTAACCGCAGAAGTAAAATCTCTGATAGAATCAGCCTTACGTGGTTCGTCCCCTCTTCTCGCCCAAGGATTTCCTTGATCAGATACAGAACGACACATCCCGACGAAGAAGCAGGCGCGCCCGCACCGCCCCCTGCCCGGGAACCGGTTTTCAACCGCTTCGCCTTTGCCCCGCCGCCGGCCCATCAGCCGAGCGGCTTTTTTTCCGCCTTTTTCACTTTCCCATCAACCCGAACAGGAAGGATTTTGCATGTCTAAAAAGACCAGAAAAAATTATAAAGAAAATGGCCGCATGCATAAGAGCGGAAACGTCGTGCACCCCGCGTTCATGGACGATACGGGCTGGCATCCGCTCGACGACGAGATAGAGCGCGGCCGCGACAAGAGTTACATCAAGACGGTGCGCCCGAGAACGGACGGACAGCGCGACCTGATGGAAGCCATCGCTGCGCACAATCTCACCGTCGCGATCGGCCCCGCCGGAACGGGCAAGACGTATCTGGCGATCTGCGCCGCCGTCGAGGCCCTGGAAAAAGGGAAGGTCGACAAGATCATCCTCTCGCGCCCCGCGATGGAGGCAGGAGAGAGCCTCGGCTTCCTGCCCGGGGACATGCATGAAAAGATGGCGCCGTATCTGCGCCCGCTTTATGACGCGCTGGGCGACAGGCTCGGCGGAAAGAAAGTGCGCCAGTATATGGACGAAGGCACGATCGAAATCGCGCCTGTCGGATTCATGCGCGGGCGCACATTGAACAACGCCTTTATCGTGATCGACGAGGCGCAGAATTGCACATACGGTCAGCTCAAGATGCTGCTCTCGCGTCTTGGGTGGAATTCCACGATGGTGGTAACGGGCGACCCGGGGCAATCCGACCTTCTGCCCGGCGTGTCGGGGCTGGATGAGGTTGCGACGAAGTTCGAGGCGCTGCCCAATATTGCGGTCATTCGCCTGAAGCAGGTGGATATCGTGCGCCACCCGCTGGTCGCGGAGATGCTGGAAGTTTTGTAAGCTGCGTTGTTCCTCCCAGGGCAAAGGCGCCGGATGGCTCCCCGGCGCCTTTTTCCATGGAAAAGCGGGAGGGCGTGGGCTATACAGGCGGCATGACAAAGCAGCGCTTTCTCGTTCTTCTTTTCGCCGTCGCGGCGGGCCTCGTTCTCGCAGGGATTCTCGCTCACGCGCAAAAATCGCACATGGCTGCGTCCGGCGATCTCATCCCAGTGACCAAAGACGCATTCGGCGGGCCGTTTACGCTCACCGATCACACGGGGAAGAAAGTCACCGACAAGGATTTCACGGGCAAGTACCGCCTGATTTATTTCGGTTTCACCTATTGCCCGGCGATCTGCCCTACGGAGCTTGCGAAAATCACCGCCGCGCTGAAAATCCTCGGCGAGGCGGGAAAAGACATTCAGCCGATTTTCATCACGGTCGATCCCGAGCGCGACACGGCGGAGGCCATGGGAAAATATGTGGCGATGTTTCATCCTTCGCTGGTTGGCCTCACCGGCACGCCGGAGCAGATCAAGAAGGTGGCCAAGGATTACAAAATCTATTTTGCCCAGGTGCAGGACGAGAGCATGAGCGATTACACGATGGATCATTCGTCGTTCATTTATTTCATGGCACCGGACGACCGCTTGCTCCGCATTTTCCGCATGGAAGATTCCGCGCAGGATATGGCGGGCATTATCCGCCGCTGGATGCAGGCTCAATAAAATCATAGCGTTGTATGTTTGTGCGGCGCGCAAAGATATTCGCTTTGCGCTTCTATTAGGATTCTATAAGCTTTTTATCCAGGGGGTAGCGGGGCCGGGATTCAGTTCCGCTCAACAAGCTTCAGGAGAATGTTATGAAACACATGAAAGTTCTTCGCGTATCGCTGCTATCCGCCATCTGTTTAACGGCTCTTTCGACGGGCGCAAACGCCGCGGCATTTTATCTTCAGGAACAATCGGTCTCGGGACTTGGCACCGCTTTCGCGGGCGCTGCTGCCGACACGCCGGACGCTTCCACGGTATATTACAACCCCGCCGGCATGGTGAATCTCCGCCGGCCTGAAATTTATACGGGCGCGACGCTGCTTTTGCCCCGCGCCGATTTCGACAACAGGGGATCGACGATCACCAGCCCGCTTTACGGCGGCACGGTGGCGCTCGGCGGCACGGACAGCGGCAACCCGTTCGATCCGGAAATCCTGCCGCAGCTCTACGGCGTGCTGCCCGTCAATGACCGGATCGTGCTGGGCCTCGGCGTCAATGCGCCGTTCGGGCTCGCCGACCAGTATGACGGCGACTGGGTCGGGCGCTACAATTCCACGGACAGCGAGTTGCTGAGTATAAATCTCCAGCCGACGGCCGCTTATAAGGTCAATGACTGGCTGTCGCTGGGCGCGGGCGTGCAGATCCAGTATGTCTATGCGAACCTCAAGAGCCACATTCCGACGCCGACAGGCGCCGCCGCCGCGCCGGAAAATGACGGGCATCTGCGCCTCAAGGGCGACGATGTGGATGTCGGATACAATCTGGGCGTCCAGTTGCAGCCGACGGACACGACGAAGATCGGGTTGACTTACAAAACCGCGATCAACCACAAGCTCGATGGCGATGTCGATCTGACTTATCCGAACGACGCCGCCCTGGCGGGGCTGGGTATTACCCCCGGCTCCACGGTTTCGGCCAGCGGTACGGCCAAGCTGAGCACGCCCGACATCGCCTCGCTGGCCGTGTCGCAGCAGCTGGACGAACGCTGGACCGTTCTGGGAAGCGTCAACTGGTATGGCTGGTCGAACTTCGACAATATTCCGGCCACGTCGGCGGCGCTGCCGGGCGGGAGTTCGCTGACGGCGCAGGAATACGACAATACGTGGGGCTTTGCCGTCGGCGCGCGTTACCGCCTGAACGACAAATGGCTGCTGAAGGCCGGGTTTCAGTACGACCAGACGCCGACCGTCCTGCCGGAGCGTTCCACGCGCATTCCGGACGGCGACCGTTACTGGATTACGGCGGGCTTCACCTATAGCATGACCCCGCAGATAGACCTCGATGTTTCGGGCGCCTATGTCGACGTATCGACGGAGAAAGTCGATGTCGACGATGTTTTCTTCCAAGGCACGGCCGCCGAAGCCACCGTCAATACAAGAGGGAAATCGAGCGGCAGTGTCGGCATTCTAGGCGCGGCCATCAGATACAAGTTCTAAGAGAAACGCGATTGAGAAAACCCCGCAGAGCGCGGGGTTTTTTATTGCGGCATTTCTAGTCCTCAAGCAGGCCGTTGAGCTTCAGGGCGAGGCCCATCGAGCCCTGCACTTTCAGCTTGCCCATCATGAAGGCGATGTTGGGATCCTGCTGCCCGCCCAAAATTTTTTCGAAGGTTT
Organism: Micavibrio sp.; assembly: GCA_035759665.1. Taxonomy (GTDB): domain Bacteria; phylum Pseudomonadota; class Alphaproteobacteria; order Micavibrionales; family Micavibrionaceae; genus Micavibrio_A. Next base: position 3,766 of record DASTUM010000145.1, read on the forward strand.
CGACGGACGTCACCAGCGTGACTTCGGCGTCCCTGTCTTCGAGCGCCGCCAGGGGCGGGGTTTGCGTGGCGTCGACGAAGACGAACCCGTCCCCGTCGAAATCGACCTTCATCGTGTGATTGAAACCGCCGAGGCGGACCGTTAGTTTTTCGGCGATATCTTCGAGCGACATAAAACCCCCTTTAAAAATTCAAGCCTATTTCTAAAGAGGCATATTATCGATTAACCGCGCCTTGCCAAGACGGACGGCGGCCAATACACGCAGATTTGCGCCTTTTTGGGGTTCCAGCAGCGTTTCGGCATCGCGCACGGTCACATAATCGATGCTTTCGAAGCCGGCCTTTTGCAGGGCGGCCAGCGCCTTTTCCTCCGCGGAGGGAATGGAGGTTCCAGCCTTCACATCGGATGCCAGAGCATGGAGGATTTTGTTGAGCTGGATCGCGACTTTGTATTGCTCCGCCGACAGGTAGGCGTTGCGCGAGGACAAAGCGAGGCCGTTTTCGTCGCGCACGACGGGCACGCCGAGAATTTCCACCGGAATGTCGAGATCGCGCACCATCCGTTTTATGACCTGCAGCTGCTGCCAGTCTTTTTCACCGAAGAGGGCGATATCGGGCAGGCATTGCAAAAGCATTTTCGTGACGACCGTCGCGACGCCGTCGAACATGATCGGGCGGCGTTCGCCTTCCAGCGGCAGGGCAACGCCGGACAGCGTGATTCTGGTCGCGAAGCCTTGGGGATATTGTTCTTCCACGCGCGGAAGATAGACGGCGCTGGCCTTCACGGCGCGCAGCTTTTCAAGATCGGCGTCGAGCGTTTGCGGATAGGAGGCGAGGTCTTCCGTCGGCGCGAATTGCATGGGATTGAGGAAGATATAGGGAATGCAGATATCGGCCCTCGCCAGCCCCTGTCTCACCAGTTCGATATGGCCGTCATGGAGCGCGCCCATGGTTGGCACGAGGGCGACCGTCTTTCCCGCCTTGCGGGAATCGGCAACGAAGCTCCGCAGGGCGGAAATAGAATCGAGAGTGCGCATGAATAAGAGTTATGCCAGAAGACCGTCTGGGATAAAAATGAATTGAGCCATAATCGTTGCGATTATGGCTTCCATTTTTCTCCAAAAGGAAGGTCTTTGTACATCCGGTTTTCGTTCGCGAAGGACTTCTTCATGATAAATCCTGATAGTATCGTCAAAATCCTTTTCGGCGCGCTTTCTTAGCTTCGTACATTCCAGGAAGACGGCCTTCGTGCCGTTGACGCGGCAGAGCGGCCTGTCGTCAGACGATTTCAAGGATATCATTTTGTCCATCGCAAGCTGCATGAGTTCGAGGCCGACCTTGTTGGCATTGTATAGAATTTCGGCGGTCGTTTTGTCTTCGTTCCAGCGATGGTGGTTTTCGGCTTCAAAGTTTTCACGACAACGGCCTACGCCATAGGCGGCGTCGTTGAACAGTTTCAAGTAGGCCTGAAACTTTTCCTCATCCGTCGTCTTGTCGGTGAAGTCTTTCTGAGCGCGTTCCAAGTGGCGAAGAACCTTTTCGCGGTGGGCCTGCACCTCACCGCTCTTCGTTTTCCTCATAGACATGGCAATTTCTCTTTTAAAAAGCCGTTTCTTCCAAATCCATCAGGGTCTTCGATCCTGACAGCACCATTTTCTGGCGGGCATCGGCTTCGGGGAGCATACGTTCGAAAAAGAACCGTGCGGTCTTGATCTTGGATTCGTAAAACTCTTTTTTGCCGGGGTCGGTGTCCGTCTTTAATTTAAGGGCGGCGGCTTTTACCATGCGGGCCCACATATATCCCAAAGCTACCAAAGCAAACTGGCGAAGGTAGTCTGAGGAGGCCGCGCCTGCTTCATCGGGATTTTTCAAACCCCTCTGGGCAATCATTGCCGTCGACTGCTGCAGTTTAGCAAAAGCTT
>DASTUM010000146.1:0-3449 GCA_035759665.1 Micavibrio sp.
GCTGATGTCATACCCAGCCACATGACCGTGGGCGGCCTGCAACGCATTTTGCAAAATCTCGTGTCCGAGCGCATCTCCGTGCGCGACCTTCCGACCATTCTCGAAGGCATCGCCGAAGCCACCGTCTACACCAAGAACATCGCCTACATCACCGAGCAGGTCCGTTCCCGCCTCGCCCGCCAGATATGTGACGCGAACACCAACTCTTCCGGCTTCGTGCCGCTGCTCACCCTTTCTCCCGAATGGGAACAGGCGTTTTCCGAATCCCTGCTCGGCGACGGCGAAGACCGCCAGCTCGCCATGGCGCCCACGCAACTGCAAAACTTCATCACCGCCGTGCGCGAAGCCTACGACAAATTCATCGCCGTCGGCGAAACGCCCGTGCTTCTCACCTCTCCGTCCATTCGCCCGTTCGTCCGCTCCGTCGTCGAACGCTTTCGACCAAGCACCATCGTCATGTCCCAAAACGAAATCCACCCAAAGGCGCGGATCAAGACGCTGGGGCAGGTATAGCGGCGCCGGGAGAACTCGGATTAAACTTCGCTTAGATTTAAGAAAGGCCACACACCATGAAAATCCTCGCCCACTGGCTGCTCTCCGCAATCGCCGTCTGGATCGTCTCGGAAATCGTTCCGGGCTTTATGGTCTCGAGCCTCACAGCGGCATTAATTGCCGCCGTCGTTATCGGCCTCGTCAATGCGACGCTCGGCCTTGTTTTCAAAATCGTCACCTTCCCGCTCACCGTCCTGACGCTCGGCCTCTTCTGGCTCATCATCAACGGCGTGATGCTGCTTGTCGCTGCCCAACTGGTTCCGGGCTTCGCCATTTCCGGCTTCCTCTCCGCCTTTATCGGCGCGATCGTCTTAAGCCTGGTGAACATGGCTCTGCGCACCCTGTTCCTTTCGAAAGAAGATTAAGACTGGACCAAGCCGATAGTGTCTTACTTCGCTGCTCCTCCATCGTCACCCCCGCGCAGGCGGGGGCCCAGCCAGTAAGATGTGCGCGGCATAGCCGCGCTCTTTATGGATCCCCGACATTTGTGCCTGCGCATGGCGCAGGCCTCGGGGATGACGGGAGAATAAACTAAAGACGCTGCCACCCACCCTAATTTCTTGACATAACTTAAAAAATATCCCTAAATCTGTCGTCGTATAGAGAGAGTGCCATGTCAAAAGTCAGCAAGATTCTGGACCAGTATCTTTTCGCACCCGGCCGCTATCTGGACGTTAATGGCGATATTGTCGGCGCAGGGGCCGGTAAAAATATACTATCCAGGCCTGAAACAAAGATAACCGCGCTCGCAGGGATAAGCCTCGCCATCGCATTCGCGGCGGCGGATCAGAAAGATTTGGCGCAGTTCACATTGAGCACCGCGGCAGCATTTACTTACGCAAGCCTGGCATCGAACCATCTGAAAAAATCCCATCCTATTTACTTTGATACGGCGCCCGAAAAAAAAGAACCGCTGCCCCCCGCAGTGGAAATATATCTGCGCCAGCGACAAGAAGCGTTGCCGGTAATTATCCCCATCGCCGCCCCCCTCTTGCCCTCTGTTTTTGGAGGCGCATTCTATGCCATGGGGATGGATGCAAAATATGCAGCGGTTTTTACGGCCTTGGGTACCGCCAGCTTGGCCGGCTCCTACACCGCAGACTGGTGGCGCACGACACGCACCCTTAACGGCGCATGGAATGCCACAACCGTAAAACCAAAACCTGAACCTGAAAAAAACATCGCGCATGAAATAGGACGTGACGCGGTTTTATCGCCTGTACTATCGAGGTAATATGAGACGCGAAAAACCAATCCGCCTTATTCCAGCCCTGAGCTGAACCTAAAGTTCAGTGAATACGCGAATTCTCTTGCTATGGGCACAAACGACAATCCGACCCTCAGCCGCCTCGCCATCGTCGGCGGCCTGTTCGACAAACATTACAATCTACTACCCGACGACATAAAAACCATCAAACGCACGATCAAGGTTCTCAAAGAAGCGGGCGTGACGATGTCTCCAGCTTTGAATCTTGATTTCTACAATCTTCTGCCCCCGATCAAGAGCGATTTCATGCGCGCCGTGATTGTCGAAAAGGTTGCGCCGAAGGCGGATGCCGTGATCCTCTGCGGCGTTTGCGGATCACGCTCGCAACGTTCGACCATGTTTTATATGAATGCGGTCCAACGCGAAGCTCCCTATGATAACTTCAGCGAGATTTACGGCGATCTGGACAGAGGCTATCGCCACAACCGTGAAATAAGCATCAGCTATATCCAGACGCTTGAAAACGGCTGGAGTGAAACGGCAGAGAAATCAGGCGCAAAGATCGTTGTCACGCGCGGCGGCGGGGACGAAATCAACAACAGAGACTTCGTCCATGGCGGCTTCTTTAAAACCGCCGTGGATACCCGCGAAAATTTTGAAATAGTCGATGCCGCGATTTACGGGCCGCTTGGTATTGTCGTGAAAGAAACGGCCATCCCCGAATTGAAGACAATGGCAAAGCCCGTCAATCTTTTCGGGGAACGTTTGCTGGCGTTTTAAAACTTCCCCGCTTGCCGAATTTATAACTTCCTCTACAATCATGCCATCTCAATCAAATCAGGAGACCATGATGATCGTCCGTATTGTTGCCCTTACCGTGTTTTCTCTCGCCCTTTTCCCCGTCGCCTCGATCGCTGGCGACATCTCCGGTGATTACGGTCACGCCACTGTCGGCGCCGACAACAACGATGATGCCGGCGATGTGCAGGATCAAAACCACAATGGCGAAAATGACGGTGCCGAACAACAGGCAAGCAATGACCGCACTGCCGAAGACGGTCGCCGCCCCCTCAATTCCGGCGCTGAAAATCAGGGCAGCTACGGCAACGACTAAAGGAAAACGATGATGTTCCGCATTCTTTTGCTTGCGTTCGCCCTTCTCGTGATTCTCCCGTCCGCCGCGATGGCGGATCGCGATCATCCCGAAGACGGTACCCATCAAAGCTCCGGCCATTCGTCCGCTGACGATAATGGCGGCCAACGCCACGATGGCACGGATGATGATTCTCAGGATGACGGACAGCATCATTCGTCCGGCAATCACGAAAACGATCCTCGCGATGGTGACAGACACCGCCGTCATCGCGGTCACAGCGGCCGGAACGATTAACATGCCACATGTTACATAAAATCGAAAAACCTCGCCTTCGGCGGGGTTTTTTGCTATGATGGAAACGTAATCCCGACATCTCGCCGCCAGAAAATCTTGACCAACATTCCACCTGTAAAAGCGTGTTGGTCAACATGGTCATCATGGTCAATATTTACACTTTTCTTGCCTTTGTCGCCCGCCGCCACAAAATGAATGTTGGTCATGATTCAAGGTGGATAGACATAACTTTAAAATCCGCCTACGCTCTGCTAAAGTGATTCTGAAAACGTTATTCTGCGGTTGATTCCCTCATGCGGC
>DASTUM010000147.1:0-4939 GCA_035759665.1 Micavibrio sp.
GTGCGCAGGTTCGCGCGCATATTGCCCGTGCCGTCGTTTTTCGGCGGGGCGTAGCGCGTGGTGAATACCTCATCCGGAATCCTGCCGCGATATTGTTCCAGAATTTTCAGCTCCGCCCCCACGGGCGGGCCTTCGGGCGCGGCGAGGTCCGAGTTCTCGAAATAGCTGTCGGTGCGCTTGTAGCTGCCATAGGCGAACTGCTTGTTTGACCATTCGAAATCGAACGCGTAGGCAAGCGCCTTGCGAACGGCCTTGTCCGCGAAGACGGGGCGGCGGATATTATAAAGGAATCCCTGCATCCCGGCGGGACGTCCGTGCTTCACTTCCTCTTTGACGATCCGCCCATCCTTGACGGCGGGTGCGTTATAGGCGGTGTGCCAAAGCTTTTCCGTGTTTTCGAGGCGGTAATCATATTGCCCGGCCAGAAACGCTTCGAGCGCCACGTTGCTGTCCTTATAATAATCGAACACGATGCGATCAAAATTGAACCGCCCCCTGTTGATAGGCAGATCCTTGCCCCAGTAACCGGCGTTGCGCACATATTCGATGGAACGCCCCGGGGTCACCGCGCCGATTTTATAAGGCCCGTTGCCGGGCGGCGGGGTGAGGGTGGTGTTGCCGATATCGCGCCCTTCCGCCGTCCAGTAATGTTTGGGCAGGACGGGAAGCTGCGCGATGATCAACGGCAATTCCGCGTTGTCGTTGTGCGAAAATTTAAAAATCACACGCGTGGGCGACGTCGCCGCGACCGATTTGACATCGCCGTAATAGGCCTTGTAAAACGGCGCGCCTTTTTCCATGAGCGCGTTGAACGTCCACACGACGTCCTCCGCCGTCACGGGCGTACCGTCCGCGAATTTCGCTTCCTTGCGCAAATTGAACGCGACCCAGCCATTGTCCGCCGGGCGCTCGATGCTTTCGGCGAGCAGGCCGTACATCGAAAACGGCTCGTCGTTCGCCTGTTCCATCAGCGAGTCGTAAATCAGCGACTGGCCGAGGATGAGAAAACCGTCCGCGGGCGAACCCTTGACGATATAGGGATTTAAGGAATCGTATGTGCCGATGGTGGCGAGCTTGAGGACGCCGCCCTTGGGCGCATCGGGATTGGTGTAATCCATGTGCGTGAAGTCCGCCCCGTATTTGACGTCGCCGTGCATGGAAATCGACGGCTGCGGCGTCGTGGTCTGGGCCCGCGCCGGAGCGGCGGCTAAGCAAAGCAGGAGAGCGGCGGACAAAAAGCGCATATCAGGATTCCTGTGTTTTGTTGACGGCATCTTTTCCAACGGCTTTTGAAATATGATCGAGTTTGTCTTTTTCGAGCAGCTGCCCCAGGCCCGTAAGGATGTCGCGCACCAGTTCCGGCCCCTGAAATACGAGCGCCGTGTAAAGCTGCACCAGCGACGCGCCCGCGCAAATTTTGGCATAGGCGTCTTCCGCACTCGAAATACCGCCCGTGCCGATAATCGGCAGCGCGCCGTTCGTGTGCTTGTAGAAACGGCGGATAATATCGGTGGATTTATCGGTGAGAGGGCGCCCGCTCAAACCGCCCTGCTGCTCGTAGAAGTGCGCGGGCAGGTATTCGGGCCTGTCCAGCGTCGTGTTGCCGAGGATCACGCCGTCGACTTTCGATTCAATCAGGCACGCGGCGACATCGCCCAGCTGCGCGTCGCTCAGATCGGGCGCGAGCTTGACGAGCAGGGGCGGCGCGTCCTTGCCGCAGGATTTCGCCCGTTCCTCCATGATGCGCGCCAGAAGCGGCATCAGGTTTTCGCGCGCCTGCAAATTGCGGAGCCCCGGCGTGTTCGGCGATGAAATATTGACGGTCAGGTAATCCGCATACGGCCCCAGCGCACGCACCAGAATGCAATAATCCTTCGCCGGGTCTTCGACGCCCTTGTTCATGCCGATATTGATACCAATGATGCCGGGCGGGCGCGGCTTGGCCCCGAAAAACTTCTCGATGTTGCGGCGGAAATTGTCCAGCCCGCCGTTCGGAAACCCCATGCGGTTGATGACGGCTTCGTTTTCGGCGTCGCGGAATATGCGGGGGCGCGGGTTGCCCTCCTGCGGGCGGGGAGTCACGGTGCCTGCCTCGACGAACCCGAAACCGGCATGGAGCATCTGGCCCACGACATCCGCGTTCTTGTCGAAACCGGCGGCGAGGCCGAGCGGATTGGGAAACACGCGATCCCACAATGTCGTCTTCAGGCGGGGGTCGTTCAGCCGCGCGGGGCAGGGCATGACGCCGGTTTTCAGCGCCCTGAGCGTCATCTGGTGCGCGCTTTCCGGATCCATCCGGTGCAGGAAAGGCTTCGCGAGTTTGAACAGCATGCGTGACATGCCTCTATTCGTCGCAGGTTACGGAAGCAATTTCAAGAAGGGCGTAAGCGATATGGGAAAACTTCCCCTATATATCCGCCATTGCGGCGAAAGCAGTCTATATATGTTTGATGCCGGCCTTGAGGTAGTTCCAGCCGGTGACCAGCGTGACGATCGCCGCCAGCGTCAGCAGGATCTGCCCCGTGATCAGGGCGCCGACGATATCCTCCTGCGGCAGGAGAACGCCGAAAACGGTTTGCATGGTCTTGTCGCCGTAATCGCCGATGATGAGGAATCCGAGCGCCGTCATCTGGAACCCGGTTTTCCATTTTGCAAGCCGGGAGACGGGAACCTTCACATTCTGCGGCCCCAGATATTCGCGCAAGCCCGAAATCAGGAACTCACGCGCGAGGATGACGATGGCGGGAATGACCCAGAACCCTTCGAGCCGGTCGAACGCCGCGAGCGCCATCAGCAGCGAGGCGACGAGAATTTTGTCCGAAATCGGATCGAGGAACGTGCCGAACCCCGACGTGCTGCCGAATTTCCGCGCCAGATATCCGTCGAAGAAATCCGTAATGGCGCAGAATATATAAATCCACAACGCCCACCACGCCGCAGCCGCGCTATGCACAAAGAAAAGCCCGATCAGCACCGGCAAAAGCACGATGCGCGATATGGTCAGGGCATTGGGCAGGTGGCTTAGCATGTCCTAGGAATATCAATTCTTTTATAATAAGGCACTAGCGAATCTCGCATTCGATAAAAAATCCCCGCCGGGGCGGGGATTTAAATGGTTAGGCGCTGGCTTTCTGCTTTCCGCCGGTGCTTTCCGCCGGATCGCGCAGCACGTAGCCGCGGCCCCAGACGGTTTCGATAAAGCTATCGCCGCCCGTCGCCTGTTCGATTTTCTTGCGCAGTTTGCAGATGAACACGTCGATGATCTTCACTTCCGGCTCGTCCATGCCGCCATAGAGGTGGTTTAAGAACATCTCCTTCGTCAGGGTCGTGCCCTTACGCAGGCTCAACAGTTCCATGATCCCGTATTCCTTGCCCGTGAGGTGCAGCGTCTTGCCCGAAACATCCACCGTGCGGGTGTCGAGGTTGACCGTAACCGGGCCGGTGATGATTTTCGATTGCGAATGCCCCTGGGAGCGGCGGACGATGGCCTGGATACGGGCGATCAGCTCGCGCTTATCGAAAGGCTTCGTAAGATAATCGTCGGCGCCGAAGCCGAGCCCCTTGATCTTGTTGTCCAGTTCGGCAAGGCCGGAAAGGATGAGGATCGGCGTCTGGATCTTCGCCGCGCGAAGGTTTTTGAGGACGTCGTACCCGTCCATGTCCGGAAGCATCAGATCGAGAATGATAATATCGTAATCGTAGATTTTCCCCAGATCCATGCCATCCTCGCCCAGATCGGTGGTGTCCACGACGTAACCTTCGCTTTTCAGCATCAATTCGATGCTTTTGGCGGTCGAGCTATCGTCTTCGACTAACAGAACCCGCATTGTTTTCCCCTTTTGTTAAATCTTCGTTCAGTTGTTCGCGAGTTTCGAATCCTTCGATGCCCGCCTTAAGATTCATTAATAAGAATCTAACATAATTTATAAAGGTTAACAAAACCTATTCGGCAGTTTTTGGTTGACGCCAACCAATTATAATAGGAATATCATCCTTAACAAAGCCCGGATTGCGCCTGCGATCCAGGCTTGTTTTTTATCCCAACATATTGGTTTTTAACATGAAAATGGAATTTGAGGCCCCCTTGGCCCAAGGCCGCAAGGCGAACCCGCGCGACGTGCGCCAGGTGAAATTCGCCCTCGGCTGCTGGGGGTATTACAAGCCGGACCCCATCTTCGGCATAACCGGGGAAATGGACGAGGGGTGCTGGAAAGCTTTGAGCGCCTTCCAGCGGGCGCACATGATTCCCTTCACCGACACCGCCGGGCCCGGCTCCGTCACCGAACGGGTGATGAATGAGGAACTGGCGGCGCTGGAGGCGGAGGGCTCTTTCTTCGTCTGGCGCACCGCCGACGACGACAAGGTGCGGGAAGAACACGCGCAGCGCGCGGGCCGCGTCTTCACCTTCGCACCCCGCGCCGGACGACGAACTCCCCGGCGAAGATTACAACTGCCGCTGCTGGGCGGAGCCGCTGATATCCTCCCTCCATATTCTGGCGGAAGAGGCGCGGCGGGAGCAGGGCGCATCTTCCGCACCTGCCATCTCATCCGGCGCAAAGGGCATGCCCATACCCGAACCGGCGATGCCGCCGGAACTACAAGCTGTCAGCGCGGCCACCATATTGTGGGGATTGGCGCGCATAACGGTCGTCGCCTGCTGGGGCAAGAAAGCCTGCCGCGCATGGATAATCCGCGAAGGCGTGAAGGTCATTTTGGAGAATAGTCATCACATTCCTCTGATAAACGTAAGAAAGCAGAAAAATGATCACAGTTCTTATTGATTTTTTTTGACAAGAAAACAGAGCGTGGTGTCGATAGATTGAAAATCGATATTCCGGATGAAATTGTTTTATCTGCGGCTGCGGAGGATGAATATACGGGTGATGAGTTCTCTGGGGCTATGGCTGAAGGAACGCAGATCGTACATCAATTGTCGTCC
>DASTUM010000148.1:0-3025 GCA_035759665.1 Micavibrio sp.
CACGCCCGAATTCAGGAACCGCCTCGATTCGATCGTGCCGTTCAAGGCGCTGGCGCCGGAAACAATGGTGCGCGTCGTCGATAAATTCATCGCCCAGCTCGAAGCGCAGCTGACCGAGAAAAACGTGGCGCTGGTGCTCTCGGAAGAGGCACGCCAGTGGCTCGGCAGAAAAGGCTACGATCCCGCGATGGGCGCACGGCCTTTGTCCCGCGTCATTCAGGAAAACGTCAAGAAAGCGCTTGCGGAAGATATTCTATTCGGCGAACTGGCCGACGGCGGCACGGCGACGATCAAGGTCAAAGACGATAAAATCGTCTTCGATATCGACAAGGCCAAAAAATCACCGAAGAAAAGCCGGGGCGAAAAAGAAACGGTGGAATGATTGATCGGGGGATGGAGTAAGTATTTACTCCGTTCGTGTTTTGTTAACGCCGGACGCACCGGATGAGAAGGCTGTCGCTTTTATAGCCGCCGCCCTGATAGCCGTTATTGAAGCGCTTGATCCAAGAATAGCTGCTGTCGACCTCCGTGGAAGACCAGTACCAGGCACCGGCTATATTCAGCCCTTTCGCCGACAGATCGATATCCGTCCTGTTCGCCCAGATCAGGCCGAGCTCACTCTTCGTCGGTAAATACCAGGTTCCCGGCGGCGCTTTGTTGCGGCAGGCCCAGACCGCGGGATAAACAGCCGCGCCTGCGGAGACAATTGTGCTATTGTCGCTGTTCGACTGACCGTCCGTCTCGCTTGTAGCCCCCGTATCTACATACTCGGTTGACCATTGCGATGTAATGCCTTCGTCTGCTGGCGCAGCATAAATCCGGTTGCCGCCAGTATCCCCGATATAGAACGCTCCATCCGAGCATACCTCTCCGACAGAGCCTGTCGTACAAGGATCCCCAGACGACGGCGGCGGTACGCAATTGGCTTTCACGCCGCCGCCGTTGGGATGGAATATGGAACAGGAACCGTCGGCGGGCGCGCCGGTATTGGGGTTGGAACCGTCTTCGAGGGAAGAAATCATGCTGCCGCAACCGCGTGCCTGGAGGCGTTTTTGCGCCATGTTTATGGCGTTCGTGCAATCCTGGGCGCCTGTGACGGCGGCGTCCTGCTTTTCCTTTTCGATCCATCCCATGCTCGTTCTCGAGCCTTGCGAAAAGGCGTAGGCCAGCATCCCGAACAGGGCGACAGCAATGAAGAGCATGATGATGGCGCTGCCGCGCTGGGAGGAAGGGCGTTCCATAGGGCGATTCTATCACGTTCCGCCGCCCCTGTTCGAGGGGTAATTTTTGGCCTATAATCGCATGGCTATGGCCATCAAGCACAAAAAGCTGAAGGAATGGATTGCTGCGGGTCTGATAAGCGCGGCTCAGGTGGAATCCATCCATGCCTATGAGGAAGACAGGAAAGGCGGGCGGTTCGGGCGTGGCCTCGTAGGGCTTTCCGTCTTCGCCATTCTGGTCGGGGTTCTTTCGATTGTCGCCGCAAATTGGAACGAGATTCCGGGCGGCGTGAAGATTTCGGTTCATGCACTGCTGAACGCCGCCGTCGGATTTTTCGCGGTACGGGCTTGTGGGAAAGGGAAGGCGGTTTGGAGCGAGGGAGGGGCGGTTGCATTCCTCGGTCTGAGCTTTACGCTGATTATCCTGATCGGGCAGGTGTTCCAGCTGACGGGCAGCGTGGCCGACGCCCTGATGTTCTGGATTGTCATCACGCTGCCTTTCTTTCTGCTCATCACCCGCAGTTATATGACGGCTGTGCCGTGGATGCTGGCTTTCCTCGCGACCATCTGCGTCGTTTTGTCGGACAAGATCGAGCTGCTCCCGGACTCATACCGCTCACCGTTCGCTGCGGGGCTCGGGGCCTTTCTGCCTCTTGCGCTCATGGCGGACGGCGCCGTTGAATTTTTCAGACGGCATCGTTCGGTACTTGCTGAAGTCAGCCTGAAGGCGGGGCTGGTGTTGAGCGCGCTTCTTGCCAGCGCTTCGATGGCGATGTGGCCAGCGAACCAGTTCGGCTATCTGCGCGAAAAGCTGCTTTCCGTTCCCGGCGGTCTTTCGATCCTCGCGGTCGGCGTCGCCGCGATCTCCGCCCATGCCGTGCTCCATGGATTCTACCGCGCTAAGCCTGAGATGCGCCATGCGGCGCGCTTTGCGTTTCTGGGCCTTTTCGCCTTTGTCGCGCCTTTGATGATTCCGCTGGGACACGGGCATATTGCGCCCGCGCTGGTGTTCATCGCCTACTGGGCTGCGCTCGGGTGGCTTGCCCAGAGCATGCAGCATATGCGGATCGTGTCAGTGGCGATCGCGGTGATCGCGTTCCGGATTTTCATGATCTATGTCGAAGTTTTCGGGTCGCTGATGGATACGGGGCTGGGTCTGATCTGCGGCGGCGGCGTCATGCTGGCACTGATCTATGCCGCGCGCCGGGTAAATAAACGGCTGCGCGGAAAGGTGGCGGCATGACCAGGGGAATGATTATCGCTCTCGTTCTGTCGGTCATCCTCGCCGTGGGCGCGCCTCTCCTGAACGCGCTGCGCATCACGGAGCAATATAAGAGTTATCCTTCTTTCCGTGTGAATATAGAGCCGTACGATCCGCGCGATCTTTTCTACGGCCATTATCTGATGTTTCGCACGGCGTGGAACTGGAAGGGCGCCCCGCCGCCGGATGAAAGGCGCAGCCGGGTCGGCGTATATCAAAAGGATAGCTGCCTGTGCGTTGCGGACGGGAATGAGAATCCCCTCGTTTATAAAGTAACATGCCCGCCGCCGGAAACGGGCGTTCCGGAATGCCGGCATATCCTGAAGGGAGAGTCCTACGGGGAATGGAGTTTCGAAACGGGCGTGAACCGTTATTATCTGGATGAAGCGGCGGCGCTGCCCCTCGAAAGGCAGTTCCGGGACGGCAAGAAGAAATTCACCCTCGATCTTTATGTGACGCCCCGGGGTAAAACCCTGCCGGGGAAACTCTATATAGAGGACATTCCATTGGAAGAGTATATCAAGCGGAACGGCGGCACGGTTCC
>DASTUM010000149.1:0-2428 GCA_035759665.1 Micavibrio sp.
AGATATTCGTCCGGCGTCATGATGGTTGCCTTGATGAACGGCTCTTCGATCTTCTCTATGCGCGAGACGTCGGGCATGTCGGCGGGGTTGTAGAGATCGAGGCGCGCGCCGTCGGTCAGCGTGACTTTATAAACGACGGAGGGCGCGGTCGGGATCAGGTCGAGATTGAATTCGCGCTCCAGCCGTTCCTGGATGATCTCCAGATGGAGCAGGCCCAGAAAGCCGCAGCGGAAGCCCATGCCGAGCGCCTGGCTGTTTTCCGGCTCGTAATGTAGCGATGCGTCGTTGAGTTTGAGTTTGCCGATGCTCTCGCGCAGCTTTTCAAATTCGGAAGAGTCCGCCGGGAAGAGGGAGCAGAATACCATCGGTACGCTCGGCTTGAAGCCCGCGAGCGGCTGTGCCGCCGGCGCGCGTTCATCCGTGATCGTGTCGCCGACCAGCGTGTCGGAAATATCCTTGATCGCCGCCGTGATGAATCCCATCTCGCCGGGGCCGAGCGCGTCGAGCGCGACCTTCTTGGGCGTGAACATGCCGACGCGGTCGATCTCGCGCGTCGCGCCGGTTTGCATGAAGCGGATTTTCTGGCCTTTTTTCAGATAGCCGTCGATAACGCGCACGAGAATGACCACGCCGAGATAAGCGTCGTACCAGCTATCGACGAGCAGCGCCTTCGTCGGCAGCCTCCTGGCGCTGTCATCCTGAGCGGCAGCGAAGGATCTCTTTTCTTCCATCGTCCGCAGGGATCCTTCGCTTTGCTCAGGATGACAGATGGAAGGGAGAGGGGGCGGGAGCCGCGTGACGATGGCCTCCAGCAGATCGGGAATGCCAATGCCGCTCTTGCCGCTCACCAGAACTGCGTCGGAGGCGTCGAGGCCGATCACGTCTTCGATCTGCCCTTTCGCGCGCTCGGGGTCGGCGGCGGGCAGGTCGATCTTGTTGATGGCTGGGATGATTTCGTGATTGTTGTCGAGCGCCTGATAGACGTTGGCGAGTGTCTGCGCCTCGACGCCTTGCGACGCATCGACGACGAGAATGGAGCCTTCGCAGGAGGCGAGGGAGCGGGAGACTTCGTACGCGAAATCCACGTGGCCCGGCGTATCCATCAGGTTCAGTTGATATTCGATGCCGTCTTTGGCTTTGTAGGCGAGGCGGACGGTCTGCGCCTTGATGGTGATGCCGCGCTCTTTTTCGATGTCCATGTTGTCGAGCACCTGCTGGGTCATCTCGCGCGCCTCGAGTCCGCCGCAGGTCTGGATCAGGCGGTCGGCAAGGGTCGATTTCCCATGGTCGATATGCGCGATAATCGCGAAATTGCGTATGTGGGCCAAAGGCTTGGTTTTCAGTGTGCTCATGGGCCGGAATGTACGGATTTCAGCCCCGAAGAGCAAGGGGGAAGTGGGGCGCTCTTGTCCCGAAAACGCCTGTTATCTGATAAAACAGTCCATTCTGCTCCGCCCTTGCGGCGTGGGTTTCAGGTCTTCCCGGCGGACGAAGCCTTTCTGGTATAGCTTCTGGTCGTAGCTCGTCAGAACCTCCACGAACCCGTTTTTATCGCGTTTACCGCCGAGCGCCTGAACGCAGGAATTCTTGAAGATCGTGTTCAGGGAACTGAAATCCGCCCCGGGGCCCGAACGCAGCTCCAGCCGGTCGGCGGTGACGATGTAAAGATCGCCACGACGGGTTTCCGGCAGCTTATCGGCGGGCAGCGTTTCATGAACGGTTTTCGGCCTGCGGTTCTCCTGGGTGCCTTTGATGATAGCATTGCAGCCTTTATCCCAGTCGTAGTCTCCGATCGGGGCGACCTCGTTTTTGTTGACATAGGCTTCGCCCATGCTCATGGAACCCATAACCAGGACATGGAACATTTTGTCCGTATGGCCCTTGCTCATAAGGATGACGCAGGATCCCGCTTCGGCAAACAATCCGCTCGGTGGCATGACCGTCCCAAAATAAAGCGGCGTACGCTTGAGCGCGAGATATGTTTGCGTTTTGGGGAGGTCTTTGGTTTCGGGTTTTGCAGGATCGGCGTAGATCTGGCGGATTTCGGATTTGCAGCTTTCAACCGTTCCCGCGCCCTCAGCGGACAGAAAGCGGGCAGCCACCGACCCATGGAGCGTACCCACACCCGTGTTGACGGCAACAGGCTGGAAGCCTTCCCTATCCTCTAACGGCGGTTGGACGAGGACGCAGGAGTCTTTGTCGAGAACGCCGAGCTTAATGTTGTTCTGGCTGTAAATATAAAGGTCTAATTTTGTTACCAGGGCAACCGGCCCGGATTCCCGGGCGGCGGATTCCTTAGGGCTTTGATCCAGCCAGTCCGTCGGAATGGCCGCGGACATATAATAAGCGCCGCCGCCGAGGATAAGAGCCGTAGTGACTTTATTGAGTGTCTTCATGGTCTTTTGCCTCTAAATTTTACGCGCAGAAA
>DASTUM010000150.1:0-17259 GCA_035759665.1 Micavibrio sp.
AGCACCCCGAACCATTTCTCAAAGGCGGGCCGCGCCTGATGGAGCAGCATCCCGATCCCGGTGACCACCTGATGCCCCTTATGCTGCACCTGCCGCAGCAAATCGGTCATAAGGGGTGTGTAGACGATATCGCTTACTACCGCTTGTGGGGGCAGGGCCGACAAGTCGATCTCCAGCGCTTCCCTGCCCGTCATGCCGAGCGCGGTCGCGTTGACCAGAAAGCCCGCGCCGTCCAAAGCCGCGCTGCGTTTATCCCACGGAACCACTTCAATGATATCCGTATCCATCGCCGCAACATCCCGCGCCTTGTCTTCCGTGCGGTTGGAGAGGATGATTTTTTGTGCGCCCGCCTCGATGAGGCCATACACGATCGCCCGTGCCGCGCCGCCGGCGCCCAGCACGACGCAATGCCTGTGCGCGAAATCGACGCCGAAGGCCTGCTGTTTCACATTCTCGATAAAGCCGAACGCATCGGTGTTGGCGCCGTATAGCTTTCCGTCCCTGATGACGGCCGTATTGACCGCGCCGATGATTTTTGCGGTATCGTCCACATCCGCGCAGAGCTTGAAAATTTCCTGCTTGTGCGGAATTGTGACGTTGAACCCAGCATAGCCCGCGTCGATAAGTTTTTGTACGCCTTCCTTTAAATTCTCCGGCGCGATATCGACCGCCCTGTATTCACCGGACAGGCCATATCGCGCAATCCAGTGATTGTGGATGAGGGGCGATTTGCTGTGGTGGACCGGATGGCCTATGACGCCCGCCTTGACGAAGCTCATGACAGAACGCTTCCTTCGCCCCTGCGCACAGCTATGGCAGCGGAGATCGGATAGAGATTGAAATGGAAATCCCTGAGCCGCTCAGTCTTCTTCCTTGAGGTCATGGCGGCATCTTAGCCGCCAAAAACGGCCAAGGGAAGCGCGCTATTCCGCGGTCTGGGCCACTTCCCCAGGGAAAATCAGGCGGGCCAGCTTCTTGTCGCGGAACGGCACGCCGCCGGCCAGGACGACTTTGGAATCGTAGGCCACCTGAAAGAGATGAGATTCGTTGATCGGGTCGTTCAGGGCCATGAAGTAAGGATCGGTGCAAATATTCTTGCCCATGCCGTTAAGGTAGGCCTTGCCGCCCGGAAGGACGGAAAGTTTTTCAACATCCGCGGCGCGAAGCGGATCGTCTCCGAACAGCTTTGCCCCTTCCGCGCCTTCGAGCAGGGCGTCCATGCGCTCCAGCGTCGCGTGATCGCACGAAGCTATGCGCCCTTCATCGCCATACCATTGGCAAAAAGCGCGGGTCAGGACGGAACCATCGTAAAAACCGGCCGGGTCTTTTTCGATGGCGCGGGTAAAGATCATCGCCATGTCGCCTTCTTCGGAGCCTAGAATAAAGCGCCAGACATCGGAATAGCCAGCACCGCGCAGTTCCCATCCCACCAGCACGGCGATGGTTTCACAGTCCGCCGCGCGGGCGCGCTCCAGCATCAACGCCGCATCGGGACGATGCGTCTTTTCGAAGGAATGCCCGCTGCGCTCATGCCATAACTGGCGTAGCGCCTTGACGAAACTGATAAACAGCGCATTGCGGAAGAAGGCCGAACGGCCCAGCGCGCCTGCGGTAAAACCGTAATGATCAATCAGAACCGCATGCGTTTCCTCGTCTACGGCATAACCGCCCTGCGAAAGATCGTCGAGGCGGATGTCCCAGCGCTCTAGCTGCGCTTCCTTGAGCAGCAATCTCGCCGTCGGCGATTCCGCCGCCATGCCGCACAGCCATTGCAGCACATCGAGATCGCTTTCGAACGCAAAGGGATACGCTTCCAGATTCTGGAAGGCACGTATTTTCTCAAAACCGATGGAAGATAGATTGACGGGATAAAGCGAGGAGGACAGGTCGTTCTTGCCGCGATAATGGGCAATCACCACGTCTTCTGAAATCGCGCGGTTTCTCTTCTTCTGTCCTTTTCGTTCGAAACGTTCGGATCTCAAATCTTCATACTCCTCGCAGGCGTGCCCTGATGGCCCTGCCAGTACATACTCTTTACGCGCAATCCCCGTTCCCGAACCTGACATGAATGACGTTGGATTCGAGGTGCGCACCATCAAGGCCTCCTCGGTCCCGAAGACGTCCAGCTCTGTGGATAAGTCCTGTGTCGCGGACCAGCGGAATGATGATGGAATTTGTGCCATGCGCGTTTTCGCCTTGTTCTGTGAAGGTGGCGGCGGGCAGATCGCCCTCGCCGAAGATTGTGCCTTCTTCACTTTGCAAAGCCTGTTCCGTTTCGCGGAAAGAGCGTTCGAACTTGATAAACCAGAGGAAATTAGCGTTGGAGCGATCGCGCACCTCAGTAAAGACCGGGTCTTCGATGATCATTTGTGCATAGGGCGCGAGGTAATTTTTGCCGAAAGGCTGCTCGCCCAGCGCCATGATAAGCTCTATGGAAACTGAACGGGAAGCCTCGGCGTTTGCAAAGACATAACCCTGATGGTCGGCCAGCATCGCCTGGATTAGTTTCTTATCCTGATGGCGGCAGCGTTCGGAGAGGAACCAGCTTTCGAAAACGGCGGAGGACGCCTTGCCCGAGGCCAGTGAACGGAAATCCACGAAAGCCTCGCGGGCAAAGGCGCGGCCAAGGTCGGCCATGGAAGAGAATTCGATAAATTCCCAAGCGGCCCGGTCGCCCGCAAGCTGCATCTCCCACGCAGCGCGGATCATTGTGGCCGACAGATCGGCGTTGAGGGCGCGGTTGATCAGGACGGCCTGATCGGGATGAAAGGTCAGCGGATTGATGAGAACGCCTTTTTTGTGCTGCCAGTGGCGGCGCAGTTCGCGCACGGCAAGCAGGCAGGCGGATGTTTCGTCGATATCCGGATGAACGAGGATCCTGCCTCCGTCGCGGTCGTAACGGGCGGACTGGACCAGATCGCTTTCGACGATATAGACGGAGTTCGTTAATGCGAAATCGAGAAGCGCTTTCGCGGACCGGCTGCGGCTGATCGCCCGGACGATCCTGTCAGCGGGCTGAAGCATATGATGTTGGCGGTCTTTTGCCTCGCAGATCGTAATGGCCTCGGCCGCGAATTCTTCAAGGCGGCGCTGCGGATCGCGCTCGTACATTTTGGTGACGCGCTCGCAGGCTTCCATTTTTCTCTTAAGATCGGCAAGATCGTTTTCAAATGCCGCGAATTCTTCTTCGAGAATGTCATCCTCTGGCATGACATTCTCTTCTTCCATATAGAAATAAGGCTGATCGGCCACGAGCGTACAGATCACAGGCTGCGCGTTGTTGAGCGTGTAAGCCATAAGGACGGGACGACGATGACGCGCGCGGCGTTTGCCCGTGAAAGTGTTGGATGTCTTTTTCATGCCCCTGGTCGCTTTGATAAAATCTTTGCGGCGCCTGAAATAAGCGCTACGCCCCTATCAGCCATTATGGGGATAAAATGATTAATCAAATACTACCGCAAACGCACAAAAACGGCGGTTTTTCTAATATAAAAACGGTTAAGACAGATTTTTTTGGTTAAAAAAGAATGAATGCCGCCTATTGCCCGAACAGATCGTCGGCCACGGGAATATCTTCCACAAGAAGTTCTTCATTGTGCAGGCTGATCGTGCCGTCCAGACGAACATGCGCCTCGGCAGCGAACAGAGAATCCTTGAAGATGACAGAAACCGCGTAAATCACGGTGCCGTCATCCATGCGTTTTTTTACATGCAGCGGTTCGATCATTTTCGCAAGCGCCTTGCGCCCCGCCGGCGCGGGCTCCTCCCGCCAGTCGATATCGTCGACAGTGTCGATGATGAGGAAACGCCCGTGACTGCCGCGCACATAGGTGAAAAAGAAACGGATATAATCGGGCGTGTTCTCTTCATTCAAAGCGATCGGCGCTTTTTTGTTCAGCGCCATGATCGGCTCGTTCGACCAGTTGAGCACGTTGATTTCGCCCTTGTCGTTGCACACGGCGGCGCGCACGATGGGCGGCTGCTGATCGTGCCGGGAAATTTCGGCGATGAAATAATTTTCGTAGAAGGGAAGATTGTGAATCATCACATTCGATTTGTCCGGATCGAACTTTATGTCGAGCGCGGGATTGATCAGACCCACCATGCGGGCGGCCTGAACGGGGTCTAGTTTGATGAAGGCGTCTTTGAACATATCTCTTTATACTAAGAGATGCTTCTTATCGCAAAGGCCAAATCGGGGGTGATTCGGCCTGTCCGCAGCTTCCGCAGCTTCTTGCGGCGTTGACATATCTTTGTTCCCTGTATGGCCCTGTGGGAATCCACCAGGCGTGGCTTCGGGATGGAATCTGTATGAAATTTGTTCCTCCCTCTTCGATTTGCCCAGGAAGGCTTATCAGCCTGTGGGATTCGAAAAATCGTCCTGTGGGAAGACTTCGGACTCCTGTCCATGACTCCGGTGAAATCCGCAGATGTTCTTTGAATTCCCCTTGTGGGCTGAATCAGGGAAAAGATTCCATCCCCGATTCCCACACCACTATCTACATCTATAACCTTAATAAAATAAATATATGATTTTTATTTAAGACCTGCTTTGATCGCCCCGTGATGAGCGAAACAAGAAAACCGATCCTCGATGTTTTGAACGGAAAGAAACCTGAAAGGGTTCCTTTCTGGCTGATGCGTCAGGCGGGAAGATATCTTCCCGAATACCGCGAGCTTCGTGCGAATGCGCAAGGATTTCTCGATCTCGTCTACGACCCCGAAAACGCGGCCGAGGTTACGATCCAGCCTTTGCGCCGTTACGGCATGGATGCCGCCATCCTGTTTTCGGATATCCTCGTCGTCCCGCACGCGCTCGGCCAGGCCGTAAGCTTCGAAGCCGGTGAAGGACCGAAGCTCGATCCCATCCTTTCCGAAAAGGATCTTTCGCGGCTCAATACCGACCTGCTCGCAGGAAAGGCCGCGCCCGTTTACGAAACCGTTGCGCTGGTGCGTGAAAAACTGTCATCGGAAAAATTTGATCAAACCGCGCTGATCGGTTTTTGCGGATCGCCGTGGACGGTGATCTGCTACATGACCGAGGGTGGCGGTAGCAAAGATTTCCACCGCGCGAAAAACTGGGCCGCGAACGATCCCGCCTCGTTCCAAAGCCTGGCCGATATCGTCACACACGCATCCTGCGAATATCTGGCGGGGCAAATCAGGGCCGGGGCCGAAACCGTTCAATTGTTCGACAGCTGGTCGGGACTTCTGGAAGGAGAGCAGTTTAAACGCTGGGTGATCGAGCCGACGAAAAAAATCCGCCAGTATCTTAAAATTAATTTTCCGCAGATACGCGTGATCGGCTTTCCGCGCGGCGCAGGGATACAAAGCCTCGCCTATGCGCGGGAAACGGGCGTGGACTGCCTCGGCCTCGATCAAACGATCGACAGGGGCTGGGCCGCGAAAAACCTGCAAACGATCATGCCCGTGCAAGGAAATCTCGCGCCCGAATTGCTGTTGGCGGGCGGGGAATCGCTTGAGGAAGGTCTGCAATCCGTCCATGATGCCTTTGGCGGAGCCCCGTGGATTTTCAATCTCGGCCACGGCGTCGTCAAGGAAACGAAGCCAGAGAATGTTGCAAAGCTGCGTGACATCGTGCGGGGATGGAAGACATGAGCAAAGTTGCGGTCGTTCTTTTCAACCTCGGCGGGCCGGATTCGAAAGAATCCATCAAGCTCTTCCTGTTCAATTTTTTCACGGACAAGAACATCATTCGCCTGCCCCTGATTTTTCGCTGGGTGATCGCAAAGCTGATTTCCATTCGCCGCTCCAAAAAGGAGGCCGGAAAAAGCTACGGCGAAATCGGCGGGAAATCCCCGCTGTTGCAAAACAGCCAGGAGCAGGCGCAATCGCTGGAATTGCTTTTGAACGCGGATAAAACCGATACCTTTAAATGTTTCGTGTGCATGCGTTACTGGCATCCTATGTCGGATGAGGTTGCAGCCGCTGTTGCCGCGTGGAATCCGGACCGCATCGTGCTGTTGCCGCTCTACCCGCAATATTCGACGACGACGACACGCTCTTCTTGGCAAAGCTGGAAAAAGTCGGCGAAAAAAGCGGGGCTTGCTGCGCCTGAAAAATTCGTCTGCTGCTACCCGTCCGAAAACGGCTTTGTAAACGCGAGCGCAGCGCTTCTTCGCGCGGCTTTCGAAAAGGCGGAAGTGGAAACCGGCATCCGCCCGCGCGTGCTGTTTTCCGCGCACGGCCTTCCCGAAAGCGTGATCGCGGTGGGCGACCCGTATCAATGGCAATGCGAGCGGAGCGCAGAGGACATCGCCCGCGCCGCCGGGATACACGAAGAAGACTGGCGCATCTGCTACCAGTCCCGCGTCGGCCCGAAAAAATGGATCGGCCCGTCCACGGAAGAAGAACTGCATGCGGCTGCAAAAGACGGCATACCCGTCGTCATTCTGCCGCACGCTTTTACGCAAGAGCATGTCGAAACGCTGGTGGAGGTTGAGATCGAATACCGCGATCTGGCCGAGCGCATCGGCGTTCCGGGATTCTATCGCGTCCCGGCCGTAGGTGCGCATCCCGATTTCATCCGCGGCCTTGCGGATATGGTCCATACGGCTGCGGCGTCACCCGCTATCGCTTCGTATCTCGGCGCGCCCTATTGTACGCAAGGCTTCAAACAATGCGCGATGCGCGAGCTTTCAAATTGCGGGAGGCGCTGCTGAATGGAAGACTTCATCATCACTTATTATCTCTGGCTCAAATCCCTGCACCTGATCGCGGTGATATCCTGGATGGCTGGGCTTTTATACCTGCCGCGCCTTTTCGTCTATCACGTGCAGGCGGAAAAGGGATCTGCCGCGTCCGAAACCTTCAAGGTAATGGAGCTGCGCCTGTACCGCTACATCATGGGTCCGGCTTCGATCGCCACATGGCTTTTCGGCGGGATGATGCTTTGGGCCAACTGGGACGGGATCATGGCGATGCACTGGATGCACGCGAAACTGGCGCTGGTGTTACTGCTGACAGGTTTCCATCACGCGCTCGGCGTCTGGCGCAAGAAATTCGCCCGCGATGAAAACACCAGATCCGCGAAATTCTACAAAATCTGCAACGAGCTGCCGACGCTGATGATGATCGGCATCGTGATCCTCGTCATCGTCAAGCCATTCTAGTTGAGGGCGTTCGGTGGAACGTTGAGTTGGAGGCGTTCCTTGATATGCGCAATCGACCTCAGATGCGCCTGCGCCTGAAGATTGCCCGGATGTTGAAACGCCGCCATATGCGTGATCACGCTGAAAAGCGCGGAGGGAGAATAGCGGATCATCATGAGCGTGTTACCCTTAACAGGCAACATATGAACGCCTTCCTGGCATTTCTGGATTTCGCCGGCCTTTCGAATATTTTCGCTGAATTTATCAAACGCCGAAACGAAACGGCCAAATGTTTTTTCGTCAGGCATTGCGGGACAGTCGAACCGCATATGGAAACAATTTGTATCGATGGGGTTGACGGATAACGCGATCGTGCCTGCCGATATTTCCTGCGCCAGGCCGTAATTGACGATCAGCATTCCCTGGATCGCGCTGGCGAACTGGTGCTGCGCTTCTTTTGTCAGGAGAAGGATCCCATCTTCTCTTTGAGGGGCGTCAGGCGCGTCCTCATGCCATTCAGCGCAATCCCTGAAGCTATCCTCCAGGGATAATTTTTGTTCATCGGCGCTGATCGTATCGTTCGCAGGCTCCAGCGAAAGAACATCCCTGCGGAGAAGATTGAGCGAGACAGGAACATCGGCTTTCACGCGGGCGGCGATGGTGGCGTAATAATGGTCGAGCGAAACGAAGGGCTGGCGCGGCGCGCTGATCAGGTAATAATCATAGGCATCCTTCCTGTCGCGGGCGAGATCGTACCCGTCCCTTGCCATGCTGCGCAGCGCGGCCGCAATATGGCGCGGATCGGTCGTCGCCACGTTTGTCGCGGCATTGTCGGCATTGGTGAGCGGGCAATTATCCTGCTTGAAATACAGATCGAGCGTATCGACAAGGGAAAGCAGGCCCGGAGCCGCGATCTCAAGTTCGTCCGGTAAAATCAGGACATCCGGCTCCAGGTCGCGCAGCTCTTGCAGGAAAGAGCGCATCGCGCAGTAAAACTCCCTGTTGTAATCCGTTGCGAAAGACGGGTCGTTTATAGGGGGGGCCGCGCTGTGACGGAAGGAAAAGAGATAACCCATCTCGCCCTCCTTAAAGCCGTAGTCCAGAGCGTTCGGACTGAGTTTATAAAGCTTGTGCATGATCATGGAGAAAATTTCCATGATGTCGGTGATGAGGCTTTTTTGTTCCTCATCGGCGGCTTCTCCAGATGCGGGCGCGGCTTGCTTGTCGAATACGGTTTTCATGTGCAGCCCTTTCAGCTTTACGGATAGACGGTCTCGCCTTTGTTTGCAACGTTATGCATATTCGGGGGGTTTTAAGCTGTGGGACAAATTGTTCCCGTAATAAATTAAGCTGTTGACACAAGCGCCTCTTATGGCTAGAACCAAAATGTCTTTTTTGGAAATTCCTCACATTTCGAGTAGTTTTTAGCGGTTTTCCGCCGATGCCAGGGTTTTTTAACGAACCGCATCAAACCCAAAAGAGAAAAATTAACGATTTTCCTTAATAATAAACGAGAGAGATCAGACTTTAACATCATCCTCCCCTTGCCGGCCGTAGGCTTAGGCAACACCCCTCCCAAAAAACGGATATTTCATGAACTTACAGGAACTCAAAACACGCTCGCCCGCTGAACTTCTGGCCTTCGCCGAGGAACTCGGCATCGAAAACGTCTCGACCATGCGCAAGCAGGACATGATGTTCGCGGTTCTGAAAAACCTTGCCGAAGAAGGGGTTCCGATTTCAGGTTCCGGGGTTCTGGAGGTTCTGCAGGACGGTTTCGGCTTCCTTCGCGCGCCCGAAGAAAACTATCTGCCCGGCCCGGACGATATTTATGTCTCCCCTTCTCAGGTCCGCCGGTTCGGGCTTCGCACGGGCGATATCGTCGAAGGCGAAATCCGCGCCCCGAAAGATTCCGAGCGCTACTTTGCGCTCCTGAAGGTCGATACGATCAACGGCGAGCTTCCGGAGAAAGTCCGTCACAGGATCAACTTCGATAACCTCACCCCGCTTTATCCTGAACGCAAGATCAAACTCGAAGTCGAAGACCCGACGAAAAAAGCCTACACCCAGCGCGTGATCGAAATGGTTTCCCCGCTCGGCTTCGGCCAGCGCGCCCTGCTTGTCGCGCCGCCGCGCACGGGGAAGACGGTCATGCTGCAGAATATCGCGCATTCGATTGCGACGAACCACCCCGACGCCTATCTGATCGTTCTTCTGATCGACGAGCGCCCCGAAGAGGTGACGGACATGGCGCGCTCGGTGCGCGGCGAAGTCATCTCCTCAACCTTCGACGAACCTGCCGCCCGCCACGTGCAGGTCGCGGAAATGGTTCTCGAAAAAGCGAAGCGTCTCGTCGAACACAAGCGCGACGTCATCATCCTTCTCGATTCCATCACGCGTCTTGCCCGCGCCTACAACACGGTCGTGCCTTCTTCCGGTAAAGTCCTGACGGGCGGTGTCGACGCCAACGCCCTGCAACGCCCGAAACGTTTCTTCGGCGCCGCGCGAAACATCGAACAGGGCGGATCGCTCACCATCATCGCCACCGCGCTGATCGATACCGGATCGCGCATGGACGAAGTTATTTTCGAAGAATTCAAGGGCACGGGTAACTCCGAAATCGTCATGGAGCGCAAGATCGCAGACAAGCGCGTCTTCCCCGCCATCGATATCCAGAAATCCGGAACGCGTAAGGAAGAGCTTCTGGTCGACAAGGAAACGCTGCAAAAAATGTGGGTTCTTCGCCGTATCCTCAACCCGATGGGCACGGTGGACGCGGTCGAATTCCTCCTCGACAAAATGCGGCAGACGAAAAACAACGACGAGTTCTTCTCCGCGATGAACCAATAAGAAAAACCCCGCTTCGGCGGGTTTTTTTACGGTCACCGGTAACGGAAAGCGTATTCGGGCAGGTTTGTTGTGAAAAAAGGATTGTTCATGTTGTTTCCGATGGCGCAGGCGCTGGAAGATGCGGCGTAAGCGGTTGTGGTAAAGGGGATGCGCCAGCCGCCGGTCTCGGTGATGCACACGATGGGCGCGGTGCTGTCCTGAGCCTCCTTGCGAAAGGAACGCAAGGAGAAGGACAGCAGAGTGTAACGCCGCTCTGTGTCGCCGGCTGGAATCGTTGCGTTGAAAAGACGTGAGCGCTTTTCTCCGTCGGCAATGGTTTCGCTGTGGATGCTGGTCGCCGTTTCCTGCGTCCATTCCATCGTTTTATCCCTGCCCATATATGTCGTGAAGATCGCCGCGCATAAAAATGTAATGGCCAGAGGTTTGTAATCGGGTTTTTGCTGAGCTTCCATGTATTCCATAAATCGTACGCATTTAACAAAGTCAAAGCATTTCGAGCATCGCTAAAATTTTAGGAAGATGCGCTTTAAATCCGAAACGATAATGTTTGCCATAATGTGCTTTGCGGGAGATAATGGGGTTGTATGTAGGTTAACGACGCCAAGAAACTTCGCATAAGAAATCCGAAAGCGTCCGGCGAAATGAACGTTATAGGTGGGTATCACAATGTCTGTTCGCGTCTGCGGGCATCGGCTCCGCGTGAAAAAAACGATCAAAATATATACGTTCTTCAGGAACGTGGCCGCGCTGGTCTTGCTTTCGCTGCTGCTAATTTCCCCCGCCTTTGCGGCAGGCGCATCTACCGCCGCTCAAAAAGCTTCCTCTGCAAGCGTGTCTCCGTGCTTCCCCTCGCCCGTCTCCAGCATGGACAAAGCTGCGCCCCGAAAAGGCACGCTCCCGCAGGCCCAGCGCTCGGCTGGTTCTCCTTCGGCCGCGATGATGCTGGCCATGGCCCTCGGACTCCGGAATATTTCCGGCCCGGTGGAACATGTGCAGCATATCCGGCCGTCACCATCCGTGCGGCAGGCAGCGCTGCCGTCCGGCGTAAAATGCACGATAGGTCAGAGCGCGGGCCAGACCCGCGTCGCGATGGAGAGGTAAGATGACGTGAAGAGAGAGTAAAGCCATATAAATCCCCTGGTCGTAAAAGCCGCTCCGGTCCTCCCCGGAGCGGTTTTACTATACGCGGCCGATCGCCTGCGTTACGAAATTGCGGAGTATTTCATACCAGTACGGCGCGCTCGAATGCATGTTCGCGGCAGCTTCCATCATTGCAAGAAGAATGAAGAAAGTCAGGCCGTAACCCCAGAGCCCCATCGCGCCCGCGCGCGGCGCGACCGCCGCCTTCCCGTTCCTGAACAAAAGATGACCGAGCGCTTTCCTGATCGCACCAGACGCGCTCATCTGGATCGTCATTGTCGTCGCCATGCCGCCGAGCAGGAGCGGCAGCACATCGAGCACGGCATCGAAACGCGGATCGGGCAGATAGGCCGCGATCTGCGATCGCACGGGCAAGAGATAATAGACTGCCGCAATTCCTGTGCTGATAAGAAGACCCAGGAACAGGCCGTAATAGCGCGGCTTCCTCGTAATATGCAGCGTCGTGGAATCCGCG
This sequence comes from Micavibrio sp., assembly GCA_035759665.1. Lineage (GTDB taxonomy): Bacteria > Pseudomonadota > Alphaproteobacteria > Micavibrionales > Micavibrionaceae > Micavibrio_A. The sequence goes on from DASTUM010000150.1 coordinate 11,578, forward strand.
AGATGCGCGATCTTGTCCGCCATGCCCTGGCTAAGGCCGATATCATATGTATTCAAAAGGAAATCGACCGTCTTTTTGACGCCGATGCGGCTGACCTGCAGGAACGCCTGCGCGATCAGGCGGTAGCGGGTCGCCTTCTTGATCTTCGTTGCGACGGAGCCGACATCGCGCGCCGCCTCTTCCAGCTCTTCCACCGCCGGCGTCAGAATTTTGTCGAGAACGTAGGGAAATTCCGTGATGTCGGCCCGGTGCCCGAAAACATTGGCTTTCACCTCTTTCTTGCCGATGCGGAAGACGACCTCGCCATAGGGGAACGTCACTTCGTACGACGCGCCGAGCGCGTTTTCCTTGTCGTCGGCGATACGCCCCTTGATGCGGATTTTTTCGTCGCGGGCGAGCTGCGCGCCGTGCGTTTCGATCATGTCCGCTGCGCCCTTTGGCACGCTCTTGGGATCGTATTCGAAATAGGTAAGCCCCTGCGTGACCAGCGTCATCGTATAGGTCTTCCAGCCCTGCCCGTTGCATACGGTGCAGCGCGTGACGCCCGCCGCGTGACAGACGCGGCAGTTCATCATTCCCGATCTGTGGCATGCGTCGCAGGGCACATAACGCTGTCCGTGGCAGCGCGTGCATTTCTTCCCCTGTATCAACCCCGTGGTGCGGCATAACGGGCAAGGCATCAGCCCGCGCCCCGAACATTTTGTGCAGGGTTCGGTGCGCCGCCCCTGGCATCTCTGGCACGGCGCCTGTGCGCTGCCGCGGCAGGACTGGCATCCTTCGTGCCATGTAAATTCTTTTTTGAGAAAGTCGATCGGCACCGCCTGATGGACGAGGCCGAATCCCTGATCGGGGCGCTTAAGCAGGACGTCGGCGATCTGCGCGCGCACGGCGGGATCGCTCGCGGCCCGCATCATCGCCTGGTCTATCTGCTTCGCCGCTTCTTCACGCGATCCGACCATCTGGCCGAGCTGAAGCTTGCCGGGCGAACTGCGCTCGCTGGTGCCGGGCCGAAGCTCGAGATAGGTTCCCGCATTCATCGTATGGTGGACGATTTTTTGTGAAAGGATCTGGATCGTATCCGCCTTGACGCCGTTTCCCTTGAACACGCGCCGCACATGCTCAAGCGATGAGCTGGCCAGCTGCTGTTCATTCGGAATGGATGAAGGATTACCGCTCATGCGCTTAATTTAGGCCATTGTTTGCGGATATAAAACGGCGGACATGCAAAAAACGTCTCCTGTACGACAGCAACCCTACCAATCCAGCCAGTGCCTGTCTATCCCGCCAAAAAACTTGCACGGGATGGGGTTTCTTTCTAATGTAACGGCATAGGTAAAATGTAACGGAAAGGGCGCCTTGCCGGGCGCCCCGCAGCCCCGAGGCCATATCAATGAAATTCATTTTCGATGTCGATTGCACGCCCGAAGAGGCCCGCCGTTTTCTGGACCTGCCCGACCTCGGGCCGATGCAGGAACGCTATATGAAAGAACTGGAAGAGCGCATGGCGGAATCGCTTCGCGCGCTCGATCCCGAAACGCTTGTTAAAACCTGGATGCCGATGACGATGCAGGGCTGGGGCGACATGCAGAAAATGTTCTGGGGCCCGATGGGCGTCAACGTGCCGGACGATCCGTCCAAAACCGCCAAAAAGAAATGACGATGATATTTTCATTGTCATCCCGGGCGAAGCCGGGGGATCCATAATCATGAACGGCGGCGAAACGATTTTCGCCCTTTCTTCCGCGCGCGGCAAGGCGGGCGTCGCGGTGGTGCGCGTCTCCGGCCCTGCGGCGATGGCCTCGTTTAAAAAACTCGCCAATCTGGAAGCGGCCCCCGCGCCACGTCAAACTCTTTTGCGCGCCATCGCCGACCCGCGTGATCATTCCATGATTGACCGTGCGCTGATCGTTCCCTTCAAAGCTCCCGCGAGCTTTACTGGCGAAGACGTCGTCGAATACCACCTGCATGGATCGCCCGCGGTGGTCGACGGGTTGCTGTCGGCGCTGTCGTCTTTTGAAAACCACCGCATGGCGGAACCCGGCGAATTCACCCGCCGCGCCTTTGAAAACGGCAAGCTCGACCTGACGGAAGCGGAAGCGGTCGCCGATCTCATCAATGCCGAAACGCAATTGCAAAAACAGCAGGCGCTGCTGCAAATGAACGGCGCGCTGTCCTCTCTTTACGAAGGCTGGCGCGCACGGCTGATCCGCACCATGGCCTATATCGAGGCCGTCATCGATTTTCCCGACGAGGACGTACCCGATTCCGAAACGCGAAAAGTGCTTCCCGAACTCGCGGCGCTGACGAAGGAAATTGAATCCCACCTTAACGACAACCGCCGCGGAGAGCGGCTGCGCGACGGCATCCATATCGCCATCGTCGGCGCGCCCAATGCCGGAAAATCCTCGCTGCTCAACTTGTTGGCGCGGCGCGATGTCGCCATCGTCTCGCCGGTGGCGGGGACGACGCGCGATGTGATCGAGGCGCATCTCGATCTCGGCGGCTATCCCGTGATCCTAGCCGACACGGCCGGGCTGCGCCCCGAGGAAATCAGCGAGGATGGCGGCCATGGCAGCATCGAATCCGAGGGCATTCGCCGCGCGCTCGAACGCGCACAAAATGCCGATCTGCGCCTTCTGGTTTTCGACGGAACGGAAAAAACGCTCAATCCGCATACTGAAAAATTGCGCAACGAATATAGTCTCGTGGTCTATACAAAAAAAGATGCGGCGGGCTTTCGGGCGGGAAAAGACGGCATCTCTCTTTCCTCCACGACAGGCGATGGGTTGGACTCCGTTCTCGCGGCGCTGACGGATAAAATCAAATCGCTTTACGCGCTCACCCGCGAAACGCCTTCTCTCACCCGCGCCCGCCACCGCGACGCGCTCGCGGATTGCGTCGCCTGTCTGCAAAAAGCGCAAAACGCGCAGGCGCCGGAACTTATGGCCGAGGATATCCGCGTCGCCGCCCGCTCGCTTGGGCGCATCACGGGGCGTGTCGATGTCGAAGATCTGCTCGACGTTATCTTCCGCGATTTTTGTATCGGAAAATAAAGCTAGGAGATGTTCAGTCCGCGGCGGCTGGCTTCATTCAGATATTTCTGCACGCGCTCGTCTTTTGGGTTCACGCAGGCCTTTGCCATCATCCCCAGCATGGCATCGTCATCGACGGCCAGAACATTTTTTCCGCGAACGCGGTTGTAAAAAGATGTCCGGTCTTCGACACGGTCGGGAATCGAAGGGCGTAGCCCCGCTTTCTCGAGAAGGCTTTCCGCGTGCGCGGTGTGACCGGAAATAATCACGACTTCCTCAAGGCCAAGTTCGGCTTTGTTGTCATGCAGAAGGCGGAACAGGCCCGCGATATTCTTGTCGGCTGAGCAGCGGACTTGTCTGTGCCCTTCTTTTTCAACGCGAACCAGGGTGCCGTCGGTATCGAAGGCAACGATGCGTATTTCGTTGAGGTCAATGTCGGCAAACGCGACGATCGGTTCGAAAATTTCCGCGAGTGTGCTCATATAATAATCCCCCTCAGAATGTATCAAGCCGCGCCGGGCCGCTTGTCCTTATACCCTTATATGAAAAACAGTGTAGAAAAGCTATATAAAAGCATATATAGAAACGAGCCATGAAGACAAATTTCGACGTGATCGTGATCGGCGGGGGACATGCGGGCTGTGAAGCGGCTGCGGCCGCGGCGCGTTACGGTGCGAAGACGGCCCTGCTGACGCACAGGCTCGATACGATCGGTGTCATGTCCTGCAATCCGGCCATCGGCGGACTTGGAAAAGGCCATCTGGTGCGTGAAATAGACGCCCTTGACGGCGTGATGGGCCGTGTGACCGATCAGGCCGGCATCCAGTTCCGTATGCTCAACGCCTCGAAAGGCCCTGCTGTACGGGGGCCGCGTGCGCAGGCTGACCGAAAGCTATATCGCCTTGAAATGAAACGAATTTTAAGCGATTATCCGAACCTAACCCTGCTGGCGGGCGGGGCCGAGGACCTGGTTGTAAAGGACGGGGCGGTTACGGGTGTGTGCAGCGGCGACGGCCACACATACGGCTGCAAATCCGTGATTATAACAACCGGTACGTTCCTGCGCGGCCTGATCCATCGCGGTGAGGAGAAAATCCCGGCCGGGCGTGTCGGCGAAAGGCCAGCTGTGGGGCTGGCGCTTACGCTCGAAAAACACGGCTTCCCGCTTGGGCGTCTGAAAACGGGTACGCCCGCGCGTATTGATGGCCGCACCATTAGCTGGGCGGGTCTCGAAATGCAAAAGGCGGACGATCCGCCTGTCCCGTTTTCTTATATGACGGACAAAATCACCGTGCCGCAGATTGATTGCGGCATTACCTATACGACATCCAAAACCCACGAAATCATCCGGGCCAATCTTCACCGCGCGCCTATGTATTCTGGCCAGATCGCCGGAACCGGCCCGCGTTACTGCCCCTCTATCGAGGATAAGGTCGTTCGTTTCGCGGACAAAGAACGCCACCAGATTTTCCTCGAACCGGAAGGTCTGGACGATCCGACAATCTACCCGAACGGGATTTCCAACGCGCTACCTATAGAGGTTCAGGCCGAATTGCTGGCCTCGATTCCGGGCCTGGAAAAGGCTGCGGTGTTTGAATGGGCCTATGCCATCGAATATGATTACTGCGATCCGCGTGCTTTGACCCAAACCCTTGAATCCAAAAAGATTTCGGGCTTGTTTCTGGCCGGGCAAATCAACGGTACGACGGGCTATGAAGAAGCTGCCGCACAGGGGCTTGTCGCGGGCATCAACGCCGCTATTCTGGCCGGCGCTGTTTCCCGTGAAACAATGGAGCCCTTTATTCTCGACCGCGCCGAGGCCTATATCGGCGTAATGATCGACGACCTGATTTCGCGCGGCGCGCCAGAACCATACCGCATGTTCACATCCCGCGCCGAATACCGTCTGACTCTCCGCGCCGACAACGCAGACCAGCGCCTGACTCAAAAAGCCATAGACCGCGGCTTCGCTTTTTCCGACCGGAAAGTCGCCTGGGACAGCAAAAAAACCGCTCTCGAGCGTGCCCATAAATTGATGCGCGAAACGCTGAATGCCACGCCGAACGAATTGCAAAAACACGGTATCGCCGTCAATTTCGACGGCCGCCGCCGCTCGGCCTTCGACCTCCTGCCCTACCCGGACGTGACATGGGAACGCCTCGCTGCAGTCTGGCCGGAAATGAACGATATCGCTCCCGGCATTCGCGAGCAGGTAGAGACCGACACTGTCTATGCCGGCTATTCCCACCGTCAGGAAGTCGACATCGCGGCCTTCCGCAAGGAGGAGGCGCTCGCTCTTCCGGCCAGCCTGAAATATGCCGAGATCGGTTCCCTTTCTACTGAAATCCGCACCAAGCTGGAGGCCGTCCGCCCCGCCACACTGGGAGCCGCCGCCCGTATTCCGGGCGTGACGCCGGCGGCTGTCGTCGCCCTGCTCCGCCACGTCAAGCGCCGCGAAAAGAGCGGGGAAGCCCATGACGTCGCTTGATATCCCCGCCGATATCACCCCCGTTTCACGGGAAATGGTTGAAAAGCTGCGCCAATATCACGCCCTGCTGCTGAAATGGCAGGAAAAGATTAACCTTGTCAGCCCGAATACAATTCCAGATGCGTGGCAGCGGCATTTCATCGATTCTGCGCAGCTTGCCCC
>DASTUM010000151.1:0-16154 GCA_035759665.1 Micavibrio sp.
AAAACCCACGCTGTACCCAAAAGTAGCGGCTGGCGTAGAGGGTTTAGCGCTGCTATCCGTGATGAAAACATTGATGGGCCGGCCGACGCCAAAGCGCTCCGCCAGATGGTGCCCCATTTGTCGAAGCTGTCCGAAATCCTCCGTTACCACGGCGCCGAACAAGCCGGAAAGTACTTCTTTATCCGTTATCTTGGAACAGATTCTGGTATCGACGAATTTCCCCGCCGCGCCAAGGAGGCCGAACAGGCCAGCGGCGGCGGCCAGTGTCGTCAAACCGCCGCCGACGGCGATCGCGCCCAGGGACGGCGCCATGCGCAGGGCCAGCATCAAGCGGCGCCTCCGCCCGTTCTCCAGCCTATCGATCCAAAATTCTTTCATTTGGATTTACACAACAAAAATCTGCGTTTTATGCAACAAAAAAACCCGCCTTCTATTCTGCTGGGCCTCGGCGAAGCAGAATGGGCGGGTTGGATCGTTCCTTGCACATCGGGAATAGGTTATGAGCTTTCATGTGGGCTTGGAAGACTTGGCATTGACCTACTCTCCCACGTCTTAAGACGAAGTACCATTGGCGCTAAGGTTTTTCACGGTCCAGTTCGGGATGGGATGGGGTGTTGCACTCTTGCTAGAAACACCAAGTCATCCAAATCCACATGAAATCAGTAAAGACGAACATCCGACTTAAACGCTGTGCAGATTTAATACTGCGCGCGTATACCATTGTCCAGTTGAACTGGAGCAATTTAAATTCAAGCCGATCGAGCAATTAGTAATGGTTAGCTTCATGCCTTACGGCACTTCCACATCCATCCTATCAACGTCGTGGTCTACAACGGCTCTGATAGGGAGTCCTAGTTTTGAAGGAGGCTTCCTGCTTAGATGCTTTCAGCAGTTATCCCGTCCGCATATAGCTACCCTGCGATGCCGCTGGCGCGACAACAGGTACACCAGAGATGCGTTCACCCCGGTCCTCTCGTACTAGGGGCAACTCTTCTCAAGACTCCAACACCTGCAGCAGATAGGGACCGAACTGTCTCACGACGTTCTGAACCCAACTCACGTACCTCTTTAAATGGCGAACAGCCATACCCTTGGGACCTTCTCCAGCCCCAGGATGAGATGAGTCGACATCGAGGTGCCAAACAGCGCCGTCGCTGTGGACGCTTGGGCGCTATCAGCCTGTTATCCCTAGAGTACCTTTTATCCGTTGAGCGATGACCCTTCCATATGGAATCACCGGATCACTATGACCGACTTTCGTCTCTGCTCGACTTGTCAGTCTCACAGTCAGGCGGGCTTATGCCATTGCACTCCACAGACGATTTCCGACCGTCCTGAGCCCACCATCGCGCGCCTCCGTTACTGTTTGGGAGGCGACCGCCCCAGTCAAACTACCCACCATGCAGGGTCCCAGCCCGGGATAACCGGGCTTGGTTAGACACGACGAGATTCCAGGGTGGTATCTCAACGGCGACTCCACAAACGCTGACGCGTCTGCTTCAAAGTCTCCCACCTATTCTGCACAAGAAAATCGGCGTGCCACTGCAAAGCTATAGTAAAGGTTCATAGGGTCTTTCCGTCTAACTGCAGGAACCCCGCATCTTCACGGGGAATTCAATTTCGCTGAGTCTGTTCTGGAGACAGTGGGGAGATCGTTACGCCATTCGTGCAGGTCGGAACTTACCCGACAAGGAATTTCGCTACCTTAGGACCGTTATAGTTACGGCCGCCGTTTACTGGGGCTTCGATTCAAGGCTTGCACCTCTCCTCTTAACCTTCCAGCACCGGGCAGGCGTCAGACCCTATACGTCGTCTTGAGACTTCGCAGAGCCCTGTGTTTTAGATAAACAGTCGCCACCCCCTAGTCTGTGCCACCCGCCAATACTTGCGTATCAACGGGTCACCCTTCTTCCGAAGTTACGGGTGCAATTTGCCGAGTTCCTTCAGAACAGTTCTCTCAAGCGCCTGGGTATACTCTACCATCCCACCTGTGTCGGTTTCGGGTACGGCCTAATGTGGAAGTTATTTCCTGGATGTGCTTCCTCGCCCCTCCAATCCAATAAGGAGGAACAAGTTACGCCCACCGTCACTTTCCACTGGTGCAGGAATATTAACCTGCTTTCCATCGACTACGCCTTTCGGCCTCGCCTTAGGTGCCGACTCACTCTGCCCGGATTAGCCTTGGACAGGAACCCTTGGGATTTCGGCGAAAGTGTTTCTCACACTTTTTATCGCTACTCATGTCAACATTCTCGCTTCTGATACCTCCAGACAACCTCGCGGTTATCCTTCGCAGGCTTACAGAATGCTCCGCTACCACTCATATCCTAAGATATGAATCCTAAGCTTCGGTGCATGGCTTGAGCCCCGTTACATCTTCGGCGCGGAAGCTCTTAATTAGACCAGTGAGCTATTACGCTTTCTTTAAAAGATGGCTGCTTCTAAGCCAACTTCCTGGTTGTCTTGGAACTTCTACATCCTTTTCCACTTAGCCATGACTTTGGGACCTTAGCTGTAGGTCTGGGCTGTTTCCCTCTTCACGACGGACCTTATCACCCGCCGTGTGTCTCCCAAGCAGTACTCTTCGGTATTCGGAGTTTGGTAGGATTTGGTAAGGCTCGCGCCCCCCTAGTCCTTCCAGTGCTCTACCCCCGAAGGTATTCACTTAGGGCTCTACCTAAATAGATTTCGCGGAGAACCAGCTATCACCCGGTTTGATTGGCCTTTCACCCCTAGCCACAAGTCATCCACCACCTTTTCAACGGTGGTTGGTTCGGTCCTCCATGTGGTGTTACCCACACTTCAACCTGCTCATGGCTAGATCACCGGGTTTCGGGTCTAATCCTGCATACTAAATCGCCCTATTCAGACTCGGTTTCCCTACGCCTCCGCCTATCGGCTTAAGCTTGCATGCAAGACTAACTCGTTGACCCATTATACAAAAGGTACGAGGTCAGGACGAATCCCTCCCTCTGTTTGTAGGCAACCGGTTTCAGGTCTGTTTCACTCCCCTCATCGGGGTTCTTTTCACCTTTCCCTCACGGTACTTGTTCACTATCGGTCGATCAGGAGTACTTAGCCTTGGAGGATGGTCCCCCCATGTTCAGACAGGATTTCACGTGTCCCGCCTTACTCGAGGACTATTTTGCTTTCTACCGGTACGGGTCTATCACCCACTTTGGAGCTGGTTTCCAACAGCTTCCCGTTCTTACAAAATAGCCACTGGGCTAGTCCGCGTTCGCTCGCCACTACTAACGGAGTCTCGGTTGATGTCCTTTCCTCTGGGTACTGAGATGTTTCACTTCCCCAGGTTTGCTTCTTTAGACCTATGTATTCAGTCAAAGATACTCATAAAGAGTGGGTTTCCCCATTCGGAAATCCTCGGATTAACGGTTGTTGACACCTACCCGAGGCTTATCGCAGCCTGCCACGTCCTTCGTCGCCTCTGATCGCCAAGGCATTCACCAGTTGCCCTTAAGCACTTGAATTTAAATCACGCGCAGAATTAAATCTGCGTAAATTCGGGAAGGAGAACTAATCCTCCCGAACGCAATTTTCTCAGCATTTAAGTTAGACATACGTCATGTTCATAACAGTGAACATGACTCTATGTTGTTTGTCTTTACTTGTCCGAACACTCAGGGGTACCGAGTGTACGGACAACTTTCATAACCTATTCACGATGTACAAGAACCTAGAGGAATTTCCTCATCAAAGCATCTACTTGCGATGCTTTGAAAAAGAAATGGTGGAGACGAGGAGGATCGAACTCCCGACCTCCTGAATGCAAATCAGGCGCTCTCCCAGCTGAGCTACGTCCCCGTCGAAGAAAATGGTGGGCCTGGTAAGATTTGAACTTACGACCCCACCGTTATCAACGGTGTGCTCTAACCAGCTGAGCTACAAGCCCGCACTTTATATGCCTGGCCGGATGGCCAGCCGATTTAATTCGGTTCTATCTAAGGAAAAGAAGATGCGAAGACAGCAACGCCAGTGCGTTACTTACTTAAAAGTCGATATGCCAAGCACATCCTTAGAAAGGAGGTGATCCAGCCGCTCCTTCCGAAACGGCTACCTTGTTACGACTTCACCCCAGTCATTGATCCTACCGTGGTCCGCTGCCTCCGTAGTTAGCGCACGGCCTTCGGGTAAAACCAACTCCCATGGTGTGACGGGCGGTGTGTACAAGACCCGGGAACGTATTCACCGTGACATGCTGATTCACGATTACTAGCGATTCCAACTTCATGTAGTCGAGTTGCAGACTACAATCTGAACTGAGACGGCTTTTTGGGATTAGCTTGGCATCACTGCCTCGCTGCCCACTGTCACCGCCATTGTAGCACGTTTCTAGCCCTACACGTAAGGGCCATGATGACTTGACGTCGTCCCCGCCTTCCTCCGGCTTATCACCGGCAGTCTCGCATGAGTGCCCAACTAAATGCTGGCAACATACGATAAGGGTTGCGCTCGTTGCGGGACTTAACCCAACATCTCACGACACGAGCTGACGACAGCCATGCAGCACCTGTACTCTCCCCGGCCGAACCGAAGACAATCATCTCTGAAAGTCCCAAGAGGTATGTCAAGTGTAGGTAAGGTTCTTCGCGTTGCTTCGAATTAAAGAACATGCTCCACCGCTTGTGCGGGTCCCCGTCAATTCCTTTGAGTTTTAATCTTGCGACCGTACTCCCCAGGCGGTGTGCTTAAAGCGTTAGCTGCGTCACCGAACCCTATGGGCCCGACAACTAGCACACATCGTTTAGGGCGTGGACTACCAGGGTATCTAATCCTGTTTGATCCCCACGCTTTCGTGCATGAGCGTCAGTTACTGTCCAGTTAGCTGCCTACGCCATTGGTGTTCCTCCAAATATCTACGCATTTCACTGCTACACTTGGAATTCCGCTAACCTCTCCAGTACTCTAGTCATGGAGTTTTAAAAGCAATTCCCGGGTTAAGCCCGGGGCTTTCACTTCTAACTTTCATGACCGCCTGCGCACCCTTTACGCCCAGTGATTCCGAACAACGCTCGCTCCATTCGTATTACCGCGGCTGCTGGCACGAATTTAGCCGGAGCTTCTTCTTCTGCTACTGTCATTATCTTCACAGCTGAAAGTGCTTTACAACCCTAAGGCCTTCTTCACACACGCGGCATGGCTGGATCAGGGTTTCCCCCATTGTCCAATATTCCTAACTGCTGCCTCCCGTAGGAGTCTGGGCCGTGTCTCAGTCCCAGTGTGGCTGATCATCCTCTCAGACCAGCTACTGATCGTCGCCTTGGTGGGCCATTACCCCGCCAACTAGCTAATCAGACGCGGGCTAATCCTTCACCGATAAATCTTTGGACCGGAGTCATTATGCGGTATTAGCGTCAGTTTCCCGACGTTGTTCCGCAGTGAAGGGTATATTCCCACGTGTTACTCACCCGTGCGCCACTAACCCGAAGGTTCGTTCGACTTGCATGTTTTAGGCCTGCCGCCAGCGTTCGTTCTGAGCCAGGATCAAACTCTCATGTTTGATCTCATCTCAAATCACTTCTCAAATTAATTGAGGTATCCTTAGACACCTCAATATCACTTGGAAGTGATAGAAAAGTGCAAGGACCTGCTTTGCGTCACATAACTATAGTTATGTTTATAGATACGTGGCATTGCAGGTCGTTTGATAATGTGTCTCAACACATCCGCAAAGTCGCTGCTGCCTGCGTATCTTCTCTTCCTTATTCACGATGTTCAAGAACCGAGGCGCACTGACTACTAAAGAAGCGGCCAGTCCGCAAGCAGTATTTTAGGGTTACCCCAAAAATTTTTGACGATGTCGATTTATATACCCTGGAAGGGATCGCCGTCAACTTCTTAAGGGAACTAATTTTGCCTTACGGCCACCGTCCCTTTTCGAAGACAAACGCGGGTTAGCCCCGCGTTGTGGAGGGGGTTATATACCGACCATTCTTCCCGTGTAAACCCTTTTTTTAAGATTTTTTTACTTTTTTGCAAAACGGGCTCTCAAAAGGGCGGAAACGGCGGATTTTGTCGGGGTAGCGCCCTCTTGCCGGGCCAGAGATAGGTTACGGCGAGAGGCGCCGTGGGCAAATATAATGCGTTACAGCAAACCCGCCTTGCGAAGCTCTTCCGCCATTTCGGGCGGTGGCTCGTTGTCGGAAAGGCCTGCGAAATAAGGCCCGCGGTCTTTCGGCGCGTCTTTGCCTTCGAGATAGCGCCAGCCCTGAATCGCGCGTTTGGGTTTGGCGATAGTAAGATAAAGCTGCGGATCGACGACAATCCTGCACCAGTCTTTTTCGCCTTCTTCCTGCACCATTTCGAATCCGAAGATTTTCTGGCGCGCGGCGATACGGTTTTTCAATATCCAGTAGATAGACCCGCCGCCGTCGACGATTTCCACGGCCCGTTTTGGCATATAGCGGGTGTAGGCGTAGGTCGCAGCCTTGTCGTCATAACGCATTTTCCCGCCCGACTGGCGGGCGATCAGCTGGTCTATTTCCTGCAATCCGGCGGCTGTTTTCAGAAGATGTATGGGCATAAGACAGATTTAACGCCCGAATAAGCCCCCGGCAAGGCCGGAAACAACCTTTCCGACAATTCCTCATTTAGCGGATTCACAAGCACATCATACGGTTGTATACTTCCTGCCAAGTTAATAAACCTGCCTGACCAATGACCATTGGACTTAAGCGACATGCCAGCCTGCTCCTGACTCTGACCATGCTCGGCATGGCCGGCGCTGCGCCCGTTTGCGCGCAGCAGCTCGCAGCCTCGTTCGGCGCGCCGTGGATGGAGGAAGAGGCGGAAGCCGCCCCTGCCCCGCGCGCGAAAGTTCTCCCCGATATGGAAGAGGTCGAAGTCAAACCTCTTTCGCTGGCCGATCTGCAAAACATGGTCGAGGGCGACAGGAAATTCTTCAAGGCGGCGGGAAAAGCGACGCCAATCGAGGATATGTATTCCGACCGCGCGGGAGAATATCTGGAACTGTTCGGCTACGATCTTTTTGAAAAAGGGGCTAAGCCTTCCGAAACGATCCCCGCCGGAGTCGTGCAGGACAATTACATTCTAAGCGTGGGCGACCGGATAGAGATCGTCATCAAGGGGCAGGAAAACGCCCGTAAAACCTATGAAATAAACACGCGCGGCGAGCTTATCACCGATCATTTCACCACGCTTGCCGCAAGCGGGCTCACGCTCGGCGATGTTGCAAACACCCTGAAAGACGAAGCGGCGCGGCTGCACAATGTCGAAATCAGCGTGGCGCTGACGGCTCCGCGCCAGATCAGCGTACTCGTCATCGGCGATGTCGAAAAGCCGGGGCGCAAGACGATGACGGCGTTCCACACCGTGCTCGAAGCACTGCAACAGGCGGACGGCATAAGGAAGAGCGGATCGCTGCGCCGGATCAAGCTGGTGCGCGGCGGCAAGAGCGAATTCATCGATCTTTATTCGGTGATGATGCAGGGCGGATCGAACGCCGACAAGCAATTGCGCGACGGCGACCGCATCATCGTGCCGCCGATCGGGCCGACGGTGGCTATTTCGGGCGCGGTAAAGCGCCCCGCCGTCTATGAAATCAGGAAGGGCGACAATCTGAGCGCGCTGCAAATGCTCGGCCTTGCGGGCGGCGTGCTGGCACCGGGCAGCAACAGGTTCGTGCGTTTATCGCTCGGGTCGGACGGGCGCGAAATCGTTCAGGATATTGACGAGCCGGGCCGGAAAATTTTCAGCGACGGCGCGATTTTAAACGTCGCGCAGGCAACGGCGAAGCGCAGCGAGAATGTCGAGCTTTCCGGCCACACACGCGATCCGGGGCAGCATGATCTGAAAAAAGCCAGAACGCTTTCGGAGTTGATAAAAAGCGAACAGGTGTTTGGCGATTCCCTGTACCCCCTGATCGGCGTGATCGAGCGGCGGGATAAGAAATCATTGACCAAGACGCTGATCGAATTTTCCCCCGCGGACGCGGTGCAAAAGCACGGCGACATGCCGCTCAATGAGGGCGATGTCGTGCATCTTTTTTCGATGGAGCAAATCCGCCATCTCGCGCAGAACGTATCCAGAGAGCCGCTTTTGAAAACGGTGGCCTATACGAAACAGGCCGATGATCTTGAAATCAAGAACGGCCTTATCGCCTCGTTCCTCGAAGAACGGTCCGCTTTCGTGCGCGGCGCGGTACGTCAGCCCGGAGCCTATCCGGTAGCGGCGGGAACGCGGCTGGAAGCCGTTCTGGCGGCGGCGGGCGGCATGACGGTCGAAGCCGATGCAGACAATATCGAAGTGACGTCGCGCATGATTCCCGTCGATGAAGAGATGGACGCGGCGGCGCCGAACCGGAAGACGGTGAGCCTTGCCTCTCTCACCATGAACAAGGTGGATATCGCGCCGGGGGATACGGTGCGCGTGAACCAGAAGTTCAACCGCGTGGAAGAGCGGAGCATCACGCTGCTCGGCGAGGTGAGGCATCCGGGGAAATACGACCTGATGCCCGGCGATACGATGCTGGATTTGATAAAGCGCGCGGGCGGGCTTTCCACCATCGCCTATCCGGACGGAGTCATTTTCTCCCGCGCCAGCGAGCGCCGGCAGGAAGAAGCGCGCTATAAGGCGCAGGCGCGCGATCTTGAAATGAAGCTCGCCGAAACGATGCGGCAGGATGACAAGGACAAGAAGCCCGACATGACGCAGATTGCATCGGCGCAGGCATTGATCTCACAATTAAAAGACGCCAGGGCCGTGGGCCGCATCACCGTGCAGGCCGACCCCAGCATCCTGACAGCCGATCCCGAGCAGGACATTCTACTGGAGGCTGGCGATAAGATTTACATTCCGAGGCGCCCCCTGACGGTGCGCGTCGGCGGCGAGGTTCTATCGCCCGCAGCGCTGCAATTCCGCAAGGGCAAGGATGCGGACACCTATATCGAGCAGGCGGGCGGCACGACATACTACGCCGACAAGGACCGCGCCTTCGTCGTCTATCCGGACGGCAGCGCCAAACCGCTCGCTGTCAGCGCATGGAAACAGAGCGTCACCATGATCCCGCCGGGATCGACCATCATCGTACCGCGCGATCCCAAGCCGTTCGACTTCCTTGAAAGCGCGGAGACGATTTCCACGATCCTCGCCAATATCGCGCTGACGGGATTCTATATTGACGATCTCGGCGATGACGACTGACGCGCCGCTTTTTTCCATCATCACGGTGACCAAGGACAACCTGAAGGGTTTTCTTGCCACGCGCGAAAGCATCGAGGCGCAATCCTGCAAGAATTATGAATGGATCGTCATCGACGGAAATTCGTCGGACGGCACGAAGGATATTTTACCGGCAGGCGCGGTCAGCGAGGACGATCAGGGCCTGTACCACGCGATGAACAAAGGCATCGCACGGGCGCGAGGCGATTATCTTTTGTTCCTGAACGCGGGGGATACGCTGGCGGATATGGACATCCTCGCCACGCTGGGGCGGGCGGCGAAGGAGCAACCGGATTTTATATACGGTGACTCGCTGGAAACGGGCGGGACTTACAAGAAAGCCCGGCCGCACGACAAGGCCGCTTGGGGTATGTTCACTCATCATCAAGCGATGCTCTACCGGCGCGAACGGATCGGCGGGTTGCGGTACGATACCGGATATAAAATAGCGGCGGATTACGATTTCACGGCGCGATTTTTAAAGGGCGAGCTCTCCGTTCATTATATTCCAACCGCGATCTGCGTCTTTGAAACAGGCGGGATTTCACAGCGGCACATGACAAGCGGGCGCACGGAACAATTCCGCGCGCGGAAAAGCCATGGAATGCAACCGTGGATGAATATGGCTGTCTTTGCCGGGCAAACGGCGGCGGCGGCGATCAAACGCCTGTCGCCGGGGATTTACGCGTTGTCAAATTGCTGGATATGAGCGTTAATGCCCTTCTCCAACTGGCGTGATTTGTACATGGCACTGGCGAAAGCCGCCACGCCCAGACCTGCCGTTACGGTCGCCGCCACCGCCGCCTGATTAAAGCTGAGAGCAAGCGTTCCTAGAGAGACAAGCGTACCCGTCGAAGCTGCGAAGGCCCCAAACAGCCCGACCCTCGAACAAAGATTGGCCGCTTCCGACGCACAACGGAGATCATTATCAGTCAGTTTCAGATAGTCTGCGATCCTGTTGCTGCCGTAATCATACGGTGCTTCACCCAGACTGCGGCTTAGACTAACGGCCATGAACTGACGCTCAGCCTGACGATTTCCTTCAGAAGAAGGTTTTACTAATGACGGTTGTGCTGCAAAAGTGCGGTTCGACATGGGATCCCCCGTAAAAAATTATACATTATGTATAATGCTTATAATACAGATAACGGCACTTTGCCAGAAAAAAACCGTTCACTCCATCAAAAATTCCTAATTTAATTATATAGGAATGTAAAAAGGCAAGGAAAGGCCGCAGCGGCAGACCGCCGAACGCAACTTTTAACCATTTTCGCGGGAGGGTCGGTTCTTGCGGATAGGCATCCCGGGCGCGCATTCCCCGCTCCCAGATGGCGTAGTTTTTATGCCGCGCTTCGTGGCGGGAAGGATCTTCGAGCGCGTGGTGGAGGACGCCGCAACGCAGCGATCCGATTTTTCCGGTGGTGCCGGGTTTGAGGACGGGCTGGTAATGCCCTTCTATCTCGCCCATGCCGGGGATGTCGAGATCGTCCACCACGGGGAACATGATCTTGCGGCGGTCGAACAGGCAGAGCTTGTTGTTGGTCAGGCCAAAGCGCAGCGGCCTACCGCCGACGACATAGACGCCGCGCACGAAATATCCGGCGCAGGCCCAATCGAGCGCGGCGATTTCATCGCACAGGCGCGGTGTCAGCTCCTCATCGGCGTCGACGAAGAAAACGCGGTCGTGTTTGAGGCGCAGATTGTCGAGGCACCACTGCCGCTTTTTCGGATAAGCCCCGTTCCACACGAACGGCATCACGGTGACACCGAACGAACGCGCGATATCGGCGGTTGTATCGGTGCTCAGGGAATCCACGACGATGATTTCTTCGAAACGCTCTAATGCGGAAAGGCAGCGGGGAAGGTTCGCCTCCTCGTTTTTCGTGACGACCAGGACGCTTACAGGGATTTTATCGCTCATGCCGCACGCTCCGCACCAGATAGCCTATAGCAGCACCCAGAAGAGCGAACACAGAAAAAAACAAGGATTTTGCGGGCCAGACGGGGTGTGGCGACGCGGCAGGCGGTTCGACCACGATGGCGGCATAGGGTTCGTCAAGATTGGCCAGCATCTGGATGTGCTCCTGCTGCATCAGCAGATTGGCGATGCCCTTGCGGTGATCGGGGTTGACGGTTTTTTGCAGCGTGTCGGTGAGGTATCTGATGCGGCTTTCCGACTGGCGGCGGCGGTCGCGGCGGATCAGCTGGTCGGCGACGAGGTGGATTTTGCGAAGAAACGCCGCCGCGAAGGCCGGATCGGGATGTTTGTAGCTGAGGCGACGCAGAGGCGTCGCGCCCAGATGTTCGATGCGGAGTTTTTTGTCGAGATAATCGGCGAGTTCCTCGGGCGTCCATTTATCCGCCTTCGAAGCCCGGCTACCGTCGCGGGCGATGCCGGAGAGCACAGAGGAGTCTTTCAGCAGGATCGCGGCGGCGGCGGTTCCCTTTACCGTATAGACGAAACGGTGGAAATCGGTGGATATGCCGCCTGCCTCACGCGGGCGCCAGAAGGGAATGGTCAGTCCCTCGCCTTCGCTCACCGACGAGGCGTAATCGCCGAGCGCGTAGCCGTCGGCGGGCGCGACGATCATCGAGGCGCGGTAGAGCGGCGTGGAGAGCAGGACGATGAAGAAAGCCGCCGCGCAAAAGACGGCAGCGAAAAACAGCATGTGGAATTTGGCGGCCCAGAGTCCCGAGAGAAGATCGGCCAGCGTCGGTTCCCCCCTCACCCCGCGCCTTCCTATGCGACGCGGGTCTGAATGGTGGTCTCCGCTTCTTTCATGATCGAGAGGATCGATTTGACGGGGCGGGAATCCAGAGCGGCGGCCTCGGCGCCCTGCTGGGCGCTGAACCACGCGTCGGAATCGTTGCGGAAATACAGGATCGCCTGCGCCAATGTCTTGCCGTCGCCCTGGGGCACGATGGCGCCGCAGCCATAGTCGCGGATCATGCGGCCCACTTCGGTATCGGCGGGGCCTACATAGATCGTCGGGCGCGCCGCAGCGATGGCGGAGTAGAATTTGCAGGGCACTAGAAGGCCGGCGGCATCGTCGCGCATGCTGATCAGGTGCAGATCGCCGGATTCCATCAGGTCTTTCAGACAGCTTGCGGGCTGGTAGGGCAGAAGCTTGATGTTTTGCAGGCTTCGGCGGGCGCGCTCGGCGGCAAGACGGTCATGCTGCGGCCCCTCGCCGACGAACACAAATTCTATTTCAGGATGGATTGAGAGATGCTCGGCAGCTTCGAGGATCGCTTTCATCGGATGGGCGCGGCCTATGGTTCCGGCATAGAGAATGCGGAAGCGCGGCGAATCGTCGCGCAGAAGAGATTCCGGCGGGCGGGCCATCGGTATATTGTTGCGGATGCGGTGGTCGTTGCGCGCGATCTTACGGTTCGGATCTACCAGTTCGATGTCGGGCCAGTTGGGAATGACGCTGATGCGGCCCGTCTCCACGCCCGTATGCGCGAGATGACGCGCCATGCAGCGGCCAACCGCGATCACCTTGCCCGATTTGTTCATCGAGCGGCGGGCGACGCGGGAAAGCGAGCGCAGCATAAAGTCCGGCATCTTGACGCCGATGGACGGGAAGAGATCGGGATAGAGATCCTGGCACCAGTGAAGGTGGCTGCAGCGTTTTTTCCTGGCGAAGCGGCGGCCGATAGTGATGAGCAGAGGCGGATCGGTCAGAGTTACAACAAGATCGACGCGCGGTTGTTTCATAGCGCCGCGATAGAGTTTCCAAAGAACGCGGGCATAGGATATGACGCCACGCGGATTGGTCGGCGCGGAAACGCGGTGGACGGTGATGCCGCCGTCTTTTTCGGAAAAGCTTTTGTCGCCGGTGGTCAGGACGGACACCAGCCATCCCGCCCGCGCCATTTCCCGCGCAAGATCGCGCAGAACGCGGCCGCTCGCCCCCCTCGCGGGCGGATATACGCGGTTGATCAGCAACACAGAGGGCTTCTGGCTCGGCAGCATTCCTACTCTTTATCCCTTACAGATGTTCTTTTGTATTAACAGAGGGCGGCGCGGCGCGCAACGCTTCGGCCCGCGTACTCCACACCCCGGTCAGCAAAAGGATCAGGCCGAAATCCAGCGATTTATGCGAGGCGTAGAGCAGCACCGGAATAAGCAGCGGCCAGAGAAGCGAGAGGCCCTTTACCCTGTCCCTTTGAAATATAAGGAAAATTTGATACAAAGCGGCCAGCGCCATAAGAACGGACAGGCCCAGCGTCACAAGCCCGCCTTTGAGCGCCATAGTGGTCAGGAAGCTGTGGGTATAATTGACGTCCAGCCCCGCCACCGCAGGCGAGGAAAACACCGCCCCCCAGCCCCGGCCCATGAACAGGCTTTCGGGTTGCGCGGAAAGTGCATCGAAAACGGCGAGGGCTTCCTGCGTTCTCATATTCATACCCACCGCCGCCGTTTTCTGCGCAATCGCCTGCGCGGTCTCGCTTATCAGCGGGTAAAACAGCGCGGCAAGGACAGCAATTATCAGAATGGGCAGCGTCGCATGGCGCGGCGTCTGCACAAAGGAAGAAAGCGCGAGAATGAGCAGCGTTAAAAAGAGCGCGCCGATCGTCGCCCGCTGGACGTCGAGCAGCATGGCAGCCGCCAGCACGGCAACGCCACCGAGACATAAGGCGGCCATAAGGATAGCGCGGCGACCCGGCATCATCAGGGCGTTCCAGGCAAGGCCCACAAGAAACGCGCCCGCGAACAGGGAAAGCGGAGAGTTGGACAAATAAAGAAGTTCGCCCTGCGGAATCCATATATTGAAGGCGGGGATCAGCGTGCGGACGGCAAACGCCAGCCCCGCGAAAACCATGAGCGCGGGAAGAAGCCGCGCTGCTTTTTCATCATGCGCGTATTTTTCCGAAAGGAACAGCGGCAGGCCGATAAAAGCGAAAGCCGCGATGTCGCGCGCAATCAGCATCACATCGTTGCCGTAATAGACGGCGGAGGCCGTCGGCAAGATCAGGCCGCACAAGAACAGCACCTGCAGTGTTTTTAGAAAAAACACGCGATCCAGCTTCAGATCGACCGCGCCGTGAAAGCCCCCTATTCCCACGGCAAGGATCAAAAGCACGCCGATGGCCGCTTCGATCACACCCGGATCGTCCGGCGTCGGAGAACCGAAGAGCGCATAGAGAACGACCGCCGCAGAAAGGAAAAAGAAGCTCGCCGGAAAGTTTTTGAGCCTATCCATGGAGCGCTCCCCACATCATCTTCGCCGCGACGAGAACGATGAAGACGGAAAATATGCGGCGGAGCGCCGTAACCGAGACTTTGTGAGCCGTGGCGGCGCCGTAAGGAGCGGCAAGAACGCTGAGCGGCGCGATCAGGGCGGCAGAGAGCAGGTTGATATAGCCCAGGGAAAAAGGCGGCAGCGCCGCCTCTTCCCAGCCTATCGCGATAAAGCCGAACGTGCCGGGCAGCGCGATGAACGGGCCGAGCGCGGAGGCAGTGGCGACGGCGTTGCGGATGCCGACCCCGTTCAGGGTCATGAAGGGTACGTTCAGCGTCGCACCGCCGATCCCCATCAGCGAGGAAAGCGCACCGACGGCGAAGCCACCGACGCTCCCCCTGGCAAGGCCGATCTCATGGGAAGCGTCTTCGCACACCCTGGCCGGTATCTGCATCAGCGCCGCGAAGCTTATCAAGGCGCAGCCGAACACGAGGGTAAGTTCGTGGCCGGAGAGAAAATCCGCGATATAGATTCCCACCATCACGCCCGCAACGATGCCGGGGCCTATAAGTTTTAAAAGATCAACCCTGACCGCGCCGCGTTTGAAATGCGCCAGCGCAGAGGACATTCCCGTGGGAATGATGATCGCGAGCGACGTCCCCACCGACAGATGCATCAGCGAGTCCTCAGGATAGCCCAGCGTCTGGAACAAGAAGAAAAGGCCCGGCACGAGGACGGCGCCGCCGCCGATGCCGAGCAGGCCCGCCATGAAACCCGCGGCAAGGCCGAGGGCGATCAGGATCGGAATAAGGACGGGCGCATGCGCAAAAAACTCTTCCATGCCCTAGAGCAACAGAAAGAAGGGATCGGCGCAAGAGCGGGATTGATTACTGGTCGGGATCGAACAGGCGCGGCGGCGTGACCAGCGGATTGTTGCGTTCTTTATAGACCACGCGGCGCTGTCTGGGCTTTTCCTGTTCCATGAAAGGGTTGTAGCCCTGATTCAGGTTCTGCATGGTATTCATCTGCGGCTGCTGCCATGCCTGTTGTTGTTGCTGGGCCTGCTGCTGTTGGAGGAATGCCTGCTGTTCCTGCTGAACACGGTAGAGGCGCTGCTGCTCGATATAGCGCGACTGTTCGGGCGTCAGGTTGGCGAGGTCTGCCCCTGCGAGCGGATTGCCCGTGTTGGTAAAACCCGTATAGGCGGTGTTATTGCTGAAATTATAAGAGGGCGCGTTTTTGCCGGCGATCATCTGGTTCATCGCGTAGGGCTGGGCGCCGCTGTTGTTGTAGATAGGGGAACCGCCGACGTTGGGCTGGTAATAGCTGTTGGGAGAAGAGTTATACATGGGCACGGTATAGACGACCTGCGGCGTGGTCGTCGTCGTTTGCTGTGCCATGGCGGGCATGGCGGCAGCAGCCAATCCCAGAATGGCGAACGATACGAAAAGGCGCATGTCTTCTCCCTTTAATTCTTCCCTCAGACTATATCACAAAAACATCATTTGCGGCAAAAAGCACTGACGCGACGCATCAAAAAAAATCTTGGCATAATCATATGCCATAAGCCCCGTTTTTACCGTTCCTTAAGGCTTTGCCGCCATAGTAAATTTGCAATTTCGGAAAATATTGGTGGATACTGAGCGTAATCCACTCTGAAGGTCAAGAAAGGAGTGCCGCATGAAGGTTGATGTAAAAGAACTGCTGACGAGCGCGGGGCTTGAAAATGAAGCCTTTTATCCGGGCAAGCGCATTGTCAGGAAATAC
>DASTUM010000152.1:0-14548 GCA_035759665.1 Micavibrio sp.
CCAGGGATCTTATGAAAGAGTCCTGCCTTGCCGCGTTTTTGATCGGCGCGAGCCCGCAAGGCATTCCCGCCGATATCAAGTCCGAAATCACCGCCGGAACAAAGGGCATCAAAAAGATATTGTCTGCGTCCGTTCTCAGCAGGGAGGAACGTCAGGGCCTGATGAAGGATGCGGGGAAGAAATTTATCGAATCCAGAAAACTTTCCGGCACGATGCAGGAATTGAAGTTGATCTGATTATTCCGCGGCAATTTTCTGCGCGGCCTGAAGGGCGGCGGCTTTTTCTTCAATAAGCGCGACGATGTGGTCTACGACGGACAGGTCGCCTTCGCTGAAACGGTGGGCTTTTTCGCCGCCGATGTAGATTTGATGATGCCCCTGCCCACCGCCCGTCAGGCCGATATCGGTCATGAGCGCCTCACCCGGACCGTTGACGACGCAGCCGATGATGGACACGGTCATCGGAGTCGTGATGTGGGCGATGCGGGATTCGAGTTCGGCGACCGTGTCGATCACCTTGAATTGCTGACGCGCGCAGGACGGGCAGGCGATGACGTTGACGCCGCGATGGCGCAGGCCGAGGGATTTGAGCATGTCGAACCCCGCCTTCACTTCTTCCACCGGGTCGGCGGAGAGGGACACGCGGATCGTATCCCCTATTCCGGCCCAGAGAAGATTGCCCATGCCTATGGCGGATTTGATCGTGCCGGAGCGAAGCCCCCCGGCCTCGGTGATGCCAAGATGCAGCGGGTAGTCACAGATATCGGCGAGTTGCTGGTAGGCGGCGACGGCCATGAAAACGTCCGACGCCTTGCAGGAGATTTTGAAATTGAAGAAATCGTGGTCTTCGAGGATCTGGATGTGGCGGCGCGCGGATTCCACCATCGCGTCGGGACAAGGTTCGCCGAATTGTTCCAGCAGGTCGCGCTCCAGCGATCCGGCGTTGACGCCGATGCGGATGGAGCAGTTGTTGTCCTTCGCGGCCTTGATGACTTCCCTCACCTTTTCGGCGGAGCCGATATTGCCGGGATTGATGCGCAGGCAGGCCGCGCCGTTTTGAGCGGCCTCGATGGCGCGTTTGTAGTGGAAGTGAATGTCGGCAACGATGGGCACCGTGACTTCGGGAACGATTTGTTTGAGCGCGGCGGAGGATTCTTCGTCGGGGCAGGAAATGCGCACGATGTCGGCGCCGGCGATTTCCAGGGCGCGCACCTGCGCGATCGTCGCCGCGGCATCATGGGTCAGCGTGTTGGTCATGGATTGCACGGTGATGGGCGAATCCCCGCCCACGGGCACGTTGCCAACCCAGATTTTACGGGATTTGCGCCGTTCGATCGTCCGCCAGGGACGTATGGAATTGTGATCGCCAGCCATGGCGCAAGATGTAGCAAATCAAGGACGAAAGTCCAAGGTTTGTTTAACTAGCCGAGAATGCCCGATATGACGGCCATATTGAGGGCGATCAGGCCCACGATCAGGCTCAGGAGCAGGATTTCGGCGTTTTTGGTGTCTTTCTCAAATATCGTCTTCATAGAATCATCATATAAAAACACGGCTTCCAAATGCAAATTTGGTTAAGGGAAGTTTAACGAAGGGCCGGGCACCAGCGTTTTCCACCCCAGTCGCAGAAAGCCTTGTTTTCGCCGGCGGGGGGCTTAGCAGTATCAAAGCGGGCGGGATTATTGTAGACGATTTCCCCTTCCCTTTCGTCATTCATGACGACGGCATAACCGTAAAATTCCTTCAGGTCTTCTGACGGCGGACGTATCTGACCTTTTCGGTTGTAGCCGCAATGGCCATCGGCGTAGCACGGGGTGAAGGGAAAGCCTTCCTGTGCCACAATATCTTTGGCAGAGGCGCGTGCGCCGGTTTTCTCATTCTTCCAGAATATGCTGTAGGAAGGATCGTACACTTCCCATTTATCCGTGTCAGGATTTTTGACTTCTACGACCACGTGACCCGGATAGCCGGGTTCGTATTTAAAAATATTTATCATCCGCGCATCAAATCCCAGCTTCCGCACGAGAGGAATCAAAAGGCTCGAGCGCGAGTAGCATTCCATGTGTGGCCGCTTTCCGTCCTGCCCGCGCGCATGGGCGAGGAATTTGTCTAAAGCGCGGGGTTTATTTTTGCGGTCCTGATAATATTCATCGTCTATGTGATGCACGGAATTGTCGTGGACATAGGCCGAGAGCAGATCGATTTTGGCATGAAATCCTTCGGCCTTTTCTACGCCGGAGAGGTCATAGATTTCAGACTGGCGAATTTTTTCCAGCAGGTCCGATTTTATATCCGGATATTTCCGCATTCCTTCCTTTACGCCTAACACGGCGATGACCAGAAGTACGAGAAGGATGAATATTTTTTTGCGTGACATCAAGGTTTTAAAAGAAGATCGGGGTCTAGGCTAATCTTGCGGCGGATCTGGCCGGTTTCGCCGAGCGGCTTGATTGGCTTGCCGTCCACTTTCACCGTAATGCCGCCGGCATTGCCCGTGGCCATGACCAGCCCCTCTTCATCCGGAACGAAATAGACGTCGCCGGGTTTCAGGACCTGGCGCAAAATCGCGGAGCCGGAGGCGTTGCGGATTTCAACCCAGCTGGCGTCCGTGATTTCGAGAATGATGCGATTGGCGGGCTTTGCGGGCGTTTCTGTTTCGGCAGCGGGTTCCTTCGCGTCGGGCTTAGTGTTCGCGGGCTGCTGGACGGCATCGACGGGGAGAGCATCGCCGACGAGCGCGGGCGCTTCATTGAGTTGCGATTTGGTCAGCTCTTCGGGAACGGGTGCGATTTCATTTTTAGCCGCCTCGGGGAACATCACGAAAGCGATGAAGCCTATCAGCACAAGCACGCCGAACAGGCTTCCGGCAATGACCATCAGATTGGGAACCTTGCTCTCCGAGGCGGGCAGCGGGAAGGACAGATCCGGTTTCGCCTTACGTCCGACGGATTGTTCCTTGAAGAGATGCACCATCTTGTCGCCGTCGAGGCCGAGATATTCCGAATAGGAACGCACGAAGCCGATGGCGTAGACGCGGCCCGGGAGCTGTTTCACATCCCCCTTCTCCAGCGCGTCGAGCTGGCTGGCGCGGATGCGCAGGACGCTTTCGATCTGATCGAGGCTCTGGCCGTAATGGACGCGGGTACGGCGCAGGATCTCCCCCACCGGCATGTCGGTGTGAAAGTTCAGATCGTCGTTCTTGCCTTCCATGTTTTCGGGCGCGTCTGTCATGATGGAGGGGAGTTTAGGGGAAAATAGGATGAGATTCCAGAGATTTGGATATTTAACCCAACGTCGTTTGACGGGGCCGTGCGGGAAGGTGGATTGCTTCGCCTCCGCCTCGCAATGACGAATGTTGTCAGGCGGCCTGTTCCAGGTTGTAGGCGGCGTGGAGGGCGCGGACGGCCAGTTCCAGATATTCTTTCGAGATCAGGACGGAGATTTTTATCTCGGAGGTCGAGATGACCTGGATGTTGATGTTCTTTTCGGCGAGCGCCGTAAACATCTTCTGCGCCACGCCCGCGTGCGAACGCATGCCGATGCCGACGACGGAAACTTTCGTCACGTCCGGGTCGATGCGGATTTCGGTGTCTTTGAACACGGGCTGGGATTTCACGACGTCCTGAGTCTTACGCAGGTCGGCGGCGGGTACGGTGAAGGTCATGTCCGTCGTCTTGCCGTCGGGCGAGATGTTCTGGACGATCATGTCCACGTTAATCGCGGCTTCGGCCAACGGGCCGAACAGTTTCGCGGCGACGCCAGGCACATCCGGCACGCCGAGCACCGTGACTTTGGCTTCGTCCTTCGTAAAGGCGACGCCGTTGACTATGTAATGTTCCATGATGTCTTCCTCTTTCGTTACCAGCGTGCCGGGAAGGTCGCTCCCTACTGCGTCGTCAAAACTGGATAAAACCTGAACAGGCACGTTCTGCTTGAAGGCCATTTCGACGGAGCGCACCTGTAGCACTTTCGCACCGAGAGAGGCGAGTTCGAGCATCTCTTCGTAGGAGATGCGACCGATCTTGCGGGCTTCGGGTACGATGCGGGGGTCGGTTGTGTAGATTCCGTCCACGTCGGTGTAGATGTCGCAGCGGTCGGCATTCAGCGCGGCGGCGAGCGCGACGGCTGTGGTGTCGGAGCCGCCGCGGCCAAGGGTTGAAATCCGGTTTTCGGAGGTTACGCCCTGAAAGCCGGCGAGGACGGCGACTTCCTTGCCGGCGAGGGATTGTTCCATGGCGGCGGCGTTGATGTCCTGAATACGCGCCTTGCCGTGGACGTCGTCGGACATGATCGGCACCTGCCAGCCGAGCCATGAGCGGGCGGAGATTCCGCGCTTTTGCAGCGCGATCGCCATCAACCCCGCCGTCACCTGTTCGCCTGACGCGACGACGGTGTCGTATTCGCGCACGTCGTGGAAAGGCGAAATCCGTGTGCAGTAATCGACGAGTTGGTTCGTCACGCCCGACATGGCGGAGACGATGACGGCGACTTCGTGACCGAGCGCCACTTCGCGCGCGACCTTGTCCGCCGCTTTTTCTATGCGGTCGGTGTCGGCGACGGATGTTCCGCCGAATTTGACGACGATGCGGGTCATAAGAAATCCGTTCTTGCCTGCGGGCGCGGTTTGAAGGTGGACAGTTTCGCGTCTTGGCTTTAAAAACAGCATATGCATACCGTGGACGCAAAGGAAATTGAAAATTTTGCGAAAGACTCGTCTCATTGGTGGGACGAGGACGGGCCTTTCCGGCCCCTGCACCGCCTCAACCCAGTCCGGCTTCAGTATATAAAAGACAGGATATGCGATGCGCATGGGCGCGATCCGCGCGATCTCAAACCCTATAAGGGGCTGTCGATCCTCGATGTCGGATGCGGCGGCGGGCTGGTGTGCGAGCCGATGGCGCGGCTGGGCGCGGAGGTCACCGGGGTCGATGCCGACGCGAACGCGGTTGCGGTCGCCAAAGCCCATGCGGCGGATGGCGGGCTGGATATCACTTATAAGAACGCGTCTTCCGAAGAGCTCGTGAAAGACGGCAAGAGGTTCGATGTGGTGCTGGCGCTGGAGATCGTCGAGCATGTCGCGGATGTGGATGAATTTGTGCGCAACTGTGTGGATTTGTGTGCGCCCGGCGGAATTATCGTGTTTTCCACGCTGAACCGCACGGCCAAATCCTTTGTCCTCGGCAAGATCGCGGCGGAATATATCCTTGGATGGGTTCCGGCGGGCACGCATGACTGGAAGAAATTTTTGAAGCCGTCGGAACTGGCGGGCGCAGTCCGCGCGGCGGGCGCGGATGTGCGGAACATCGAGGGGATGGTGTTCGATCCGGCGCGGCGGAATTTTAAGCGTTCCGCCCGTGACCTCGACGTCAATTATTTTATGACGGCGGGCAAAAACGCCTGAGACCGGCTTAGCCGAGCAGGATTCCCATGTCGCAGAGAAGGCGACGGGCGGCCACTGTTTCCGTCCGGGTAAAGAAAGGTTCGGGGCTATCCGGCTTCGAACCGCCTTCAAGGTGGTTTTTCCATTCCGTTTCAGATTCGAACAGGTCGTCGATTTTGGCGCCCTTGGCATCGCCGGATTCGTAAAAGAAAATGACGCTGAGCGGTTTTTCCAGGACGCGGATAGAACTCCATTTCTGATCGGACATGGCCCCCTATCCTTTCATATGCAACTGGGGCGGGTAGCCAGCGGCGGGCGGCGGCAGCGCCACGGGCTTCTGGCGCGGGTGTTTTGGGCGAATGACGAAAACCTGCGCGGCTTCGACGGGTTCGACCACATGCGCCAGAGCGGGTTCGGGATGCGAGAGCGGCGGGAATTTTTCGAAGGCTGCCTGACGCAGCGTTCCGGGGATATTCATAACGGAAGCCCAACTGTCGGGGGACGTGTTGCGGAGTTCTTCTTCCGTCAGGGCGATCATGCCCGGGACGTGCGCTATGGACGGGCGGACGGGTACGCCGTCTTCGAACACCATGCGGCGGAATTCGGCGCAGAGCGAGGGCTTTTCGTCCGGATAAAAGCTTTGATAGGGATTTTCAATGAGGTTGGCCGATAAGGCCCAACCTTCCGTGCGGGTTACACGGGGCTTTTTATTAAAGTCTGACACTACACACCTTCTTTTTTACAAAGTTATGATTTGACGTTTTTTATTATTTTCGTGCGCATCAATACAGAAAGATGGAGATAAAAGTCAACACTTACCCGTATAATTGAAACATTGTTTCAATTTGTTATGCAATCCACGCATACGCACATGCGAAAGCCGTATGCGTGGGGCATACGGCTTTTTCAAGTCGATCTTAATAAGGTTAGTTGCAGGACGGCGGTACTATATCCACGTTTGCGCCGATCATGGCCACGACAGCGTCGATGCGGGGGCGGTAGCCGATGTCATTGGCCTGTTCGAATTTGGAGAAGGCAAAATCGGAGGCTTCGACTTCCAGCGGTGCGGCGCCCGCCTTGTTAAAGACTACCATGGTTTTTTTCCCGTCGGTTTTCAGTCCGGAAAATTCATATGTCATTTTTATCACTCCCTGTTACCTAGAATTACCCACTGGCCAGGTTATATCGGGCTTTTCCGGCAAAAATATGTCCAGAACATCCGGAAAATATGATTTTTACGCCGGCCTGGCAGAATCTGCGCCTTTTCATCGTCTGCGGCAGGGATTATCTTACAGTTATGTCAGGATTCTTTTTCACCGCCATGATAATCGCCATGCTCGCCACGCTGGGCATTCTGGTCACGGGGATCGTCTCCATGGGGCGCGGCGGGGAATTCAACGCGAAATACGGCAACAAGCTGATGCGCGCCCGCGTGATGATGCAGGCGATCGCCCTGCTCTTCTTCGCGCTCGCCCTGATGACTGCCGGCAAATAAGGAGAAGCTTATGAAGATTCTGGTTCCCGTCAAACGGGCCGTCGATTACAGCGTCAAAATCCGCGTCAAGGCGGACGGAACGGGCGTCGACCTCGCCAACGTCAAGATGTCGATGAACCCGTTCGATGAAATCGCCGTCGAGGAAGCCGTCCGCCTGAAGGAAAAAGGCAAGGCCACGGAGATCGTACTCGTAAGCATCGGCCCGGCCAAGGCGCAGGACGTCATCCGCACCGGGATGGCGATCGGCGCGGACAGAGGCATTCTTGTCCAGACCGACGCGCCCACCGATATTGGCGGGGTGGAGCCGCTGGCCATCGCAAAAATCCTGAAAGCTATTGTCGAGGCGGAGAAGCCCGACCTTATTATCATGGGCAAGCAATCCATCGACGACGATTCCAACCAGACGGGGCAGATGCTGGCCGCCCTGCTCGGCTGGGGTCAAGGCACGTTCGCGTCCAAGGTCGATCTCGACGGGGGCAATGTAAAAGTGACGCGTGAGGTAGATGGCGGGCTGGAGACGGTTTCGCTCAAGCTTCCGGCGATTGTGACCACTGATCTGCGCCTGAACGAGCCGCGCTATGCGGCCCTGCCGAATATCATGAAGGCGAAATCGAAGCCGCTGGAGACGAAAACGCCTGCGGATTACGGCGTCGATGTCGCCCCGCGCCTGAGCGTGGTCAAGGTTGCGGAGCCGCCCAAGCGCAAAGGCGGCGGTAAGGTGGCCAGTGTGGACGAGCTGGTCGATAAGCTCAAGAATGAAGCAAAGGTTTTGTAGCGTCATTGCGAGCGCAGCGAAGCAATCCAGTCTGGATTGCCGCGTCGCCTGCGGCTCCTCGCAATGACGATTGTAAGGATGGAGAAGAGAAATGACAGTTTTAGTACTCGCGGAACATGACAACAAGGAATTGAAGCCTGCGACGTTGAATACGATCGGCGCGGCGGTGAAGATCGGCGGGGATGTGCATGTGCTGGTCGCGGGCGCGAATGTTTCGAATGTAGCGGTGGCGGCAGCGAAGATCGCGGGCGTTGCCAAGGTTTTGAAAGCGGACGATGCAAGCCTCGAACATCAGCTGGCGGAAAATGTCGCCCCGGTGATATCCGGGATCGCGGGGAATTATTCGCATATTATAGGGCCGAGCACGACGACGGCGAAAAACATCCTGCCCCGCGTGGCCGCCCTGCTCGACGTTCAGCAGATTTCGGAGATCATCGCCGTGCATGACGCGGACACGTTCGACCGCCCCATTTACGCGGGCAATGCCATCGCCACCGTGAAATCAGCCGACAAGGTAAAGGTCATAACCGCGCGCGGAACGGCGTTCGACGCCGTGGCCGCCGAGGGCGGAAACGCGGCGGTGGAAGATGCCGCCGTGAAAGGCGATAGCGGATTGTCGTCTTTCGTGTTGGCGGAAGTTTCCAAGTCCGACCGTCCGGAGCTTACCTCGGCCAAGATCGTGGTGTCGGGCGGGCGGGCGCTGGGTTCCGCAGAAGGATTCAAGATCATCGAGGCGCTGGCCGACAAGCTGGGCGCGGCGATCGGCGCGAGCCGCGCCGCCGTCGATGCCGGATATGTGCCCAACGATTATCAGGTCGGCCAGACGGGCAAGAACGTCGCGCCGCAACTCTATATCGCCATCGGCATTTCCGGGGCGATTCAGCACCTTGCAGGAATGAAGGATTCGAAGGTTATCGTCGCGATCAACAAGGACGCGGACGCGCCGATTTTTTCCATCGCCGATTACGGGCTTGTGGGCGATTTGTTCCAGATCGTACCCGAACTGACGCAAAAGATTTGATGGAACCCACCCGGCCGCGTCCGCGTTGTAACAAACCGTAAGCAGCCATACAGGGGACGGTCCGTGGAAATCAAAATCCGTAAGATGCAGACAGACGACGCAATGCAGGTTGCGGCAATGAACGAATTGCTGGCCCATACCGAGGAAAAAGCCACGCGCGCCGATGCCCAGTTCTTCCGCGAGCATGCGTTGGAGTCCGACCGCATCGCCACGATATATGTCGCGGCGGAGGGAAAAAAGATCGTAGGCTTTATCGGCTACCGCGACTGGGCATCTTTCGCCACGAAGAAAAAAGTCCGCCAGATAGATCTTCTTTATGTCGATGAAGAGTATGAAGGATTAGGGATTGCAACGGATCTTCTGGAGCATGTCAGGCTGGATGCTGTTCAGAGCGGCTGTGGCAGGCTCGATATACAGACGGAAACGAGCAACGAGGACAGCAACGCGCTCTATAAAAAATTCGGGTTCGAGATCAAGCCCGACACGCGCAACCATTACAGGATGTTTTTGGATTAATCCGACGTCTTCATTTTAAACGCCGAGCCCGCCTTGGCGGCGGGGAGTTTTGCGCCTTCGGTGTTGGCGTCGTCGAGAAGGATGCCATCCATGACCGCATCCGTGAAATCGCATTCGCGCAAGTCTGCGCCCTTGAAATTGGCGTTGGTGAGGTCTGAGCCTTTGAATACCGCCATACGCATTTTGCAGTTCGAAAAATCGGCGTAGGTCAGCGAGGCATTTTCGAAATTGCACGGACTGAAACGCTTCGTGGCGTCGCCGCCGCCGAACATCAGCGGTTCGAAGTTCGAGCCACGGACATGGGCGTGATTGAAACGCGCGCCTTTGAACGAGCTGCCGCGCAGGTCGGATTCTTCCATGTCGCAGCGGCGAAAGTCGGAATCGTTG
Organism: Micavibrio sp.; assembly: GCA_035759665.1. Taxonomy (GTDB): domain Bacteria; phylum Pseudomonadota; class Alphaproteobacteria; order Micavibrionales; family Micavibrionaceae; genus Micavibrio_A. The sequence goes on from DASTUM010000152.1 coordinate 9,574, forward strand.
AGGTTGCCGCTCTGCATCTGGATCTTGTAAAGATTCATGCCGAAGAAGCGCGCGCCGACGGCTTTGACCGCCGTCAGTTTTTCGCCTTTGAGGGATTCCAGGGGGCGCATGTCGTAATTGCTGAGATCGAGCTGGCGGCCTTCGGCACCGGCGCTCGACACCCATATCCGGTGCGTTTCGATCATCTTCGCCAGAGGTTCTTCGAGGTCTTTGACGGAAGTGCCGATATTCGCGTCGGTGATGGCTTCGGAAAGATCGACTTCGATCTCGCTGATCTCGGCCATGTTGACGCCGGTGAGGATGGTGGCCTTCATCTTCGCGCCCTTGAGCTTGCAGCCCGTGAGCTGAGCGCCGGACAAGTCAGCGCCCTGCATTTCGGCGTTCCGGAGGTCGGCGCCCGCCATGTTGATGCCTGTCATGATCGCGTCCGAGAAATCCACCGCGTTGGCAAGTGAGCCGACAAGGCGCGCGCCCGATAGGTTCGCGCCCCGGAAAGAGACGCTCTCGCCCGTGTCGTACATGCCGTTTTTGGAGAAGCCGCCGACGCGCAGGTCGGCTTTGTCGAGGTTCGCCTGTTCGAGGTTTGCGGATTGAATGCGGGCGCCGCGCAGGTCGGCCCGCGAGAAATTGCAGCGCGCCAGGTTTGAATCGGAAAGGTCGCACGCATACAGGCGTGCTTCGGAAAAGTTGGCTTTGGACAAGTCCATGCGCGTCATGCGGCATCCGGTGAAATCGGCCTGGCGCATATCCTTGCCCGCGAAGCTCAGCCCCGTCATGTCGATATTCTTCAGTGCCGCACGGCGGCCGCCGAGGCGCCCGTTGAGAAAGCGCCCGTGTAGGTCGGCCATGGCGTCCAGTTGGGCCTGAGTCAGTTTTTCGGCGTATTCTTCGGTATTGGACATTAGTTCGCGTTAGCTCCGGTTATCAGCCATTATGCCTTTGAAATATTTAAGAAACAATTCATCTTTTCTGCAAAAGAAAAGCGTCGAAGAAGGCGCGCGCATCCGGAGAAGTCCAATCCGCGTCGCCTTCGAAACGATACAGGATGAGCCCATCGCTGCCTATGAGAAAACTGGTCGGAATGCCGCCCAAATCCAGCTTTGTCATCATCGCCGGGTCGCCGGAATGGAAGGCCGCGAAATCACCCAGCTTGCGATTTTCCAGAAAATGACCGATCTGCCCAGCGGTTCGGTCGGCGTCCACGGCGACAGCGATCACGTCGATCCGGCCTTTGTAATCCCTTGCGAATTTGTCCAGCGAGGGCAGTTCCACGACGCAGGGCCCGCACCATGTGGCCCAGAAATTTATCAGGAGCGGGCGGTCCCTGCCCCTGGGAAAACGGTGGGGTTTGCCTTTGGCGTCGGTGAAAGCGATATCGGGGAACGGCATGGGCCTAGTCGCGGCCAGCAAATTTTCAAATTGCCGGCTGAACGCCCGGGTGCGCAGGGCCGGAACGGCGGGCGGGACGAATCCGGCGGCCAGTCTCGCTTCCCGGTACTGTTTATACAGCGGCGGGCCGAAATAGCCCGCGACTCCCGAACCCACGAAAAGGGCGAGCGCAAGGGCGATAAAAAGGGGCTTGTTTTGCATACTTCTTCCGTGGTTTGAATATGACCATGACTCGCCACCGCAAATATGGCCTATGGCTAGCCCTTCTGGCAACCACGCTCGCGATCAGCGCTTGCGGGATCAAGCCGAAAGACATGCTCCCCCCTGAAGGCACGGACAAGAACAACGAGTTCCCGCGCGACTACCCGACCGGCAGGTAGGGCGTGAGCGGATTCATCGAAAAGGACGGCGTTCTTCATGCCGACGGCGTATCGCTCGCCGATATCGCGGCGGAGGTCGGGACGCCAGTCTATGTCTATTCGGCCCATGTAATTTCCGAACAGTTTGCCAAATTGAAGGGCGCGATGGAAAAGGCGATTCCCAAAGACCGCCAGCCCCTGCTCTGCTTCGCGTGCAAGGCGAACAGCAATGTCGCGGTGTTGAAGCATTTGCGCGAATTAGGCAGCGGGCTTGAGATCGTATCGGAAGGGGAATTGCTTCGCGCTCTCAAGGCCGGATTCGATCCGAAGAAGATCGTCTCCACCGGCGTCGGAAAGCAAAAAAGCGAAATCGCGGCGTGTCTGAAAGCGGGCATTTTGCAGTTCAACGTGGAATCCATTCCCGAACTGGAACGCATCAACGAGGTTGCCAGCGAGATTGGCATAAAGGCGCAGGTCGCCTTCCGCCTGAACCCCGATATCGGAGGCGGCGGGCATGAGAAGATCACCACGGGCCGCAAGACGGACAAGTTCGGTATCGTCGCGGACATGATGGAAGAGGCATATAGCCTCGCCGAAAAGCTTCCGTATACGGAACCTGTCGGATTGCATATGCATATCGGCGCGCAGGTGTTCCAGGTGGAGCGGTTCAAGGATGCGTTCGAGACGTTGCGCGAGGTCGTTCAGGGCCTTCGCAGGAACGGGCATAAGATCACGCGGCTGGATATCGGCGGCGGGTTTCCGATCGTTTACAAGGATGAGCAGTTGCTCGACCTCGATTATTACGCGCGGTGGGTGAACGAAATCATCGTGCCGCTGGATACGGAGATCGTCATGGAGCCGGGACGGTTCCTCGTGGGAAATGCGGGCGTCCTGCTCAGCGAGGTTTTGTACGTGAAACATACGCCGGCGAAGGATTTCCTGATTATCGATGCGGCGATGAACGATTTGATCCGCCCTGCCCTGTACGATTCCTATCATGGCATAGAGCCGGTCAGGGACAGCAACGCGCCATGGACGAAATACGACGTGGCCGGGCCGGTGTGCGAGAGCGGCGATACGTTTACAAAAGACCGCGATCTGCCGCAGATGAAACAGGGAGATATGGTTGTTATCCGCTCCGCGGGCGCGTACGGCGCAACGATGGCGTCGAATTACAATACGCGCCCGCTTGCGCCGGAGGTTCTGGTGAAGGATGGAAGTTATAGAATTATCAGGAAGCGCCAGACGCTCGAAGAGCTGATCGAGCGGGATATCGTTTAGGGGACAGTGTTATTATAACATCTGGATTGCCGCGTCGCGTTGCTCCTCGCAATGACGGGTGGGGGATTTTACGCGGGTGGCGGGATTGCCGCCTCCCCCGGATCAAGTCCGGGGTCCTCGTAATGACAGGTAGGCAAGTCAGTCGCGGCAGAAGCCTTCGCCGGGATTTATGACGAGGCAGTCTTTTTTGCCCGCCAGCCATTTCATGCCCGTGGCGGCACCGTCGCCCGCCTTGATGGTTTCGGTTTTGCCGTCGCGCATGAAGGTAATGCCCTTGTCCGTGGCCGTACCTTTAAAGGTCAGCGGGCCGTCAAGATTGGCGACGACGACGGCATAGTCTCCATCGCGCATCGATAAATTTAGATAGGTGCCTTCGGGTCCGTTCCATTTCCCCATCCATGCGGCGTAGGGGTCGTCCTTTTTCTGACAGGCCGCAAGGCACAAGGCGATAGCGCAAAAGGCGAGATATTTTTTCATCAGTGATGTTCCGGTTCAGATTCGGCCTCAGCGGGCGGCTCCTCGGCATGAGGTGCCGTGCCGACTTTTTCAGGCGCGGGCGTTTCGGTCATGACGGGAGCCCGCGGCTTTACCTTGATGAAAGAAAAAGCGAAGGTCACATTGGTCGCGCCGTCGGGGATTTTCGGATAGGCCGCGTCGAAGGAAATTTGCCCTTCGGCCTTGATGCGGGCAATGGGCGGCGGGATCAACACCTGATCGATGATTTTTTCGTTTTGATCGACGATAGAGGCCAGCACGGCGGGAACCTTCATGCCACTTGCGCGCAAATTGATGATATTGCCCTTCATCACGATTTTCCCGTCGGCGATTTCGGCGCGCAGGCCGTCGAGCGCCATGCCTTCGCCGGGCATCACGGGTTTCATGCCAAGCAGGCTGTAGACCATGTTCGAGGGTGGGAAGGCGCGCGAGATCGCGGGCTGGGCGAAAAGCAGGCCAGCCAGAATGAAAATCCAGATCAGAGCGGCGGTCATGAAGCCGCTGAGCTTCGCGCCGGAGGGTAGCGCGGATTCTTTTTTAGGCTGAGGCCCGAGCTGGGCCAGGACGGGGTCGTATTCTTCCTGAACGGGTTTGACGCCTTCGGGAATCGGGGCGGATTCTATTTCTTTCTGTAAAATGGATTGAAAATCGATATCGTCTTCGTCCGCCGGCTCCGGTTCTTTGAAAGAGTCCTCATGCTGGCCGGTGGAGGGCAGATCGTCGGCGAAAAGCGCTTCGTCCAGCCCCTCTTCCCCGTCCTGAAACCATTGTTCGCCGCAATGGGCGCAGCGCACCGTCCGGCCCCTGGGCCCGACAGCCCCTTCCGAGACGATATAGCGCATGGTGCAGGAAGGGCAGGTCAGTATCATCTTGTGGGCTTATTCTTCTCAATGCGTGGTCTATCCACTATGTATAAGATACACTTCGCTGAACAGCAAGGCAGGGCTAATCATGCACAGGTTCCTTTACGGCACCCTCATCACCGCTCTTTTCATATTTGCCGCACCCGCGGCATCGCTCGCCGTGGGCGCGGACAAGGTGCCGAGCTGCGCCGCGATGGATCGTCCGTGCCTGATGCGTCAGATACAGGCGCTCACACCCGGCATCGAGCAAAGCGAGTGGCGCGACCAGACTTACCGCGAACTCGCCAAGACTTATGCGTATGAGGGGCAGACGGACAAGGCCATTGACCTGCTCTCCCTGATTTCCAAGCCGGACACGAAGGCGATGACCATTCGCGGCATCGGCATGGCGGCAGCGAGTTTGAAATGGCCGGCGAATAAATACAATTCCCTGTTCGCGAAACTCACGGCGGAAGCGGCGAAGATTACCGACGCGGCGGCGAACGGAATCGCCCTCACCTATATCGCCATGGCGCAAGCCTTCGCGGGCGACGACAACGGCGCGCGCAAAACGGCGGCGGCGATGACCAACGCGGCCTTGCGCAACAA
>DASTUM010000153.1:0-9937 GCA_035759665.1 Micavibrio sp.
GTGGTCGCCAATGATTTTCCGGCCGGTTCGCCGACCTTCTATGTGCCACAGGCTATCGACAAAACGCTTTTCGACAGGCCGTGGCCGAACCCCTATGATACACCGCGTAATGTTATCAGCATCGGCGATATGCTGTTCGACGCGAGCAGCGTTTCCATGATGGCGAAAAATTTTCCGGACTGGACGTTCCATTTGTTCGGTAAAGGAGCGAAATTGCCGCAAGAGCTCCCCAACGTCCGGCAATATGGCGAGAGGCCGTATAATGAGATCGTCCCTTACTTAAAGCATGCCGACATAGGGATCGCCCCCTACTCCAACGCGCAGAAGGAAACGGATTATCTGAGCCAGTCGAGCCTGAAACTCGTCCAATACACCTATTGCGCGCTGCCGATCGTCACGCCGCAATTCGCGGCCAGCCACAGGGATCACGCTTTCGGTTACACGCCCGGCGTGGAATCGACCATCGTGTACGCCTTCGAAAAAGCCATGCAGTGCGACCGGAACGGCATCGACCGTTCTTCGGTGCAGGACTGGACACAAATGATCGACACAATGCTCGAAAAGGTAGGACTATGAAGATTTCCGCTGTTTTTCTGATAGCCCTCCTCGCCTGCACGCCCGCATCGGCCCAGGAGGTGCGCCTCGGTACGAAGAACAATTACTTTAAAACCAGCGACGGGAAGCGATTTACGCCGCGCGGAGTGAGTCTGTGCAGCCTTGAATGGCACAAGCCGCTCCAGCAGATCGAAGACGTTACCACCAGAGACAAATGGGCCGTAAACATCCTGCGCCTGCCGGTTCAGACAAGGGAATGGGACCGGGTCGGGGCCGAAAGCTATATCCGCAATTATCTCGATCCCGCAGTCCAGATGTGCCGGGAAAAGAAAATCCAGTGCATTATCGACTGGCACGAAATTGCGGCGTGGAACGACCGGAACAAAACCAGAAGGCTGGAAGATTTCTGGGCGCGCGTGGCCCGGCGCTATGCCGCAGACAAAAACATTATATATGAAATATTCAACGAGCCCACAGAGCCGAAGGCAAAGACAAAAGAAAACTGGGCGGCATGGAAAAAAACCATGCAGAAATGGGTGGACGATATCCGCAAGGATGCCCCTCATACCCTTTTACTGATCGGCTCCCCGCACTGGAGCCAGATGACGAGATTTGCCGCCGAAGACCCGATCCGGGGCAAGAACATCGCCTATGTCGCGCACGTCTATCCCAATTACAAGCCGCGCGACTGGGACAGATTGTTCGGCAAGGCATCGGAAACGGTGCCGGTCTTCCTGACCGAATGGGGATGGAGCTCTCAGGAAAAAGCGTGGTGGGGCATCAAGGGCGACAGGGAAAGCTACGGCGAGCCGCTCCGCGCCTATCTTGACGCCCGCCCTCAGATCGGATGGACGGCGTGGAGCTACGACCCGAAATGCGGCCCCGCGATGCTTGGCGCCGATAAGGATATGGGCAATTTCGTGAAGCAGTGGCTGGAAGATAAAGAACTATACTGAGCAGGGCAAAGTTATCAGACAGAGCGTCCGCCATAATCATCTTTTTTCAGGTCGCGGGCGACGAGATAGCCGTAACTGAACCATAGGAACGCCGCCGTCTTGATTGTCAGGAACGCCTGGGAAATCATCATCCCGAAGGCCAGATAGATACCTATCCCGAAGATGAACACCCGCGCGGACGCGGGCAGTTTCCGCAAGAACAAGAACGGGGGCAGCCAGTACAAAAGAAGGCCCAGAAAGCCCTGATCGTTCAGGATATAAGCCAGCCCGCTATCCGCGATAAATTCTTTGCCATACCCCGAAACTCCCATAAATATTTCAAGATTCGTGTTTCCAAGAACCGTTAAAGACCACAACAGGCGCGCCCCCAGCCCCTCGCCGTCCACCTTCAGAACATTGGCGGATATCATCGCGAGCGAAAACAGCAGCACGCAAGGAAAAATCAAAATTCCCACGCGATGATTGAGGCGTAAAAAAACCGGTCTTAGCAACAATGTCAAAAACAGCGTGCCGAACGCCAGGCGCGCGTCGGAAAGCCAGATGAGCAGAAAACAGATCGCCAGAGCAGCGATATACATGCCTTTCGATATTTCATCCTTTACCGCAACGAAATAAATTCCCATGATCGAGGCAAAAAACCCTAAAGAGACAGGCTCCATAAAGACAGAAGATATGCGGTGAAGGCCCGGGATATCGATCAGGAAACGCCCGCTCGGGCGCTCGCCGCTGGCAAACAGCGGCAGCTCGGTAATATTGAGATCGTCCCGCATGGCGCCTTTGGAGATATAATAATCGCGGATATTAAAGAGCGACAGAAAGCTGTCCGTTAAGAACGCCTCCCATAAAGCGACCGCCAGGATGAACCCTCCCAGATAGAGCAGTATTTTCGAAAAATCTATGCGATAGGCAGATAGGCCGAGGATAACGAAAACCGGAACGATCATAATATCCCGTAACGGTTTCATCATAATCTCCTGCCGTAAAACGGAAAGAAGACAGATTAACGATATTTGCAGGCACAGAATGATAAGCCAGTATATTTTCATGCGGTCGAGACGCAGCATGCCCATAAACATCGCAGATCCGACCAGCATCATTTCGCAAAGGATAATGACAGGAACGGAAACACTCGCGATCTTCGTATTTATAAAACAAAGGAAAAAGTTGAAGATAAGGCAGAAGGCGACGATGACCGGCGGCACGGCGCTTTGAAAGCCGGAGGCTTGTCCTAACGGAGCATATCGGGAGGCGGTGTCGTTCATGACAATCTATCGTAATTCTTTCGCGTAATATGCCGAAGCGCTATCGACCAGCGCCTTCCAGGAAAAGTTCCGGGAGAATTGCTGGGCCTGGGCTCTTTGTACCATGGCGACGGTAGGAAGATAAGCGGCTATCGCAGCAGCGGCCGTGCCGGGTTCCGCCAAATCAATCAAGAGGCCGACACCGGACTGGCCGACCAGTTCCTCGAAGGATTTGTTGGGTTGAACCAAGGGAATCAGACCGACGGACATAGCCTCCAGCATCGACATGCCGAACCCTTCGAACGTCGAGCCGGAGATATAGAAACCGCAGGATTGCACGATATCGCGCATATGCGCCGAACTGGCGGCGCCGTGGAAGACAACATCTTCCCCAACCCCTTCCCTGTCCGCAATCGATTTGAGGCTTTCTACGGTGACATCCCATTCGGGGCCGATGACATGGAAGCGCCCGGGAACGCCATGGCGCTTTTTGAGGCGGGAGAACACTTCTATCGCGCGGCCGACATTCTTGTGTTCGGCGAGGCGGCCTATATAGAGGAAATCGTTGCCCGCGCAGATGAAATCACCCAAAGGTTCTATGGCGTTGGGTTGCAGGACGATGTTTTTGTTGAGCGGCCTGAACGTGTCGAAATCGTTCTGGCTGATGGCGAAGATGGTTTTGTAGAAGAAGGACGAAAAGCGCGTGATCGTGTTGAAATAGATTTTCTTGATTGGCGAAAAATCGTTGGTATGGAAGAAGCCGCCATGAGTCGTGCCGAAGAACGGCGTTTTCGTAAGAATGGCGATCAGAGCGCCGTAATCGTAAAAGACATCCGTATTGTGGACATGCACGATATCGAAGCGTCCGAAATAAAACGGCAATACGGCGGGGATAAAGAAACGGCGGCGTCCGAAGAATTTTACGCGGCGGACGGGGACGCCCTCGATTTCCTCCCGTTCCGGAAGGATTTTTCCATCGCCATGGAACACCTTATTGAGAGTCAGGACTTCACAGCGGTAGCCCAGCGCCTTTTGATGGCGCACCATATTCTGGACATAAGATTCGAGGCCGCCGATGGCCGGCGCGTACTGGCGCACGACATGGAGGACTTTCAGGCCGGAAGGGTCGGTTAAAGCCATACGTCTTCTTTCTTGCCTGAGGGCGCGGGACAGGCGAACGGCCCGCCAGAGAAAAACGGCATTGCCGATGACGTAACGTCCGAAGAGGCGCTTTGGTTCCTGCGCTAACCGGTACAGCCATTCCAGCCCGAAGCGGCGGAAAACGGCCGGGGCGCGCGTCACTTTCCCGGCTATGAAATCGAGAATGGCACCGCCGCAGACGATCAGGCGGGGAGATGGACTGGCGGCGAGCATCGCGGCTATGCGTTCCTGCTTGGGCATTCCCATGGCGAGGAGCGCAAGGCGTATGGAGCTTCCTGCAAGCGCCTGCGTATATTTTTGGTCGTCCTGGAACCCGTCGATCAGAAGGATGGGATTCGCCCCGCCTGCGGCGATTTTGTCCGCAGCCCGCTCCAGATGCGGGGACGCGGTGCCCATCAGGGCAATGTCCGTGTGTTTGTATCGTTCCAGAAGGCGCGGGATGAAATCCGTACCGTTCATGTTCAGGCCTTCGTCCCGGCCCAGAAGCCGAAACAGGATTTTCATGCCCGCGCCGTCGCGGAAAATGTAATCGCAGGCGAGACTATTTTGCAAAAAGGAAGGGTCTTTCCAGCAAAGATTGAATGCGTGCGCGTTGACGAAAGCCACGCGCACCGGTCTTGTCAGCCTTTCGGGGAAAAGCGCGGCGAGGATATTCTGCAAATCCTCTTCGTCCCGCACGATGCGGATTTTATCCAAAAGTGCACACATGTCCGAACGCGTCATCATCAATACGCCCCTTTGCCGGTGACTAGAACCTTGGCCGTTTTGAAAAGGATGACGATGTCGTACCAGAGCGACCAGTTGCGGATGTACCAGCTATCCCAGTAAACGCGCTGCTGGAATGAGGTTTCGTTGCGCCCGCTGACCTGCCACAGCCCCGTCAGGCCGGGACGCACGGCGTAATATTGCTCCAAAAGGCTACCATATTCCTCTCGCTGCGAGGGCAGGATCGGACGGGGGCCGACGAGGCTCATATCCCCGTGAAAAACGTTCCATATCTGCGGCAGTTCATCGAGGCTGGTTTTGCGCAGGAGGCCGGAAAGACGAGTGTCGATACGCGGGTCGTTTTTGAGTTTCTGGAACTTGTCCCATTCAGCGCGAGCCCCTTCATTCTGCGCCAGAAGATCGGCGAGAATGGCGTCCCCGTCGTTTTTCGTCGTGCAGAATTTCCAGCAGCGGAAAAGCTCCCCGTACATGCCTTCCCGTTCGCCGCCGTAGAAGACGGGCGTATCGGAGCCTTCCACCTTTTTGGAAATCCACACCACCGCCGTCAAAAGACCCAGCGGAATGAGCCCCAGGCCGGAGACGAGCATATCGATCCCCCGCTTGATGATGCGCCCCGAAGGGGAGCGGATGGAATCGCGGCGGTGCAGGATCATGATGTCGTTGCCGAAGAAATAATGCGGTTCCATGCCGTAGACATCGAGGCTTTTCGTGCTCGGAATCACGCCGTATTCGACCTGAGCGCCGTCGAGGGCGCGCGTCAATTTATCTTCGTCAGGGCCGCGCAGATCTCCCATGCCGAAGATATAATAATACTGGGGGTTCTGACGGATGAAATCGTCGATATGGCCGTCGTCGCGGCGTATGTCGGCACGGACCGCGTATTTCGGAAGGACTTCCATGTCGAGGGGCTCATTCCCCGTCAGCAGGACGACGCGGATGTCATAGCCCGTGTGGCGGTCATTGTCGAAGGCGTAGAACGTATCCGTTACCACGCGCGCATCGCCGACAAGAGCGATGGGCAGTCTCCAGTCCCTGGCGCGGCTTATGACGAAAACGGAAATCTGCCGCCCCAGAACCAGGAGAGCGATGCAGAGAGCCCAGTTGAACATAAGCATGATAGGCATTGAACGGTAACCGAGGAAATAAACGTTGAAGCAATCGAAAATGGCCGCGATTCCGATCGTCTTGATGATGGTTTCCACCTGTGCCAGAAGGGGGACGCGCCGTGAATAATGCCCCTTGAAGGCAAAGCGCAGGAGCACGAAAAAGCACAGGAAATAATAATAGTAGCGGCGCGTGTCGAAGTGATGGAATTCGGCTTCCCAGTCGAGCGCGTGGGAAAGCGATACGAGAAGCCCGGAAAGATATTTCGTCGTCGCAAAGGCAAGCATCAGCGCCGCGAGGTCGTAGAGCAATATCACCATGCCCAGACGGCGGGGTATCTGGCGCTTGGCGACGTGATGGCGGGGCGTGGTTTCGGATGAGGTCATGGCTGTTATTAATGACGGGATCGGGGCCAAAGTTCACTCCTGTCGCCAGTCCATATGGCAAATTATGATTTTCTTGTTAAATCGAACAGGTTATCAATAACTTAGAAGCCGGGCCTCGGCAATGTGGAAAATCACGAAAAGCCCCGGCTGCCGGCGGAATTTCTATGATTTTTTGACGTTCGAGTGCACATTAATAACAATTTCTAGCGCCAGAGGCCATTTTTGAAACAATCCATAAAAACGCCTTCTTATGCCATCCCTCAGGATACGGGGTGCGGCCTTGCGGACATGATCCGGGAACCGGCGGCGCGGCATGCGGGGCTTTCGGGATTTTACATCTTCAGGACGGGCGGAGAATCCCTCGAAGGCCGCTTGTTCCTGATCAGGTCGGCGGAAAAGACGCTCGACCTGCAATATTACGCGATCAGCGAGGGCATCAGTTCGAACGTCCTGATCGAAGCCCTGATCCGCGCGGCGGAGCGCGGCGTGCGCGTGCGGCTGATGATCGACGACGTCACGACGGGTCAAATGCGCCACGACCTGATCACGCTCGATGAAATCCCCAATATCGAAATCCGCATCTTCAATCCCGTCAACAAACACGACCAGTCGACGCCGGCGCGGATTCTAGCCGCCCTTCTCCACCGTGAGCGCGCTACGCGGCGGATGCACAACAAGGCCCTGATCGCCGACAACCAGATGGCGATCGTCGGCGGGCGCAATCTCGGCGACGAATATTTCGAAACGCACAAGGAAATGTCCTTCAAGGATATAGACGTCCTGTCCGCAGGGCCGATTGCGGCGGATATTTCCAGGAGCTTCGATGAATTCTGGAACGACGATCATGCCTACCCGGTTTTGCAGCTTTACAAAGAGCGAAGAGGGCACAAGGCGCTGCAGGACATCCGCACCCGCTTGAGAAGCAACTGGCAGAAATTCAGCAAGCGGTTCAGGGACGGAAAGTCCCACGGCACCGTAACGCGCATCGAAGGCAAGGAAATCGTGGAGAATTTCGTCTGGGCCGATGCCGATCTGGTCACGGACGCCAGCGCCAAGGTGCAGGGCGCGCAGAATTTCAGCCCGCCCCTGCTGCGCCTGAAAGAAATCGTCGACCGGGCAAAGGAAAAATTCATCATCGTATCCGCCTATTTCGTTCCGCGGGAGCGCGGCGTCGCATGGCTGTCATCCCTGAGCGCACGGGGCGTACGGGTGAAAATTCTGACCAATTCCCTCGCTTCCACGGACGTGGTGGCGGTTCACACGGGGTACGGCAAACACAGGATTCCGCTTCTGGATCAGGGCGTTTCAATCTACGAGCTCAAGCCCCACGGAGACAAGAGAACGCGGCAAAGACTGCTCGCCCGCAAAGCGCCGTCTTATGCAAGCCTGCACGCCAAAGCCTATATCGTCGACCGGGAATACGCCGTGATCGGGTCTTTCAATTTCGATCCGCGCTCTGCCTATCTGAACACCGAGCTCGGCCTCTTCATCAAAAGCCCCGAACTGGCGCGGCAGCTTTACGGGATGTTCGAAGAAGCGGCGACGCCGGAGGTAAGCTACAAGCTCGGCCTTTCGCCAGGGAACAGGCTGATCTGGACGACGCGCGACGACGGGCCGGAGATTCGCTACGTTACTGAACCGCAGGCCAGCCCGTGGCGGGTCTTGCAGGCCTTCCTGATTTCCCTTTTGCCGGTGGAAGGGCAGCTCTAGGCGGAACCCGCAACGCCCGGAATGACGAATTCCACAACGATGGGATAATGGTCGGACGAGCGCACGGCCATCAGCACTTCCGTCTGCACGATATCGAGGCCGCGATAGAAAACATGGTCGAGATGTTTGTTAAGATGTGCCAGGCGGCCTTTGCGCATAAGCTGCGCCTCCTGCAACCCCATTCTATCCGCAACGTCCAGCAGGCTGCGATACCGCAGATCGTTCCAGGTGTTGAAATCGCCGGCGAGGATGACAGGCCCCCGGTGTTTTTCGATGGCCTCGACCATCTGCTTCAACTGGCGGCTGAATTTCTGGAACGACACGAAATTGATGGCGTGGATATTGACGACCAGCAATTGTTCTTCCATCCCTTCGACCGGATAGGTGGACGCCAGCAGCATCTTGGGTGTTTTCAGGATCGGCTCGACGTCGCTCGTCATGAAATAGGCGTGGGCGGTGGATTTGACGATCGATCCGGTCTTTACGCCCGTTGTCGCTTGCGTCGTGCGGGACTTGTGGGTTTTCGCCATGATCCATTCAAAGCGGCCCGGAGATTGAAAGATCATGTCGTGGTTGGTGTTGATGACGGCTTCCTGCAGGATCACCAGTTCCTTGTTCTGGATATAAGTCTGGAAGTCCTCGCTCCAGCCGGTGCTGCGGGCTTTATACATGTTCCAGACGAGGACGCGGATTGTCGGGCCGAAGGCGCAGCCGTTGCAGCCGCCGTAGATTTGCAGGGAATCCGCGGGACGGAAAATTTCAGGGAAGAAGTCCTTGTATCCCATGGCTATGCCGCCCTTGCGAAAAATTCTTCCACGCGCCGCACCACCTGCGCCGGATCGCCTAGCGCGTTAATTTCACCGCGCAGTTCGTCCGAACCGTCCATGTCCTTGCAGTACCATCCGATATGCTTGCGGGCGACAGGCACGCCCTGGCGCATGCCGTAATGACGCAGCAGGGCGTCGTAATGTTCCAAAACGACCGCGCGTTTTTCCGCGCGAGAAGGGGCCGCGCTTTCCATCCCGTCATGCAGGGCGTCGATGATCTGGCGGATGACCCACGGCTTGCCATAGCTGCCCCGCCCCACCATCACGCCGTCGGCGCCGGATTGGGCCAGCGCTTCGCGGGCGCTAGTGACGTCGAGGATATCACCGTTGACGATGACGGGCAGATCGACAGCGTTCTTCACCGCCCGCACGGCGCGCCAGTCGGCGGCGCCGTTATAGAGCTGGCAGCGCGTGCGGCCATGGACGGTTATCATTTTCACGCCGCAATCCTGCGCCATTTTTGCGATAGCGGGCGCGTTGATGGATGCATCGTCCCAGCCGAGGCGCATTTTAATGGTGACGGGAATTTTCACGGCCTTCACCGCCGCTTCCATGATTCTGGCGGAGAGTTCTTCATCTTTCATCAACGCCGAACCCGCGAAATTATTCACGACCTTTTTGACGGGGCAGCCGAAATTGATGTCGATGATGGCCGCGCCGCGCGCCTCGTGGATTTTCGCCGCTTCGGCCACCATGTCCGGTTCACAGCCCGCGAGCTGGACGGCCATGGGAAATTCGTCGGCGTGATTCAAATCGGCGCTCGCAGGATCGCGGCGATATTGTTCCAGCATCGGGCGGCTGGCGATCATCTCGGAAAAGACCAGCCCCGCGCCGTAGCGCTTGACCATGCGGCGAAACGGCAAATCCGTCACCCCCGACATGGGGGCCAGAAAAACCGGATGTTCGATGGAAAGATCGCCGATGCGCATGGGCAAGACACACTCCCTTTTTTCAATAAAATAGGGTAGTTCCGGCGATCCGTCCAGCCCGGGCGGAAGCGGCCCGCATCGCGGAGGAAGCACAAGTATAACCGCCGTTTCCGCCGCTTGCGCAACCCATTGAAATATAGCGGGATTGAAGTATAGTGCGCGCCATGGAAAACCCTCCGACATCCAGCAAGGCGATTGTAGGCCGCGGGGCCTTATGGTCCCTATCAAATCAGTTTCTGGGGCAGTTCCTCGTTCTGGCCGTATTCCTAGTGACCGCGCGCTTCGTTCCGAAGGAAGATTTCGGGGTAATGGCGATATGCTATCTCGTCATTGAATTCTTCC
>DASTUM010000154.1:0-7892 GCA_035759665.1 Micavibrio sp.
GCATTCGGGCCTTCCGATCGATGGTGACGATATCCGCCAATGCTTTTTCTATCACAAGACGGCGATCGGCCATGCCTCGGGTTCGGATGTCCAGTCCGACATTACGTGGCACGGCGACCGCGCGGCGCATTTCGTCAACAACATGATGTCGCAGGGCTCTGTCCTGATCGACGGCGCAGGCGTCGTCGTGATTGGCTGCGATGAAACGCCTGATGCGTAATCGTAAGAAGGAGAATGAATAATGTCTTTGATCCTGCATGACCTCAGCGTTCTGGCCTACGCCAACAACTTCACGCTCTGGCACTACAAAACCATCGATAGCGCCGTAACCGGCGCTGGCTATTTCAACAATGCCGCCGATATGATTCATACCGGCGACCTGATTATCGCGAACCTCGATACCGACGGATTGCCGTCCACGAAATTTTACATCGTGACCGGCATTTCCAGCGGCGTTGTCACCGTGGCGGTCTATTCATAGACCCCTCCATGCGCCACGGATGAAGTTGGCTTTGAGCAAGCTTTGTTCGCCATTGCCGCATTTTCCGTCGGCGGTTTCCGCGACGGCCGTCCTCCCCGCCTTAAAAAGGCGGGGAGGCGGCTCCTAATCGTACCTGGATTTTCGAGTCGCAAGTGCGGCCAAAAAACGGCAACACAATGATTTATAAGTGAAATCAATGAGATAAAAGATTCCATTTGCCTTTTTCTCGCCCGCTTTGCTATTAATCCTTCTCTAATAAATAAGAAAATATCGGTACGAGGGCAGTGTTAACTGTGGCTATGTGTAATACCAAAGATCAATTTGGATATCGCCTGATATCCTATGACGGCAAAATACAGTCCGTCCAATATTCCGACCTCGGGAAATACCGTGCGGATGACAGCCGGGAAGTCATGAGCGTTTTCAGCGCCCAGAACAACCGCCTGGCCGACAACGGCATATTCCCGGCCTTTATCGCACCGGCGAAAGCGGGCGGCCTTCTGGTCGGCGGCTTCGCTTCGGAAGCGGAAAAAATTCTCGACGCCGCCTTTGGCGTTCAGGCGCTGGATCACACCGCCCGCGCAGCTGATCGCGCCACCGCCTATAAGAACGATCTGAAAAGCAGAATGCTGAACAGTTTTGATTTCGCGGCTTCCGGCCAGTTCGTGCCGCTGCCTCTGAAATCCGACTTCAAATCGGCCGCCCGCGCGGACAACGAAAATATCGTCCGCCCGTCCTTCGGCGTTTCCGAAGAGATGCGCCTCGCGGCCTGACGCTTATTGCTAGACTAAATTCAAAGCGGCCTCCGGGCCGCTTTTTTTATTTCAAATACAAATCAAGGAGATTTCTCATGGCTTTGAACGATGTGGGGCTGTGCAGCCGCGCCCTGATCCGCCTGGGCGCCGCGCCCATCACTTCCTTTGCCGACGGCACGGCGGAATCGGAAATCGCGGGGGGGCTCTACGGCCCGGCGCGCGATGCGCTGCTTTCGGCCTATAGCTGGAGCTTTGCCTACGGGCAGGTGAATTTAACGCCGCTGGTCGATCCGCCGATCGCCGACTTTCAAAAAGCATTCCAGCTTCCCATCGATTTCCTGCGCGCAATGTCGGCGGGGCAGGGCAGGCGCGGACGCGGCCTGCATTACCGCATCACTCGCGGCGCTTTGCACGCGAACGCGGAGGATGTGACGCTCTCTTATATTTTCCGCCCGGAAGAAGAGGAGTTTCCGCCGTATTTCGATATGGCGCTGATCGCGCGCCTTGCCGCGGAATTCTGTATTCCTGTCACCGAAAACACGTCTCGCGCCGAAGCACTTTATAAAATCGCGGATATCGAATATGCCCGCGCGCGCCAAATTGACGCGCAGCAGGATTCACCAAACCGCATCGAAAACTTCTCCCTGGCAGACGTAAGAGGCTAGTCATGACCCGCATCAGGCAAGTTAAAACCAACTTTACCGCCGGCGAAGTCAGCCGCGAACTTATGGGCCGCGGCGACCTTCGCGCCTATGAAAACGGTGCTCTGGGACTGCGCAACCTGTTTATCTTTCCGACGGGCGGGGTCACGCGCCGCGCCGGGCTGGGCTATGTCGATACGGCGGCTGGCGGTTGATTTCTTTTGAATTCAACACCGAGCAAACCTACCTGATGGTTGTTACGGACAACCAGATCGACATTTACGCTGGCGGCGTGAACGTGCAGACCTTGTCCGCCCCGTGGACGTCCGCGCAAATTCCGCAAATGACCTGGACGCAGAGCGCCGATACGCTGCTCATGGTTCATCCCGATGTGAAGCCGAAAAAGCTCCTGCGCAATTCTCTGGGAAGCTTCGTTCTCGCCGACTGGGAATTTTTCACGGATGCCGATGTGACGCAGCAGCCATATTATAAATTCGCCGAAAGCACTGTCACGCTGACGCCGAGCGCGACGACGGGCACGATCACTTTGACGGCCTCCGCCGCCGTGTTCGAAAGCGGTCATGCGGGAACGCGCCTTCGCGTCGGCGGCAAGGAAGTCGTCGTTACGCTGGTCAATTCCCCGACGGTGGTGACTGCAACCGTCGTACAAACGCTTGGCGCTACGACGGCGACGATCGACTGGGCCGAACAGGCTTTTTCGGATGTGCGCGGTTATCCGGCGACGGTTGCGTTCCACCAGGACAGGCTCGTCCTCGGCGGATCGCGGGATCTGCCGAACCGCCTGTGGTTTTCGAAGAGCGGTGATCTGTTCAATTTCGAGCCCGGCACGGGCCTCGACGACGAATCCATCGAATTCGCCATCCTGTCCGATCAGGTGAACGCCATCCGCGGAATCTTTTCAGGACGCCATTTGCAGGTTTTCACCAGCGGGGCGGAATGGATGGTGACGGGCGATCCGCTGACGCCGACGAGCGTGCAGCTCAACCGCCAGACGCGGGTAGGGTCGCGCACCGACCGCTATATTCCCCCGGTAACGGTGGACGGCGCGACGATGTTCGTGGCGCGCAACGGCAGCGAAATCCGCGAATTTCTTTACACCGATGTCGAGCAGGCCTATCAGGCGACGGATCTTGCTCTGGTATCCCGCCATGTGGTCGGACACCCCGTCGATCAGGATTTCGATGCGCTGCGCCGTCTTTTGTTTATCGTGCGCGATGACGGAAAATTTGCAACGCTTACAATCTACCGCGCGGAACAGGTCGCGGCCTGGACGCTGCATGAAACGCAAGGATCGGTTAAATCCGTTTCGGTCGTCGGCGATGAAGTCTATCTTCTGGTAGCGCGGGACGGGAATTATTTTATCGAAGTCTTCGACAATTCCCTCAATCTCGATTCCGCCCTGAAGGGTGAGGCGGGCAGCCCCGTTACAGAATGGTCAGGGCTGGACCATCTGGAAGGGATGAGCGTTTCCGTGGTCGCGGACGGCGTCGTTTTAGACCCACACACGGTTACAGGCGGCCAGGTGACGCTGGAAGAAACCGCAACCGCCGTGGAAATCGGTCTTCCCTACACGCATATCATCGAACCGCTGCCGCCGTCTGCAATCGGCGAGGGCGCGATGATCCGCAAGGTGCGCCTGATCGAGGCTGTCTTCCGCCTGCAGGACACGAAGGCGCTGCGCCTCGATGTCGGGCGGGGGCTGCGCGATGTTTCCCTGCGCCAACTGGGCGAAGAGGAAATTCTCGATGAAACGCCACCTTTGATGAGCGGCGATGTCCATGTCCGCGCTCTCGGCTGGCAAAAACAATTGTCGGAGCCGCTATGGCGGATCGAACAATCGGCGGCGCTGCCATTCACGCTTTTATCGGTCATGACCGAAGTCAAAATCAACGATTAAACCAAGGAGATTATTATGGGTGGATTAACCTCGCTGGCCGCGACGGCCATGCAGGCGCTTACGGCCGCCAACACGCTGATCGGCGTCGTTGACAATTACCGCGGCCAGTCGGGCCGTTAGGATTACGATTTAGCCAGAGCGCAATCGGAACTTTCCTTACGCAACGCGCGGGAACAGGCGTCTTTGCAAAAAGAACAACTGCGCCTGTCCACCGAGCAGGCGGAAGGCAGCCGCCGCGCCGCCCTGCGCCGCGCCATGGCAAGGCAGCGCGCCACGTACGGCGCAAGCGGAATAGATTCCGGCAACGGGTCTGCACAAGCCGTCCTTCTGGGCATGTTCGACGAAAGCGAGGAGGAATTGCAGCAGCGCAATGCGCTCGACGCCCTCAAAACCGCCGCGATCGACCTGGGCGTGTCTCAGCAGCAGCGGATCAACACGCTGCAACTCACGCAAATGAAAGAGCGCGGCCGTTTGAAAAATGTCGGCTCCGCCCTGCAATCCGCCCGCGACATCGGCGGCATCGTATTCTAGGAGTTTTCCATGCCAGACCATATCAAAATGCCGGATACGGCGCCCATCGTGCGCTACGTCGTCAACGGCGTGCAAACCGTCTTCGAATACCCGTTCCCGATTTTCGCCAGCGAGGATTTAAAAGTCTATTTCGACGGCGCTCCCCAATATGCGGGATATGACATCTCCGATGCGGGCAACACATCGGGCGGCACGATCACGTTCGATCAGGCGCCTGTGGGCGGAGTTATCATGACGCTGGAACGCCGCTTGCCACTGGAACGGATGACCGATTTCCTCGAAGGCGGGGATTTTTCGGCGCGGGCCATCAACAACGAACTCGACTACCTTACCGCGAGCGTGCAGCAGGTGGACAGGCAGCTTTCCCCGATGCTGCGCTATTCCGACCATGAAAACCCGGCACAGACAATTCTGCCGGATCGCGCGGCGCGGGCGAACAAGGCGCTCGGCTTCGACGGCGACGGAAACCCCGTGGCTGTAACTCTGGAGGGCTCGATGGCCGCGCCGGATTACACGGCCTATGGCACGGGCGCTGTGACCCGGCCTTCCTCTGATAAATTTTCCGATGCCGTGTCGGTCAAGGATTTCGGGGCTTACGGCAACGGCCTGCATGACGACACGATTGCCATTCAAAAGACGCTCGCCGCGCATGACACGGTCTTCCTGCCACCCGGCAGCTATCTCATATCCGGCACGATCACGCTTGGAGAGAGGCAAAAACTATTCGGGGCGGGTCAGGTATCGGTTCTGCAATGCCAGGACAATTCCTTCAACGCCGTCGAAATCGTCGCCGACTTCGCAACGGTATCGGATATACGCATCACGGGCGGCGCCATCGGCCTGAAACTGTTCGGGCGCGACCGCCCATGCGTGCAATGCGCGGTCACGGATGTCGCGATCTTCGCCGCCGATATCGGTGTGCAGCTCGACGGGCATAACGATCCCAACTTCCCATGCTACTGGAACAATTTCGACCGCGTGCTGGTGGAAGAACCCGCCATTCACGGCATTCACTTAACCAGAAGCGGCGCGGGCGATACGCCCAACGCCAACAAATTCCATGCATGCCGTGTCTACAGCCACGGAGCGGATATTTCTGGCCACGGGATTTACGTCGAACACGGGTCGTTCAACAACGCCTTTATCGATTGCGAAGCCAACGTCAAGGGCACGGCGCAGGGCTGCATGACGATGGGGGCGGAGTCTTACAAAACCCTTCTGGTCAATCCTTACACTGAAAGCAACAACACCGTTCCCAACGTCAAGCTGGAGGCGGGATCGGACGAAACATCGATCTTCAATCTGCTGTCCATGTCGGACGGGTCTGCGATCTGGGATTTGTCGGGCGGGAAATACACGGCTTACAATGCTGGCTTCCCGCACAAGAACCGCCTGCAACGAACGACGGCGGTGGATATCAACGCCACCCTGCAACGCTACGACACCGAATATATCGACACGAGCGGAACAGTGCAGCTCGACATCTCGCATTCCGTGCATCTCGTATCCAGCTTCGGCGGCGCGCTGACTCTGAATCTTCCCAACGCGGCGGACGCCGTCGGCGTGATGATGGTGGTCAAGAAGACGGATTCGTCTTCGAACGTCATTACCATCGCGGAAGACGGCGGCGACGGGCCGGACGGGCGCAATTATTATCTCGGCGCCGAAGGCGACTTCATGCAGGCGCTCTCGAACGGTGCCGAATGGTTTGTGATTTCATCGAACCGCGCGCCGGGCAACACCCGCTACCACGACGGGTCGGGCGTCTACGACATTGACATGGCGGTGGATGTCTATCTGGTCTCATCCTATGGCGGAGCTATAACGGCGCGCCTGCCGCCGGCCAATGCCGCGATCGCGGTGGGGCGGACGGTGACGATCAAGAAGACCGATGTGTCGTCGAACGTCATCACCGTAACCGAATATGGCGGCAGCGGCCCCGACGGGTACGGCCAGCCCCTCAATGCCCAGTATAATGCCATCACCGTCGTATCCGACGGAGCCCACTGGCACATCATTTCCAAATTCTAGGAGGTCTTATGACAGATAAAAAATTGGAAGAGCAAACGCGTGAACAAATCATGGAGTTCCTTCCATCCGCCATAAAAAGGGCCTGCGACTCTTATAACGGTTTTATGGAAGCGGATTTCGTGACGGCAAAATCGAAACTATTCACAGATCACCAGAATGCCGGGAAAGCGGCAGCCGCTCACATCCATCTCCTGTTTAAGCTTACACAATGGGCGGGATTGCAGGAAAAAATGCTGCAAAACAAAGACTTCACGGCTTGTATGGACGTGGCCTTCAAAGAAGCAAATTCATATGAGCCACCCGAAGAAGACTTGGCATAAGCCATATCTATTTTAAATAACATTTTATATTAGAGGAACGAATGACATCACGCCGTTGCAAGGACGATGATTTCAGCGTATTTTTATCCCTATGGAACGTAACGCAAAACCTTACGACCCCCCAAATTCACTTTCGGATCGCAACCTGGTTGCAGACGTGCTGGGAGCGTGGAGAGACGCGATTGCTGCTTCAGGCCTTTCGAGCAAGCGGGAAGTCGTCTCTCATGGGTCTGTTCTCGGCGTGGCTGCTATGTCGGGATCCGGATTTGCGTATCCTGGTGTTAGCCGCGGAATCCAGTTTGTCGGAGAAGATGGCGCGGACGATCCGCAAGATCGTCGAGAGACATCCTTTAACGACCGCGCTTCGGCCAAGTAACCCCGACCAGTGGGCCGCCGATAGTTTTACCGTCAACCGCAAACGCATATCGCGCGACCCGTCTGTTCTGGCCCGCGGCATCCATGCCAACATCACCGGCACGCGGGCGGATGTCATCATCTACGACGACGTCGAGGTTCCGAACACATCGGACACGGCGGACAAGCGCGAAAAGCTGCGCGACCGGCTTGCCGAAAACCGTTTCATCCTGACGCCCGGCGGCACGCAGATTTATATCGGCACGCCGCACAGCTATTACAGCCTCTACGCCGATACGCCCCGCCGTGAGATCGGCGAAGAGGATATCTTCCTCAAACACTATAAACGCCTGTCCATCCCGCTTCTGGACAAAAAGGGGGAGAGCGCATGGCCGGAACGCTACGGCGCTGCGGAGATCGAAAAAATCCGCCGTGATACGGGGCCGTCCAAATTCGCCTCGCAGATGATGCTGACGCCCGTCAATATCGCGGACAGCAGGCTCGACGTTTCGCTTTTGCAAAGATACGAAGACGATCTTGCCGTTCAGGAAGTTCAGAAAAATCTGCTCCTGTCCCTCGGCGGGCGCAAGCTCGTATCCGCTTCGGCCTGGTGGGACCCTGCCTTCGGCTCCGCTTCGGGCGACGCCAGCGTGCTGGCCGTTGTATACACGGATGAGGGGGGAGATTACTGGCTTCACCGCGTCGAATATATCTCCGCCACCGCAAAAGACAATGAAGACGAAGCCAGCCTGCAATGCCGCCGTGTGGCGCAGATCGCAAAGGAACTGTTCCTGCCTTCGATCGCCGTGGAAACGAACGGGATCGGGAAATTCCTGCCCGCTATTTTGCGGCGGGAACTTG
>DASTUM010000155.1:0-10314 GCA_035759665.1 Micavibrio sp.
CCCGGCCCCTTCCGCATCCCCCGGAGGGGGTGCTGCGCAAAGTATAAAATTTCACCGCGTTTCCCTCTTTAATTCCCAGAAAACCGTGCTATATAGCAGTGTTAGCCCCCTTTAAGGGAATACACCGGAAGGTGCTGGGAAAACCGGGCCTCCACTAACTATTTGCCAACGAAAGGAAATTCACTATGGGCAAAGTCATCGGTATTGACCTTGGTACGACCAACTCCTGCGTCGCCGTGATGGACGGGAAAGAATCCCGCGTCATCGAAAACGCAGAAGGTGCGCGCACCACCCCCTCCATGGTCGCCTTCTCCAAGGATGGAGAGCGCCTCGTCGGACAGCCGGCGAAACGTCAGGCGGTCACGAACCCCGACAACACGCTTTACGCGGTCAAACGGCTGATCGGCCGTCGCTTCGACGATGCCGAAGTGCAGAAGATGATCAAGACGGCCCCGTTCAAAATCATCAAGGCCGATGGCGGCGACGCCTGGGTCGAAGTGGACGGCGAGAAAAAATCGCCGGCGCAAATCTCCGCGATGATCCTGCAAAAAATGAAAGAGACGGCGGAAAGCTTCCTCGGCGAAAAAGTCGATCAGGCCGTCATCACCGTCCCCGCCTACTTCAATGACAGCCAGCGTCAGGCGACGAAAGACGCCGGCAAAATCGCGGGCCTCGAAGTCCTGCGTATCATCAACGAACCTACGGCGGCGGCGCTCGCCTACGGCCTCGACAAGAAAGCCACCGGCACGATCGTCGTGTACGACCTCGGCGGTGGTACGTTCGACGTCTCCGTCCTCGAAATCGGCGACGGCGTGTTCGAAGTGAAATCCACCAACGGCGACACGTTCCTCGGCGGGGAAGACTTCGACGACCGCATCATCCACTACCTCGCGGATGAATTTAAAAAAGAACAGGCGATCGACCTGCGCAACGACAAGCTCGCGCTCCAGCGTCTGAAAGAAGCCGCCGAGAAAGCGAAGATCGAACTGTCTTCGGCGCAGGCAACCGACGTCAACCTGCCGTTTATCACGGCGGATGCGTCCGGCCCGAAACACCTGAACATCAAGCTGACGCGCGCGAAGCTGGAATCCCTCGTCGATGACCTCATCAAGAAAACGACAGGCCCGCTGAAATCCGCACTGAAAGATGCCGGCGTGAAACCGTCCGACATTGACGACATCGTTCTGGTCGGTGGTATGACCCGCATGCCCAAGATCGTCGAAACGGTGAAGGAATTCTTCGGCAAGGAACCGCACAAGGGCGTGAACCCCGATGAAGTCGTCGCCGACGGCGCGGCCATTCAGGGCGGCGTTCTGCAAGGCGACGTCAAAGACGTCCTCCTGCTCGACGTTACCCCGCTCTCGCTCGGTATCGAAACGCTCGGCGGCGTGTTCACGCGCCTGATCGACCGCAACACCACGATCCCGACGAAAAAATCGCAGACCTTCTCCACGGCTGAAGACAACCAGTCGGCGGTGACGATCCGCGTCTTCCAGGGCGAACGCGAAATGGCGGCGGACAACAAGCTGCTCGGCCAGTTCGACCTCGTGGGCATTCCCTCCGCCCCGCGTGGCGTGCCGCAGATCGAAGTCACGTTTGACATCGACGCCAACGGCATCGTCCACGTCACCGCAAAAGACAAGGCGACAGGCAAGGAACAGCAGATCCGCATCCAGGCTTCCGGCGGCCTCTCCGACGCCGACATCGAAAAGATGGTGAAAGACGCCGAAGCCAATGCCGACACCGACAAGAAGAAACGCGAACTTGTCGATGCTAAGAACCAGGCGGAATCGATGATCCACCAGACGGAAAAATCGCTCTCCGAACTCGGCAGCCAAGTGTCTGACGACGACCGCAAGGCCGCCGAAAGCGCGATCGAGGATCTTCGCAATACCATGAACAGCGAGGACAAAGCCGCGATCGAGGCCAAGACGACTGCCCTCATGCAGGCCAGCATGAAGATCGGTGAAATGGCCTACCGCAAGGCGCAGGAAGATCAGGCGGGTACGCCTGACAACGCCGCGTCCGACGCCCCATCGTCAGCCGCCTCGGGCGACGACGTCATCGACGCCGACTTCACCGAAGTTGACGACGACAAAAAACACTAAGCCTTATGAATACTCATACCAGGACCCCCGCCAAAAGCGGGGGTTCAAGGCATAACAGGATTTAACGGGGGCTTTCGCTCCGCTTCATATGACAGTAGACTAGGGTCGCTATGGCACAGGATTATTACCAGATACTCGGCGTGGACAAGAAAGCTTCGGCGGAAGAGCTGAAAAAGGCGTACCGCAAGCTCGCCATGAAATACCACCCCGACCAGAACAAGGACAACGCCGAGGCCGAAGCCAAGTTCAAGGAAATCAGCGAAGCCTACGACGTCCTGAAGGACGAACAAAAACGCGCGGCCTATGACCGTTTCGGCAAGGCCGCCTTCGACGGCTCGATGGGCGGCGGCGCCGGCGGCTTTGGAGGTTTCGGAGGCGGCGCGGGTTTCAGCGGCTCCTTCTCCGATATTTTCGAGGACATGTTCGGCGACATGATGGGCGGCTCGCGCGGCGGCTCGGCCCGCGGTTCCGACATTCAATACACGATGGAAATCTCGCTGGAAGACGCCTTCAAAGGCAAAGAAAGCACGATCAAGATTCCGATCAACGATACCTGCGACAAATGCAACGGCAACGGAACGGAAACCGGCAAAGGGGCCGAAGAATGCCCCACCTGCCACGGATCGGGCCGCATGCGCGCCCAGCAGGGCTTCTTCACCATCGAGCGCACATGCTCCACCTGCGGCGGCGCAGGAACGGTCATAAAAGACCCCTGTAAGAAATGCTCCGGTTCAGGCCGCATCCGCAAAGAGAAAACGCTGAAAGTTCAAATTCCCAAAGGCATCGATTCAGGCCGCCGCATCCGCCTTGCGGGTGAAGGCGAAGCCGGCATGCGCGGCGCGGTGGCGGGCGATCTCTACGTCCTCGTCGTGATCAGACCGCACAGGCTCTTCCGCCGCGACGGCGCGAATCTTTACTGCCGCGTGCCGATCCCCATGACCACGGCGACGCTCGGCGGCGAATTGCAGGTGCCTTCCATCGACGGATCGAAGAACAACGTCAAAATCCCGCCGGGCACGCAAACGGGACAACAATTCCGCCTGAAGGGCAAAGGCATGAACATCATGCGTACGGAATCCTACGGCGATCTCTACATCGAAATCTTCGTCGAAACGCCTGTCAATCTGAGCGGCAGGCAAAAAGACCTTCTGAAAAAACTGGCCGAGGAATTTGGCGGCGACAAAAACGGCCACTCACCGGAATCCGAAGGCTTTATGAAGAAGATGAAAGACATTTGGTCTGACCTCAAAAACTGACGGAGGCGTTTCATGCGCTCTGCGTATGCGTTCCTGATTTTCGCCCTGATCGTCCTCGCCCCCGCTGCCGCGCGCGCGGCTGAAGGCTGCACGCTCGTTGTCGATTACGACACCACCGCCATCCTCCACGAAGAGGGCGACTGCAAAACCCGCTACGGCGCGCAATCGACTTTCAAAATCCCGCTCGCCGTGATGGGGTTCGATTCCGGCATCCTGAACAGCGCACACTCTCCCGTATGGCCGTACGATCGACGCTATGAATCAAACCGCGAGGAAGAACGCCACCCCGCCGACCCCGCGCGCTGGGAAAAAGATTCCATCGTCTGGTATTCGCAGCAGATCACGAGAAAACTCGGAACACGCAAATTCAAATCCTATGTCAAAAAATTCAACTACGGGAACAAAGATGTCTCCGGCGACCCCGGCAAGAACAATGGGCTGACCAACGCGTGGCTGTCATCGTCCCTGCAAATTTCGCCGGTCGAACAGGTCGCCTTCATCCGCGCCCTCCTGGGCAAAAAACTGGGCGTATCCGATTCTGCCTACAGGCTTACGAAAGAAATCATACCGCGCTTTTATGCCGGCGGCTTTGCCGTTCACGGAAAAACCGGAACCGGATTCAAACGCGCGGCTGACGGCAGCGTAGATCGTAATCTCCAGCAAGGCTGGTTCGTCGGCTGGGCCGAAGGCATGGGCAAAAAGATCGTCTTCGCCAAATTCATCGCGGACGATAAAAAAGAAACGGGCTACGCCGGGCTGCGGGCACGCGATGCGTTTTTAAAAGAACTCCCCGAAATCATGGCGATGGATCGCCACAACGAACATTGAGGGCTGCATGATCTGGTCGAAAAACTACACGCTGGACGATCTCAACAATTTCCGTGGCCTCCACAAGGACAATGTGAACAGAGTCCTCGATATCGTCTTCACCGAAATCGGAGATGAATCCTTGACGGCCACCATGCCCGTCGATCACCGCACGATCCAGCCCTTCGGCCTTCTCCATGGCGGGTCGAGCTGCGTGCTCGCCGAAACGCTCGGCTCCGTCGCGGCATGGATGTGTATCGACGCGGAAAAGCAGGTGGCCGTCGGCCTTGAAATCCACGCCCATCACCTGCGCCCCGTCACCAAAGGAAAAGTCACGGGCATCTGCAAACCGCTCCACCGGGGCCGCACCATGCATCTGTGGCAGATCGACACATACAACGACGAAGGCAAAATGAACTGCACGGTTCGCCTCTCCGTCGCCATCAGGGATAGAAAAGAATGAAAATAGGAATCGCCGGATATCGCGGCCGCGTCGGCCAATTGCTCGTCAAGGAACTGCAATCGGGCGCATGGCAAGGACTTGACCTCGCGGCTGGCTCCACCCGCACGCTGCACGCGCAACATTTCCCCGCCGAAATTTTCTCGGTGGTAGACAAAGCAGCCGATCTGATGGCCGAATGCGATTGCGTGATCGACTTCACCACGCCCGAATCCACGCTGGAAAACATCGCGGCAGCGGTAAAGGCGCGAACCGCGCTTGTCATCGGCACGACGGGCCTCGACAATGGCGCGGAGAAAGCCATTTCCGACGCTACCAAAACCATTCCCATCGTCTACGCCGCGAATATGAGCGTGGGCGTCAACCTCCTCCTCGCGCTGGTGGAACAGGCGGCGGCACGGCTCGGCCCGCAATGGGATATCGAAATTTTTGAATCCCATCATAAGAACAAGGTCGACTCCCCGTCCGGCACGGCGCTCGCGCTCGGCAAAGCCGCCAAGACAGGCCGCGATGGCAAGGGCGATTTTAAAACCAACCGGAACGGCAAGCGCATCGAAGGCGATATCGGCTATGCCGTCTCACGCGGCGGCGACGTCGTTGGCGAACACACCGTCACCTTCTACGGCATGGGGGAGCGCCTCGAACTCGCCCACCGCGCAACCGACCGCGCCCTCTTCGCACGCGGCGCGCTGCAGGCGGCGCAATGGCTGAACAAAAAACCCGCAGGGCTTTACACCATGCGGGATGTTCTGGGCTTGTAAAATTTTCCTAGAAATCGAAAACCGGCTTGTTCTCTTCATCGATGTAAAGCAAGACCGGCTGCTTTGTCGGATCGCCGTATTGTACGCCGTTGACCATCTTGCCGTAATATTCCGGCGGAATTTTCAACTTTGATAAATCCAATGTCTCCCCGTGCGTCAGAAAGCCGTGCAAATTGAATTCACTGCTCGGCTGCGGCGCGGCACCGTCTTTTTTGCCGCCCTGAATCAGGGTCAGATGCCGCCGTATATCTTTCGGTTTATCGCCCATTTGTCTCCCCCTTTTTTACTGCGGAAAACTATCATTTTCCGATATTGTTTTCCAGATTATTTTTATATCTCATTGTTATAAAAATTTATGACGGAATAATTCTGACACTCTTTAATACCTGATCCAGACGCGCCTTGTTTTGGATATCGAAACATCCCCACTCATGCGAAAAAACCGACTGATCGCCCACGTCATCTTCGAGCACTTCCACCGTCTTCAAACAAACCTTGTTCGCAGAAATGTTCCAGCTATGGCTAATCTGGAATTGCGGATTACCCTTTATGTCCCTGGCCATTATAACATCGTGAATGACAGAAAAATTTTTAGGGTCCTGCTGGGGACGGCCTTCTGCGAAGAAATCCTCCACCTCCATCTCGTCCCATTTCTTAGGAACGGCGGTGCCCGCTTTACACCCGATAGCCTCTCCCTTGCGGCCAACGATATAGACAACCCCGAGAGAGTCCCGCTTGGCACGCCCTTTTTCCTTCCACTCGCATATAATCCCGATATCGCGATCGACATAAACGCGCCCGCGCGACGCCGTGTGGTCGCGCCGCACCGTTTCCTCAAGGACGTAATTCTGGAATCTCGATCCCTTGAATCCCATAACGGAAACCGCGTTCATAGACGATGTCTTTAGGGCCGGGCTTTCCGCCGCCACATCGCCCGAGACATAAAGCAGGGCCGCCCCGGCCAGCGCATATTTCAACGAAGACATTCTTTACTCCTTGTACACTTGACTGCATATATCAAAATACTCTTATGCTTTTTATGCAAGACATTTTACGAATAAACCCTCCTGAAGGTGGATTTTTCCCTTCGCGTATGGCCCGGCCCGCGCTAAATCATAACTATGACACCGCAAAAAGTCCGTGAGTTCTTCAAACGCCTGCACGCCGCCAATCCCGAACCGAAGGGCGAACTGGAATGGACGAGCCCCTTCACGCTGCTGGTCGCCGTTGTTTTGTCGGCGCAGGCAACCGACAAGGGGGTGAACAAGGCGACGCCCGCTTTGTTCAAAGCCGCCGACACACCGCAAAAAATGATGCTGCTCGGCGAGGAAAAGATCAGGGATTGCATCAAGACGATCGGCCTCTTCAACACCAAGGCGAAGAATGTTTACGCGCTCTCAAAAATCCTGGTTGAACAATATGGCGGCAATATCCCTTTGAGCCGAGACGAGCTGGTGAAACTCCCCGGCGTCGGGCGGAAGACGGCGAATGTCGTCCTCAACATCGCCTACGCCCATCCGACCATCGCCGTCGACACGCACATTTTCCGCGTCTCGAACCGCACCGGCCTCGCTCCCGGCGCCACCGTCGAAAAGGTCGAAGAGAAGCTGGAGAAAGTCGTGCCCAAGGAATATCTCCTCCACGCCCATCACTGGCTGATCCTGCACGGACGCTATATCTGCGTCGCCCGCAAACCGAAATGCTATGAATGCCCCGTGGTCGACCTATGCGCGTTCAAGGATAAGAACTTGGTGCCGCCTTCATGATCCTCTCCAGCGGAAATAAAAAACCGGGCCTACTGCCCGGTTTTTCTTATCCCTAGGATAGAGATTTCTTATGCCTTATTCAGCGGCGACGGCTTTGCCTTCGAACGGAAGTTCGGCGCCAAAGTCATTGGACTTGCGGGCTTTATTGTCCACTTTGCGGCTCTGTGTTGCCTTCGCGTCGAGCGGGGAAAGCTTACCGTCGATGTTCGAACCGGCTTCAATAGCGAGTTCTTTGTACGTGATCGAACCCGTGATCGAACCCGAAGCCTTGACCGTCAGGCGGCCGCGAACCGTCAGGTCGCCTTCGAAGCGTCCCGCGATCGTGGCTTCGTCGATGTCGACGGTGCCGAAATATGCGCCGGCTTCGGCGATTTCGAGAACGGAAGCGCCTTTCAGGGCTGCTTCGACCGTGCCTTCAACGACCAGATGGTCGCAGGACTCGATTTCGCCCGACAGTGTGATGCCCTGGCCGATATAGAGTTTGCGGCCCGAGGCTGCGTCGTTTGCGCTGGCGCCGACCTGCTGGCCGTAGGTCGCGGCTCCCGGATAGGCACCCGGATAAGCACCCGGTACGCGACCGGCGATCGGGGCCTGCTGGCCCGGACGGGAGAACACGCCGCCCGGAATGTCGATGCGGGAAGGTGCGTCTTTGTTTTCGGTTTTGTTGTCGTCTGCTGCTGCGGTCATTGTACGAGTGTCCTTTTCTTCATCGTAGATAGGGGATTCATAAACATAAAACTGGTTTTGGGTCAATGGCTGGCTTTGATTCGCCGTTTGTGAGTTAACGGCTGCCTGCACGGCTTCAGTCTTTGCATAACGCTCAACGGCCGATTGCTCGATGACCTTGCTCTGGTACGGGAAGGATTGCTGCTCTGGTTCAGTATACTCCGGTAGGTTCTTCGAAAGGTCGGGTCCGTTGTTCGTTCTGTGAAACATAGCTCTCTCGCTCCATATGTTTTTTAAAATCATCGGCATGAACCCGCCAGAACAGCGCGCCGGAAGCCTTGAAAGATGATTGATAAAAAACGCTAACACGCGGATTTAAGGGCCGCAACCCGCTAAACGAGTTATAAACAGTTATTTAATATGCGATTGAAATGAAATGATAAAAGCCGTTTGCGCAACTTGGATAACTGCATGCGGGATTGAAGATATTGATCTTTTCCGGTGCTTGTTATTGCGAGGCTGCGAGCCGCGGCAATCCGGCACCTGATTATCGCATCGCCGCGCCCCTCATAACAATGTTTAGCTTCGCCGCCTACAACCTTGTTATTCATTGAAAAAGGCAAAAATCTTTTCCGCCTGCACGCGCGAAATCCCCTCGACCCTGAGCAGGTCTTCCACCCCCGCCGACTTGATCGCCTTCGCCGATCCGAAATGGTGAAGCAGCGCTCTTTTTCTCGCCGCGCCGATCCCCGGAATTTCATCGAGCGGGTTGCGCGTGATGTCCATGCTCCGGCGTTTCCGGTGCGCGCCTATGGCGAATCGGTGAACTTCGTCCCGCAGTCTTTGCAGGTAATGAAGAACCGGATCGTTTATGGGAAGCTGGAACGGCTCCCGCTCCTCCATGAAAAACTGCTCGCGCCCCGCGTTCCTGTCCGGCCCCTTGGCAATGGCGACGACGGTAAGGTCTTCCCACACGCCCAGCTCCTGCAAAATCTCCTTCACCGCGTTGAACTGGCCCAGCCCTCCGTCGATGAGCAGCAAATCCGGCCATTCCTCCGACCCGCGGTCGATCTCGTCCTTGATCGCCCGCCCGAACCTGCGCGCCATCACTTCGCGCATCATGCCGTAATCGTCGGCGGCTTCGGCCTGCCTGATATTGAACTTGCGGTACGCGCCTTTGCGGAATCCCTCGATCCCCGCCACCACCATCGCCCCGACCATGTTCGTGCCCGATATATGGGAATTGTCGTAAACCTCAATCCTCTCCGGAACCGCCTCCATGGCGAAGAGGCTGGCGACCCCTTCCAGCAATTCCGCCTCGCCCTTTCGCTCCAGAAGATGGCGCGCCAGCGCCTCCCTCGCGTTCTTCTCGACGAAATCCAGCAGGCGCTTTCTCTGCCCTCTCTGCGGGCGCATGATGCTGACTTTGCGTCCCCTTTTGTCGCGCATCGCCAGCGCCTGCTCCAGCAATTCGCGCTCCGCCGGCATAACGCTGACGACGATCTCCGGCGGAATAGACTTGCCCTCATAAAACTGGGCGAGAAAACTCGCCATGACGGTCTGCGGAGCTACATCGGAATCGTGGCGCGGGAAATAGGCGCGGTTGCCGAAATTTTGTCCGCCCCGGAAAAAGAACGCCTGAATGCAGGTTTTCCCTTCACGCTGATGAAACGCAATCACGTCGAGGTCGTTGAGTTCTTCGATATTGATATCCTGGTGCGCCTGCACCGACGACAGCGAGGCGATCTTGTCACGGTATTCGGCGGCGGTTTCGTAATCCATCGCCTCGCTCGCCTCCTCCATCTTCGCGCGGAAGTCGTCCTGCAGCGCGCGGCTCTGCCCGCTCAGGAAAGCCCGCGCCTGTTCAACATTTTTGGTATAATCCTCAACCGAAATCTTGCCCACGCACGGCGCCGTGCAGCGTTTGATATGATATTGCAGGCACGGGCGCTTCCGCGCCGCGAAGTAAGAATCCGTACAGTTACGCAACTTGAACACGCGCTGGAGCAGATCGATCGTATGGTTCACCGCCCCCGCATTGGCGAAGGGGCCGAAATATTCTCCACCCCCGTTGCGAAGGCCGCGATGCTTTTTCACCTGCGGGAAATCATGATCGTTCGTCACCATGATATAGGGAAAGGATTTATCGTCGCGCAGCAGGATATTGAATCGCGGCTTGAGATTCTTGATAAGATTGGATTCTAAGAGAAGCGCCTCCACCTCCGAATTCGTTACGATGAATTCCATCGTGATGGTTTCCGACACCATCCGCTTCAGGCGGTTGGGCAGCTTCATGACATGGGAATATGTCACGACCCGCTTCCTGAGCGCCCGCGCCTTACCGACATATAAAACATCGCCCTTCGCATCCAGCATGCGATAGACGCCCGGCTTTTCGGGAAGATTTCTGGCGTAGCCGCGGATCACCTCCGCGCCGCGCTCCAGCGAATTGGCACTCATATCAGCAATTTAGGGCAGATAACGCCCATC
>DASTUM010000156.1:0-10487 GCA_035759665.1 Micavibrio sp.
CCCGTCCTCATCCATGCCATCACAAAAAAAGGCAAAGGCTACGCCCCCGCCGAAAGCTCTGCCGACAAAATGCATGGCGTGAGCAGATTTGATGTCGTCACGGGCGACCAGTACAAGGCAAAATCAAATGCGCCGTCCTACACCAAAGTTTTCGCGAACGAACTGATCGTACAGGCGAAGGCGGACGACAAAATCGTTGCCATCACCGCCGCGATGCCGTCCGGCACGGGGCTCGATTTGTTCGGCTATGAATTCCCGGAGCGCACCTTCGATGTCGGAATCGCCGAACAGCATGCGGTAACGTTCGCCGGCGGATTGGCGTGCGAAGGCTACAAACCGTTCGTGGCGATTTATTCCACCTTCCTGCAGCGCGCCTACGATCAGGTCGTGCACGATATCGCCCTGCAAAATCTCCCAGTGCGTTTCGCGATGGATCGCGCGGGCCTCGTCGGCGCGGATGGCGCGACCCATGCAGGCGCGTTCGATACCGCCTATCTCGGCTGCCTTCCCCATATGGTTCTGATGGCCGCGGGCGATGAGGCCGATTTGAAACATATGGTGGCCACCGCCGCCGCCTACGACGACGGCCCCATCGCGTTCCGCTATCCGCGCGGCGAAGGGCGCGGCGTCGAAATGCCGGAAACGGGCGGCGTTCTTTCCATCGGACAAGGCCGCATCATCCGCGAGGGAACGGACGCCGCCATCCTGTCCTTCGGCGCGCGCCTCGGCGAAGCTCTGATTGCCGCCGATATCCTCGACCAAAGAAATATCTCCGTGACCGTCGCCGACGCGCGCTTCGCCAAGCCGCTCGATGAAGAGCTGATCCGCCGCCTCGTGGCGACACACAAGGCCGTGGTCGTGGTCGAGGAAGGATCGGCGGGCGGCTTCGGATCCTTCGTCCTGCAATTCCTCGCCCGCGAAGGCCTGCTGGACTCCGGAAAAGTTAAAATCCGCACCCTGCACCTCCCCGATATTTTCCAGGATCACGACACGCCGGAACGCCAGTACGAGAAGGCCGGCCTGAACGGCGGGCAGATTGCAGCGCAGATCAAAAAAATCCTGAACTGACTTTTATTTTCATATGCGTCAGACGCTATGCGGCCCGCGATGTCATAAATAAACGGCTTCCCGTTGGGAATACATTGTAACTTTATCCATACGATACTAATTTACGGTCATGAGTCTGCCCAAACCCACTATCGTCCTGTTCGATATGGACGGAACCACCGTGCGCCACATCAACCCGCGCGTGCTGGGCGTTCTTGAAAAGATCGACGACGTTATTTTCAAGGCGACGGCCTGGACGTACCGCAACAAACCGCACCCCGATTACACGCTCGACCGGATCAAAAAGCCGCGCCTGCTCGTCCACCGAGCGCTTCACAAATTTCGGCGCAAGGAAGTGGACCGGATCGTTCAGCCCTGCCCTGGAATATACACGCTGCTCAATCTTTTTCGCGGCGAGAATATTCCCATGGGGATCGTCAGCAACGGCCTCGGCAAAGGCTACGGCCACGACATTTTAAAACAGTTCACACTCAACGAATATTTCACCGCCCAGATTTTCCGCGAGGACATAGAAAGATCGAAACCCGATCCCGATCCGCTGCTGCGCGCGCTGAAACGGATCAAAGACCCTCTCTCGGACGCCGACGTTATCTGGTACATCGGCGACCGCCGCAAGGATATCATCGCCGCCCTCGCCGCCAACGAGGCGTTGAACGCTAAAATCATCCCGTTTTCCTACGGTCTAAAAAACGCCGCGGCCATTCTCGAAAAAGGCTTGCCGCCCGATCATATCATCGTGAACTACACCGATTTCGCGGCGCGGATTTATCCGGTCTTAAAGGGCGATATCACGTAGTAGCGCAGCGCCGGTTAGGGGCGAAGGCCCGTCAGGTCGGGATCGTAGGCCTGAATGGGTCCGCTACGTTGTATGGTTTCCAGACGCTTCACAACGGGTTCCACGGCGCCAAGCAACGAGAGCCCGCTGCCCATAGACACCTGTCCGTTCATCAGGCGCATGAATTGTTCGAGAGGCGAAAGAGGTTTGGGAAGTTCGATCACCTTGAGTTTCGAGCGGCTCGATTTGCCGATCAGCTTCGCCGCGTGATCCATCGCGGAATCCAGTCCGCCAATATCGTCGACCAATCCGTTTTTAGCGGCCTGAAGACCCGTCCATGCGCGGCCTTTGGCGATGCCGCGCACCTTTGCCTTGTCCATATGGCGGCCTTCGGCGACGCGGTCGATGAAATCGTCGTAGGTTGAATCGATGGCTTCGTTCAGCGCTGCGCGCTCGCTCTGGCTGATCGGCCTGTTGGAAGACCATAGCCGTGCGTTTTTGCCCCAGCTTACGCCGTCCCAATTGACGCCAAGCTTTTCCCAAAGCCCGCCGACCTGGAATTTGCCCATGATGACGCCGACGGAACCTGTGAGCGTCGACGGCAGCGCGAAGATTTTATCCGCGTTCACGCCGACCCAGTATCCGCCCGATGCCGCGACGGGCCCCATGGAAACGATGACTTTTTTGCCGTCCTGCTGTGCCTTGACGATGGCGCGGCGGATGGTTTCAGACGCGCTCGGCGAACCGCCAGGGGAATCCACGCGCACGACGATCACCTTGATGGAATCGCTGTCGGCGGCTTCCTGAATTGCCTCCGCAATGTAATCGCCGGTCGCGAAGCCGGGCTTCGGCTCGCTGCCCGGAATGATTTCGCCGGCGACGTGCACCAGCGCTACATCGGAATCGCGGCGGCTCGTTTCCTTGCGGAACATCGCATCGTGATAATCTTCAGCCAGTACGAGCTCGGGCTCGTCGCTATCTTTCTTGCCCGTAATCTTTTCGCGCGATTCATCGATCAGAACATCGGCGTAATCGAGGCGGTTGATAAGGCCGGCCTTGAGCGCGGCGTCGCCCGAGATCAGCCCCTTGTCGATCTGGCCCTGCAGGGATTTATTCTTGAGTTTGCGGTCATGCGCAATGTCGTTGAACAATTGAACCGACAGATCGCCGATGATGGAGGTCATCATCTCGCGGTTCGCGGTGGACATTTCGGAATTGGTGAAAGTTTCCATCGCGCTCTTATATTCCTCGCGGTGCAGGAATTCGGCCTCGGCACCGACTTTATCCAGCGCCTTCTTTGCGAACGGCATGTCGAGGGCGATCCCTGTGACCGATACGAGGCCCGCAGGCTGCATCCATATTTCATCGAAGGCGGTCGCAAAATAGTAGGCGCCGATGCCGCTGCCCAGGTCGGCGAAGGACGCCGTGTAGATGCGCGCAAACTTTCCCGTCTTGCGGAAGCGTTTGACCGCCGCGCGCAATTCCTGGATATGCGCCATTTCGATTCCGCCGTCGTCGAGGCTGACCAGAAGGCCTTTGACGCGGTCGTCCACCGCCGCGCGGTCGAGCGTTTCGACCACGTCCCGCACCGTCGCACCGGGCGCGGCGAACGGGTCGGCCAGCGAGAGCGCGTGCTCCGTCTCCCCGATCGGGTCGGTGATGTTGAGCGCTAAAATCATTTCCCTGGGAAGTGTTTTTGATCCGTCCATCATGCCGCCGAGCAGGCCCAGAAGGATCGTGAACAGCATCAGCCCGCCGAGCGTAAGACAGGTGCGGCGGATCAGCGTTCCGAACATGCGTCCGACGCTCCAGCGCTTCCGGCTAACCGCGTCAGGGCGCGATTTCGATTGGTAGAAATAGGATCCGAAGCGGCGTTTCATTTATGTTTCCTGTCTGCTGCCAATAATTCTAGCCTTTCAAAAGGCAAAGTCACGCGGCTTTTTAGGAACCAGCGCCGTTTTCTTCCCGTTGGCCGGGCAAAGGAGACATACTATGGCAAGAGGCAGCAAAGAGGCCTACACGGACAAGCAAAAACGCAAGGCGGAACATATCAAGGAAGGGTACCGGGAACGCGGCGTATCCAAGAAAGAGGCCGAGGCCCGTGCCTGGGCGACCGTCAACAAGGAAGACCACGGCGGCAAGAAATCCGGATCGGGCCGCGGCAAGAAGAGCAACCACGCCTCATCCCGCAAAGGCGGGCGCATCGGCGGCAAACATTCACACGGCGGCAGTCACGCACAGACTTAATCAGGCGTAGGACTTTGCCGCCTCGTCAATAAACTCCGCGAGATCGAAATCCAGTTCCGTCAAGCCACCCGCATCATGGGTGCTCAGCGTTATTTCAACGCGGTTGTAGATATTCGTCCATTCCGGATGATGACTGATTTCATCGGCATAACCGGCGACGTCGTCCATGAAATTCCATGCGGTCACGAAATCCTTGAACTTGAATTTTTTGGTTATGGCCGGACGGCCTTCGACGAAGGTCCAGCCTTCCATGTCTGCGAGAGCTTCCTTGACGTCTGCATCTATCATTTTTTCGGTCATAAATTTTGCGCCTTGTGTCTGAGCCAGTGGTCGGCGAGAACGCACGCCATCATCGCCTCGCACACCGGTGTGCCGCGAAGGCCGACGCACGGGTCGTGACGGCCCTTGGTGACGATGTCGGTTTCGGCGCCGTTCCTGTCGATCGTCTGGACGGGGGTGAGGATGGAACTGGTCGGTTTGAAGGCCACGCGCACGACGATGTCCTGACCCGACGAAATGCCGCCGAGAATGCCGCCCGCATTGTTGGACAGGAAGAACGGCGTGCCGTCCCGCATCCGGATTTCATCGGCGTTTTCCTCGCCGCCCAGTTCGACGGAATCGAAGCCCGCACCGATTTCGACCGCCTTGGTCGCATTGATCGACATCATCGCCTTGGCGAGGTCGGCGTCGAGCTTGTCATAGACGGGCGCGCCCAGCCCGGCAGGGATGCCGCTGGCGACAATTTCAACGATCGCACCTGCGGATGATCCAGATTTTCGCTTTCTATCAAGGAATTCTTCAAATGTCGCCACGGACGACTTATCCGGCGTCCAGAACGGGTTTTGATCAACCTGATCCCAATCCCAATTGCCTCGATTAACTTTGTGCGGGCCGACTTGCACCACAGCGCCACGAATAGAGACTTTGTCGCCAAAAGCATTATTCAGGATTTTGCGGGCGATTGCACCGGCCGCGACGCGCATTGCGGTTTCGCGGGCCGAAGACCGTCCGCCGCCGCGATAATCGCGGATGCCGTATTTGGCGTCATAGGTGAAATCGGCATGGCCGGGACGGAATTTTTGCGAAATGTCACCATAGTCTTTCGAGCGGGCATCGACGTTTTCGATCAGCAGGCCGATGGGCGTTCCGGTCGTCTTGCCTTCGAATACGCCGGAGAGGATTTTGACCTCGTCTGGCTCGCGGCGCTGCGTCGTGTGGCGCGATTGGCCGGGCTTGCGACGGTCGAGATAGGCCTGAATGTCGGCCTCGGACAGGTCGATGCGCGGCGGTACGCCGTCCACGACGCAGCCGATGGCGGGGCCGTGGCTTTCGCCGAAAGACTGGTACTGAAACAATGTTCCGAAACGGTTTCCTGACATAACGGACTATCTAGCATGAAGTTCTGCCGGACACGATTGGAAAATGCCCTTCTTCCCGCAACCATTTACAGAAAAACTATCCCGCAGGCGTCTATTTTTTGGCGAGAGCGGACAGGCGGGTTTTTTCGGCAGCCGTGCAGGTCTGGCCCTTTTTGGTGCCTTCCGCGACAGCCATCGAGAGGCCGTGAAGCATTTCGGTGTAGGCATACTGGAACGGCGTCCATTTCTTGCCGTGTTCCTTTTTAAGCGCAACGACATATGGCGCGAAAAAGTCCTTCTGCCATTTCAGTCCGCACCATTTGGCGTAGCCGGACAGATATCCGCGCGCGACGGCCATTTCCCGTTCGTCGTAACCCGTTAGCGGGTATTTCAGTTTCTTAGCGTCTTCGGGTTTGACGATCGGCTGGCCTTCGGGGTTCTTCACGGAGATAAAAGCGTCATGCGCCTTTTTGGACAATTCCTCGACGAGCGCCTTGGGGGGCTTTTCCGCGGCGTGCGCAGAAAAAACCGGCAAGGCAACAAAAGCCATCAGGAAAAACGCAGCAGCGGCGCGGAGCATCAAGCGGCCTTGTCCTCGCCCTTCGGCGCGAGAGATTGCAGGAGTTCGGCGGTTTCCGCGGCGGAATCGACGGAGCACATGCCGACCGTGTGATAACCGGAATCGACATGCAGCACTTCGCCCGTCACGCCCGAACCGAGGTCCGACAGAAGGAACAACCCCGAACGTCCCACATCGTCGATCGTAACGTTGCGGCGGAGCGGGGAATTGAGTTCGTTCCATTTCAGGATATAGCGGAAATCGCCAATGCCAGACGCCGCGAGTGTTTTGATCGGGCCGGCGGAGATCGCGTTGACGCGGATGCCGCGCGGGCCGAGGTCGGCGGCGAGGTAGCGCACGGAAGCTTCGAGCGCAGCCTTGGCGACGCCCATGACATTGTAGTGCGGCATGACGCGCTCGGCGCCGTAATAGGTCAGCGTGACGAGAGAGCCGCCCTCATTCATCAGCGGCGCGGCCTTTTGCGCGACGGCGGTGAAGGAGTAGACGGAGATATCCATCGTCTTCAGGAAATTGTCGCGCGTCGTGTCGAGATACAGGCCGTCGAGTTCGTTCTTGTCGGAGAACGCGATGGCGTGCACGACGAAGTCGATCTTGCCCCACTTCTCGCCGATGGCTTTGAAAGTCTGCTCAACGCTCTCCATATTCGTGACGTCGCAAGGCAGGACGATTTGGGATCCGACGGATTCCGCCAGAGGCTTGACGCGCTTCTCAAGCGCTTCACCCTGATAGGTGAAGGCGAGTTCGGCGCCTGCGTCATGGGCGGCCTTGGAAATGCCCCAGGCGATGGAACGGTCGTTGGCGACCCCCATAATCACGCCCTTTTTTCCCGCCAGCCAGTTTTTTACTGCCTCAGTCATTTTCCGTAACCTGTGCCCTCTTAGTTCGTCTGATGATTTTTTGCTGGTTTCAGGGGGTTTTAGCCCGTCTCCGTGCGGCATCCTACACAGAAGACAGGGTGGACGTCCAGTCAAAAGCAAGGAGCCAAAACGTGTAAAACCGCGCTTCTTGAGCCTTTGTTAACCTAGATTGCCTAAAATTTTAAGGAAGCC
Source organism: Micavibrio sp. (assembly GCA_035759665.1). Taxonomy (GTDB): domain Bacteria; phylum Pseudomonadota; class Alphaproteobacteria; order Micavibrionales; family Micavibrionaceae; genus Micavibrio_A. The sequence goes on from DASTUM010000156.1 coordinate 7,078, forward strand.
AAAAGGCTTTGAAATCAGGGGGCCATGAGCATCGGCATCAACATTTTGCAGGACATCTGCAATCTTGCGACCAAACAGGTTCAGGATTTGTATCCGGATCTGCAGCTCATGTTCATCCCGCATGAGCCGGGCCAGTTCCATGAAATCGTCGAGACCAGCGAACACGAAATAGCGAGCCATCCGGCCGGCAAGGTGGCGCAGGCCATTCTTGAAAAAAACCACAACCGCGATTTTTCCAGTTTCCTCGGCATGGCCGTCCACCGCGATGTAAAATGGCTGGGCCTCGCCTCGCGCGAAAGCGTTCTGGCGCTGTTCAACATCAACACCGGGGCGTTCGATTCCGCAAGGGAGGCGCGCCACATGGTCTATCACCTGATCTGGCACACCATCGATCTGATGGAGGTGCGCCGCAAGCCGGAATATGCCATGAAATTCCGCGCCGGCCCCATTATTCCCAAACGCTCGCCGATGAACTTCGCGCGGCTTAACTTGCAGGCCGATGCGTTTTCGTCGGTCATGTGCGCCCTGCTCGGCGAAGAAGACGCCATCGATACGCTTGCAAGAAAACGCGCGATGGGCGCGATCCTGCCCGTGCATGCGCGGCGTGCGGAGGATTATCCCTTCGTCATTGCCGTCGAAGGCGCGAAATATGCCTGTGAGGCCATTCAGGAGTTGAAGCCGCAGCGTTCGAAATTCATGTTTTTTGCGCGCCAGCTCGCCGTCGAGATCGGCTATACGTTCGATGACAACAGCATCCGCAACTGGTGGGGATTTTCCGAGCCCGCACAAGATATGGCGTGGCGCAATTTCTCTCCTGAAACGATTCTCGGATGCGCCACCAGCACGAGCGACGATCCGTTCGTGCGGGCGACTGGGCATCTGGTATCCGACATCGCCAACATCGTGCCCTTGCCGAGCATGAAACTCGGCAATGTCTACAACGCCTATATGAAGAGCCAGCAGAACCATCTGCTCCATCGCGAGATCGCGGAAAAAACCTTCGCCGACGCCGTCGCAAGGGGAATGAAAGAAGAGAGTGGCCGCCCGCTGGTGCTCGCCGCCAACGAACAGAATGAAAGCCTGGTTGAAGGCAACATTCTCGGCTGGTGCGCCAACGCGCTTCAGGCCGCCGCACGCGCGTTCGACAACGCGCTCTCCAGCGGCACGTCGCCTATGCAGGCCGCGCGGATGCAGTTCGAAGGCACGAAAGATATTCCAGAGTGGGACAATTTAAAGCAGGTCGGCGACAGCGTCGTCAGCCAGAAACGCACCGGCCTTGCCGTGACGATGGGAAGCATCGCGGAAATATGCAACAGCGATCCCGTTTTCGCGCCCATGCTCAATTCCATCCGGTTCACGATGCAAGATCCCGGCTATATCCAGAAACTGGAAGCTTCGAACGACCTCGCCATGCGCCCCGCGGCCCCCGCGCCCGCAGCGCCTGCACCGTCTGCCCCGGCACCCAAAGCCCCCGCGCCTACAGCGCCTGCCTATGCCGGCCCGGCCTTCGCGCCCGGCGGCCCGTCGATGGGCGGCGGCGCATCGTCGCAACATATGGCCCGTCAGCGCGCGCTGCTCGAAAAACTCCAGCGCGAACAGATGGAAGGCCAGGGCGACGGCGAAGACCGCGCGCAATAAAAAAGGCCGCCCCTGAGGACGGCCTTTACGATTTATAAAACCTTAGTTGACGACTTGCCAGGAGCCGTCGGATTGCTGACAGGCCGTGCCGTAGCCGGACTGCGATTTGCCGCCGACATAGATCGTCTGGCTGTATTCGCGGCAGACGCGTCCGCCATTGTCCGTGCCGGAGCGGGTCGGCGTGATGGTGCCGTAGTTCCCCGAATCAGGGTTGTTCCAGCGGATCGTCTGGCCGACCGGGGCGTTGTAGGCGGTTTGCTGGGCCCGCATCGCGTAAGCGCGGTCTGCGTTGTCCAGCGAAGAGCCAATTTCCGAACCGACCAGTGCGCCGAGCAGAACGCCCGCGCCCGTGGCCCAAAGCTGGCCCGAACCCGAGCCGATTTGCGAACCGGCAAGGCCCCCGAGAACCGCGCCGCCGCCCGTGCCGAGAAGCTGTTTATTGCCCATACCGCTCGTCGTATTACACGCTGCCAGGCCTGCCGTCGAAATAATGGCTAAAGTCAAAATGGTTTTTTTCATGATCGCTTTTTCCTTCTCTAGTGCGATGACAACGATTGGTCTTACGTTAAGTTCCAATTTCGTCTAAAACAAGTCACTGTTTACCACAAAATCGGCACAAATGAATACACAGCACATCCTTGATACGGACGATCCCTACAAAACCTTCGCGGCATGGCTGGCGGAGGCGAAAGCCTCGGAAATCAACGATGCGAACGCCATGAACCTCGCCACCGCGGACGCGAAGGGACGGCCCTCGAACCGCATGGTGCTGCTCAACGGATTGGACGAACGGGGCTTTGTATTCTTTACGAATATCAAGAGCCACAAGGGCCGCGATTTGACAGAAAATCCCTATGCCGCGTTATGCTTCCATTGGAAATCCCTGCTTCGGCAGGTGCGCATCGAGGGCCGCGTCGAACAGACCAGCCTCGCCGAAGCCGACGCCTATTACAATTCGCGCCCGCGCGTCAGCCGCATCGGTTCATGGGCCTCGCAGCAATCGCGCCCCCTCGAAAAATACGAAGACCTGCAGGACGCCGTGAAAAAATACGAGGCGCAGTTCGAAGGCGTGGAGCCAATCCCCCGCCCCGATTACTGGAGGGGATTCCGCGTCGTTCCCGATCTCTTCGAATTCTGGATCGAAGGCGATTTCAGGCTGCACAGGCGTTATGTTTTCCAACTGGAAAACGGCGCGTGGCAGCGCTATATGATAAACCCATGAGTTCGATCGTTCACAAAGCTAAAAGCCTGGCCGCAGAGCGCCATGCGCATTTGACGCTGTACAATGCCGCGTGTTCACCTGCCATTACGCATATCGCCGAAGTCGTGGACTATGTCGAACGCCATGGCGGCACGGAAGAGATGATCGCAGCCGCATGGCTGCACGATATCGTCGAAGACACGGACGTAACGCTGGAGCAGATCGAAGGATGGTTCGGCCCCGTTATCGCCGCCTATGTGGACGGGCTCACGGACCCACCGCACTTTGCCCCCCTTCCTCTTGATCAGCGCAAACCCATGCAGGCGCAATGGCTGAAAACCAAAGGCGAAGAGATCAAACGCATTAAAATCTGTGACCAGCTTTCGAACGTGCTACGTGTGGTAAACGACCCTCCCACGGATTGGGATAAGCCGACGCAGTTTCTTTATATACGCGGCGCCCGCGAGATTGCGGAAGAATGCCGCGGCCTCTGCCCCGGACTCGATAAGCTTTTCGACGATGCCTATGAACAAGCATGCAGAAAATATGAAGGTATAAAATGAGCGAAGAA
>DASTUM010000157.1:0-17418 GCA_035759665.1 Micavibrio sp.
TCCGCCAACGGCCTTCTCGATAACTGGGTCGCGGGGCTGATGCTGATGGCGGAGCAGTTTACGGCGAACATGGTGCAGCAGATGGAAATGCTGGGCGAGTTGTTCGACGCGAAAGACCAGCTTGAAACGCAGCGCCTGTTCCAGCAAAAAGTGGCCGAGGCGCACAAGGATTACCAGCCGAGCGAACAGATGTGCACCTACGGCACCTTCGCTCGCGACCTGGTGGCGTCGGAGCGGGCGTCCAAGCTCACGCGCAATACGGTGGCGACGGAGCTGATGCAGCGCGAGATCGGCAGCGCCGACAGCAAAGGAACGCTCCCCATGTCGGATTCCCTCTCGCGCATCGCTGATTACCGCGCGCATTTCTGCAGCCAGGATGACAACGCCAACGGCCTGAAATATCTCTGCCCGAATCCTCCGAAGCCCGAAATGCGCAACCGCGACATCAACTACACGCAGACCATCGACGCGCCGCTTTCGCTCGACATCAACCTGACCGATGACAATATCACGAACGACGAGCGCGCCGTGTTCGCCCTGATCGACAATCTGTACGCGAACGATCCTATGCCCGGCCCGCCCCCCGGCGCCATGGATCAGCCGAAATTCCAGTATCATTACATGAACCTTCGTTCGCTCGCCGCGATGCGGGGCGTCGTGCGCAGCACCATCGCGAACGTCATCGCCCTGAAAACGGCGTCACCTGTGAAAGAGGACAGCAACGCGGCGTATCTTCTGGCCCTATTCCGAGAATTCGGGCTGGAGGACAAGGAAGTCCGCCTGATGCTCGGCGACCATCCCAGCTATTACGCGCAGATGGAGATCCTGACCAAGAAGATCTACCAGAACCCGACTTTCTACACGAACCTCTACGACAAGCCCGCGAACGTCAAACGCGTCCGCGCCGCCATGACGGCCATCAAGCTGATGCAGGACCGCGATATCGCGGCCGCCCTGCAGCGCCGCGAAATGCTGCTTTCGATCATGCTCGAACTGCGCCTCCGCCAGCGGGCCGAGCAGGTTTACAGCGCCACGGAACGCGCGCTTTACAACACTCCCAACCAGTAAAACTGGCACCTTCCTTGCAAGTCCTGTCCTGAACAACGAGACAGGGCCGAAAAAGGCCCCGCACGGATATGTAAAGGACAAGGCCGCCATGTCATTCACAGCCCTGAATGCCGCCCTTTCGGGCCTGCGCGTCGCCCAGCAGCAGCTGACGACGATCTCGAATAACGTCTCCAACGCCACGACGCCGGGCTATACGCGCAAAATCCTTCCGCAGTCCACGCAAGTTATTAATTCTACTGGAGAAATCATCGGCGTTCAGGCTGAAACCATGATCCGCAAGGTGGATATGAACCTCGAGCGGGAGCTGTGGACACAGGTCAGCTCGGTTTCAGAACTGAGCGTCAAGGCCTCCTATCTCGACACGATCGAGAAATTCCACGGGGCGGCCAACAAGGAATCATCCATCGCGGCAGAAATTGCCGAGCTGAAGGACAAATTCGCAGCCCTGTCCGATTCCCCCTCTGACGGTTTCCTGCTTCAGACCACGCTGAGCCAGGCGCAGCATGTCGCCCAAAAATTCAACGAGTTCGGCACCCTCCTTACCCAGCTGCGCAACGACGCGCAGGACGAGATGGTAACGGATGTCGAGCGCGTCAACGACCTTCTTTCCTCCATCGCCGGGCTTAACGGTCAGATCAAAGGAACGGCGAACCTGAGCCGGCCCGTCGCCGCCTTGCAGGATCAGCGCGACATCGCGGTCAAGGAACTTGCGGGGCTGATGAACATCACCTTCTTCACGCGCGGAGACGGCGTGATGGTCGTCCAGACGACGACGGGCGTGCAGCTTGCGGATGAACGCCCGGCTGAAGTTTATTTCAATCCGACCGTCATCGGCAACACGACGACCTACCCTGGCAGCGTCGCGGGATTGTATGTCGGCGGCGATCCTGTTTCGAACCCCAGCGCCTTCGACATCACTGCGACCGGGGTCGGTGGCAAGGTCGGCGGCCTGATCGATTTGCGCGACAACGTGCTCGTGCAATATTCGGCACAGCTCGACGAGCTCGCCCACAAGCTCGCCCTGCGACTGGAATCGCAGGGGTTGCGCCTTTTCACCGATGGAACCGGCACCGTGCCGCTCGACACGCCGCCCGATCTTTCCGTCGATCCGCCCGTGGCGGTCGAATATGTCGGCTTCGCCTCCGTTATACGCGTCAATCAGGACATCATCGACGATGTTTCGTTGATCCAGCAGGGAACCTACTCGTCGGATATCGCGATCCCGTCCGCTTCGAACGAGGTAATCCGCCGCGTCATCCAGTTCGGGTTCGGCGACATGAGCCATCAGGAGATCAACGGCACGACCGACCTTAACTTCGTCGGCCCCGCCACCGACCTGCAAAGCTGGCTCGGCCTTTCCTCGCGCAACAATATCGTCGGCGGGCTTGATTTCTCCTCGTTCGCGGAGATCGACGACGGCGTTGCGGGGAATGCGGATTTGATGGAAACGCTGCAGGAATTTTTTCCGGGCTATCCCAACAACGACAGTTTTGAAATCATCCTTTCGGAGCCGCGTCTCGCCCTCGGCCCGACGCCGATCACGATCGATTTAAGCGACGCCGCCGCGAACAACCCGATCGGCCCCGGCATCAACGACGCGCTCGACCAGCTGATTGCCGAGATCAACGCGCAGATCACGGCGGCGGGCCTTCCCGCGGGACTTGCCACAACGGCCACGCGCAACACGAACGGCCAGCTCGTCCTGGAATCCCGCGCCACGGTCGAACTGAGCGCCACGGGTTTCGCCAACGCCATGGGTACGCAGGCCCTGTCCGCCATCGGACTTCGCGAGGATACGTTCGAAACCGAAGATCCTTATTTCGACATCCAGGTCGGCGGCGCCGCGCCCGTCCGGATCGAGCTGGAACCGGACGACGATATCACCGACCTCGTCGCCAAGCTGGAATATAATCCGCTGACGGGCACCGGCGTTCCGGGCCTGCATGTCGATTACGACGCGGTGGCAGGAACGCTTTCCCTGCGCCCCGGCATCGACGACAGCAACGGCGGCCCGCGCTATGGCGGGGACATCCGGATCATCACCGGCCCGGGAACGACGACAGGCGCGGTCAACCCCACCCTCGCCGCCCTTCCGGCGGGCGTCAGCGTCGCCGCCGCGCTGTTCGGCAGCTATGCGGTCAGCGGCGGCGCGGTGCGGGAAACTTCCCCTGTAGTCAACGTCGCTTATTCTTCGGAAACAGCCGCCGGATCGGGCGTGTTCGTTGCCTTCCGCCGCAACAATCTGGGCCCGGGCGCGGATGTCGCGACGGGCATCCTGACCGGGCAGAACGTCATCGATTTCGGGCAGAAAATGATCAACGCGCAGATGCAGGACGTCATTCTGAACGAAACCAATCTATCCGATCAGGAGACTCTGCGCGGCCTTCTGGAAGAGCGCCTGCTCAACGAAAGCGGCGTCAATATCGATGAAGAACTTTCAACCCTTATCGTCATTCAGACCGCCTATGCCGCTTCGGCGCGGGCGGTTTCCGCGGCCAGCGAAATGTTCGACGATCTGCTCAACGCCTTCCGGTAAAGGAGTTTTTAAATGGCCAATGTTTCGACGCTAGGACAATATCTCGACCAGATCGCCCGCCTGAAAACGCAGCAATCGACACTCGGCGACCTGAGTGTGCAGATTTCTTCGGGAAAGAAGACGCAAAAACTTTCCGGCCTTGGCAACGACATCATCAAGACGACGCGCGCGCGCATAGGCGTCAACAATCTTGGCGTCTACAACGAAAACATCACCAATGCCGACCGCCGCATCAAATTGATGCTTACCTCGATCGGCGAGATCAAGAAGCAGGCAGAGAATATTTCAGGGTCGCTCATCGTCGCCGTGCAGGAAGGCGATTATCCGGATCTCGAAAGCATCAGGAAGCTGACGGGAAATGTTTACAACTTCATCATCGACGCGATGAATCAGGTAGACGGCGACCGCTATCTTTTCGGCGGCGGCGATACGTCGCAACAGCCGATCACGGATGCAGGCCTCCTTTCAAGCGCGCTTGGCGAGTTCATGCCAGACGAAAGCGACCTGACGAATCCTCCGATCGTGGCCAGCGGGCTGATCGGCGCATGGGGCGACGGGTCGATCACGACGGAGGAATTCATCACCGCCTACAACGCATCAAGCGATACGGTTTTGGGTTATTCCAACGCGCTGTCCACGGATACGGCGGGCAAGACGATGGTGCGCGTCAATGACGGTTCCGAATTCGATTACACGACTCTGGCGAACAATTCGGCCATGCGCGATATTATCCTGGCGCTGGGCGTTTTAAAGGAAATGCCGCCGGTGGAACACGCGCCGGGCGCGCTCAACGACCCCACCGCCACGACGCTGGCCGAGGACGTCGCCCCCTTCCCGCCGGCGGAAAAGCAGGAAAACTTCTTCGCCGTCATCAACGACCTTGCCGCGACGCTAAACCAGGCGATCGATGCGCTGGATCAGGAAGTCTTCAAGCTGACGCAGGTTCAGGCGCAGATTTCGATCGTCAAGTCGTCGAACACCGATCAGATCAACGCCTATAAAGATATCATCGGCGAGGTCGAGGATGTCGATATCACCGAGGCCTCCGTCAAGATTACGCAGATGCAGACGCAGTTGCAGGCGTCGTTCCAGGTGACGGCGCTGCTTTCGCAACTCACGCTGGCGAATTTCCTCGGCAACTAGAAAGATTGATCAGCTGGCGTTCCGGATGGTGACCTGACCGTCTTCGATGTCGGCCGTCATGCCGCTTTGCGCGAGCATATCGGCAAGCACCTGATTCCACGGCTTTCCACCCTGCCACGAAACCGTCGTCCCAACATTGACGTTGCGGGCGAAGGAATAGCTGTATTCCGGCGGAACGACCTGGCTGAGCGCGAGCGCCAGCGGCAGGTTGCGGCCAAAGCCGACGGCTTCCGAAAATTGCCCGTGCTGCGCGGGAGCGCGCGGAACTGCGCCGGCAGGCGCGCTGTCGTTCGCGGGCGGGGAGACGCGGTCTTGCACCAGAAGCGGCGCCGGACGCGGCATGGCGGGCACGGGAACGGCTTCGATCCTGTCCATTTTCGGCTCTTCGCCCGGGAAGGGCGTCATGTTCGAGGCGATAAGGACTTCATCGCCGTAATCTTTTTCCGTTTGCTTCATTTGTCCAGCTGCGGGGCGGGCGCGGGCCAGAAGGCCGTCGCTGTTCGAACCCGGCGTTTTAACGGGGCGCAGAGTTCCGGATGTTTCCATCATCGCCTGCTCGACGCTGCGCTGGCCGCCGTCGCCGCCATGCAGGGCGGAGCCTTCGAGCGGGTACGGGTTGATCGTCAGTTTGCCGCTGTTCACAAGCGGCTGTTTTTCAGCCGTGGCGGTCAGGAGCGCTTCGGCGTCCATCGGCTGGCTCTTCATGATTTTGGGCGGCAGTTCACTGCGCTGGCGGCGGACATAGACGGGCTCCACGTCGCTGGCGCGGCTTACTTCCGTTGCGAGAACGCGGTCGGTGCCGGGCGCGGCCAGCGGTTCGGCGGCGACGGGCTCCGCCGGAAGAATCGGCATGGGGGCATCGGCGCCGGAATCGGCGGCGACTTGCCGCTCGGCCTGCGGCGAGGGTGCGGTGCTTGCCGGCGTAAATTCGAATCCGGCCAGCGCGGGCGCGGCCCAGACCATCATGCCCGTACATAGAAAGGTGCCAAGCTTCGTCATAAGTGCCTCTTTATGGTGTAGACCCTGGAAAATAGAGAAAGGTGCGCCAAAGGGCAAGATTTCTCAGCCGAAATCGGTCATTTTCTTCTTATAGTACCACATCCAGGCGGGGCGGCGCTGGCCCAGGAGCCATTTGCGGAAAGTCCGCAGGGCCGCGTCGAACGTCAGACCGCGCCGCTCCAGCGCGATAAAGACGATCGTCAGCAGGATCGCCAGCGAGAAGGTGAACAGCCGCGCATGGAAGAGGACAATAAACCACGGAATGGCCAGACGGGCGTCCGCTCCGAAAAAGCGGACGGGGCGCATGGAGTTGCGCCAGTGCCAGTTGACTCGTTCCTCTTCTGTATCTTCTCTTGCGCCCATTAGTCGCCTCCACCGGCCCCTGTAGACGATGATAGCGTAATATAGGTGCGCCGATCAATTAACCCGGCGTCGAAGGCGATTCCGGCCGATTTGGCCATCGGCTGGCCGTGGAACTGGATCATGCGGGTGATTTCATTGGGCCAGTCCTTGAACTCCATGCCGAGCAGCTTGTCCCGCACCTCGTCGGAAAAGCGCATCCATTCGCGCACGCCCATCCGTCCGCCTGTCGTTTTGGGCACGAGCGTCTGCGTCACCACAAGGCGCACGGTTTCCATGAGCGCGTAGGCGCGCTCCGATCTTTCGTTCGGATCGAACGTCGCCACCATACGCTGGATGGTGGCGGCCACGCCGATCGTGTGCGTCGTGGTGAAGACGAGGTGGCCCGTCTGTGACGCTTCGATGGAAGCGGAAATAGTTTCGCGGTCGCGCGATTCACCGACGAGAATGATGTTGGGCTTGCGGCGCAGCGCGTTCCGCACCCCGCGGGCGAAGGATGGAAGGTGGCGCGGGATTTCCGTCTGCGAAATCAGCGAGCGCGGCGATTTGATGGCATCATACACATATTCGATCGGCGCTTCGTAACACACGACCTTGCCGCAGCCGCGCTTTCGCTCCATCAGCATGCGGATGCCTGCGGCGAGCAGCGTCGTCTTTCCCGATCCCGTCGGGCCGGTGATAATGACCATCCCCTGGCGTGGCGCCCAGTTCCTGATGATGTCCTCTTCGATATTGAGGTCTTTCATCGTCGGCGGCTCGTTGGGGAGGACGCGCATCGTAATCTGCGCGGAATCGCGGCCGCGCGAGAGGATCGGCGTGACGTTCACGCGGAAACGGATGCGGGTGTAGCGGTCGGGGCGGATTTCATAACTTAAGTCGAGATCGTTACCGGAGGCGAGGCGCGCGCCGGCTTCGGGCCCGTAAATCTTGGTCAGGAACACGTTTATATCGGCGGCGTCGACCGGGCGGTAGGTCGCCGGATAGAGCGTTCCGTAGATTTCGTTGTAAACGGGCCGGTCCGTCTGGATGGTGATATCCGAAGAATTTTTTTTCACGCACCATAAAAGGAAAGGATCGACGAGTTCGTCCTGAAAGCGCGGCGGCTCTTCAGGCCATGTTTCGGCGATATTGTCCTTCGCCTTGAGAAGGCTTATCGGCTTCCGGGTGACCATTCCTGCGTCTCCGGCTGTAGCGCGGGCAGACCCGTGATAGACACGGCACGGTCGCCGACGCGCATTTCATTGCCGCCGCCCGTCACGCCGCGGTCAACCTGCAAAGCGTAAGGCGGGGATACCATTCCCTGGGAGAGAAGCGTTCTGTAGCGCACCATGCCCTGATAATCGGCGGTGAGCTTGTTGAGGTCTGCCTGGAAAATCTCATCGGCCTGCTCGACGCCGGCCTTCCAGCCGCGGTCGAAATATTCTTCCCATTTTTTCTGCTCGTCCGCGTTTTCGGGCCGCAATATGTCCGGCGGTGGCGTAACATCGCCCCACTGGCGTTCCAGATAGGCGCGCCATGTGCGCGGGGCCGAAACGATGCGGGCGTTGCGGCTGATATTGTAGTAACGGTCGGCCACGGCGGCTTCCAGCCCGCCCTGTTCGATCTTCAGCGCGTCGAGAGATTCACCGATTACCGGCGGTTCGATGAGAAGGCCCGAGGGGGCCGCGATCAGGAGCTGGCGGAAGTCGAACACCTTGTCGAGATAGCGGGCGCGCGTTTCCATTTCGGCGCGGATCTGGTACGTGCGCCAGGCAAGGCCGCCGCGGGCGCCGTAGGACAGGGCCGCTTCGCGCACGGCCTCGAAACGGATATCCATTGGCAGCGCGGATTTTTCGCTGTCTTCGACCTTCTTTTCCTTTTTGATGGCCAGCAATTCCTCGCGCGAGGGCGGCGGGGGAATATCTTCGAATTTTCCGGGATTGGCGGCGTGCGCGTTCAAAGGCGCCATCAACAGGCACCCCGCGATCAGAGCCATCCCCAGATGCGAAAGACGCATGGACTATCCTCCGACGCCAGTAACGGGCGCGTAATGCAGTTCGATGATGCCGCGCTCGGAATCGACCTTGACGTCGCCGCGAACGCCGAGCTGCAGCCCGATGTCGCGCAGCACTTCGATGACCGGCTGGTTCTGCACGTCGACATTGACGACGAGCGGCACAGGCGGGCGGTTGCCGAGCGTGACGAAGTTATAGCTGGCGCGGTCCGCCAGCTTTCGCAAAATCTGTTCGGGCGGGCCGACCCATGTGATGGTGATGGCGCGCGCCAGTTCTTCGGGCGCGTTGTGGATCGGCTGGACGGCGACGCCGGGCGCCTTCGACTGCTCGATCGAGGCCAGCGTTTCCAGCGAATTGGAAGCGCGGTCGGCGGCTTCGGCCAGCATCAGCGATACCTTGTCCGGCGAAGTGACGACCTGGGCGTTGCGTTTGTGATCCGCGCAGGCCGAAAGGGCCGCGGCAGCGATAAGACAGGCGATGGTGGTCTTGGTAAACCGTCTGAAGTCCGTGGTGCGTTTCATGAAGGTCCGAATCGGTTTTTGTATGCAGATTACAGCTTATCCCCTCGTCAAGAACGGGACAAGACAATCCATAAAGTAATCCAGTGTCTTAAATCAAGTTTAGCGCGTATTGCCGTCGCGAAGCAAACCCTTGGAGCGCATGGCGGCGACGACGCGGCCTTTATACGGATAGCCGTATTGCGGCGTACGGGAATGATAATGCGCTATGGCGCGGGCAAGACTGCCGGTTTCGTTCATGTGGGTGCGCAGGATCCAGGCGGCGACGCCCATATTCGTGCAAGGATCGTCGCGAACCCAGCGGTAAGCGGTGTTTTCCGAAACACCCCATTTGCCCGCCAGTTCGGGAATCCAGAGCGTGTTGATCTGCATGGGGCCGAGATCGTAGCTGCCGTTGTCGTTGGGGCCGACGGCCTGGCCGACCGTGCCGCCTTCGACCTGATGGATGCCGACCAGCACGGCGGGCGGCACGGCATAGGTCTGTGCGGCGAGCATCAGGCAGGCGGCGAGGATTTTGGTCATCAGCTATTATACGGCGTCAAAGGGTTAAGAAAGAGTGTATCGCGAGAACCGCGAGGAACGCAAAGTTTACCAGATTCTTGTGGAAAAGGTAGCCCCCGCAAAGGAACCGCTCACTTCTTCTTGAAGAAGGACATGGGATTGGCGGCAGGAGCCGCGGGGGTAGTTGCAGCAGGGGGCGGGACAGCCGGAGCCGGTGGCGAGGGCGGAGTTTCGGCAGGAGCGGAAACGTCCGGTTTCCTGCCGCTACCGCCGGACGAGGCGGCAGAGCCGCCCATGGAGCCGAGCAGGACGGCGACCATCGACGCCTGCGTTTCGAAGGATTTCCAGACGGCGTCGAGTCCGCCCGCGGAATCGCCCGATGCCTTCATGCGTTCGGTTTCAGCCCTGTGGGCTCCGGCGTAAATCCTGGCAAGCGCCTGCACGATCACAAGCTCGCTCATCGCCGTGCCGCCAGCGCCGAGAGTATCGGAAAGCTCCCGCGCCTTCGCGCCCAGACGGTCGGAGACATCCTGAATGAGTTTCGTGTCGGCCTGGCCGAAAGAGAAATCCCCGATGGCGGCGATGGCGGGCAGCATCGCGTGGATCGCGAAAATACCGGTCTGGACGGCATCGAAGAAGGGCGGCGTGTCATCCAGCGTTTTCAGTCTTTGCGCATGTTCGGCGGCAGGCGCGAAATTGTCAGCGAAAACGATGACGGATTCCAGAGCCTTCGAGATACGTCGCGAGTCAGCGTCGGTCGGCAGGCGTCCGGACGCCTTGTACGATTCCGCGACGAGACCCGCGGCCAGCGTCGCCAGCGAGACGCGGATCGCGTCGGCGTCGCCGTCGTCGGGTTTCAGATTCATCGCCTGAGAGAGGGAAATGCTGATCTTCACGCTTTCGGACAGCAGCGCGGCCAGCATCTGCGCGTCTTTTTCCTCGCCGTCCGAATGCGCATTCACCGCCGCCATCAGCGGGGCGCCCAGTTTTTGCAGGAGTTGAAGAAGGAATTGTGTACGCGAATCCATGACCATCGGCGAAATCAGATCTTCCAAGAAGCTAACTTTAATCCAAAATTGTTAACCGGCAGTTTAACGGGCTTTGCCGTTAAACCCAAGGATTAAAATGGAAATTCGCGCCTTTGCGCGGCTTTACGGGGCCGCCGTGGCGCCCGCAGGCAGATCGGCGATCATGCCCGGAATATCCTTGGGTACGCCACGGATGATTTTGATTTCCCCGCTGCGCGACCGGTAGACGGTCAGAGGCGTCACGTCGAATTTCCAGGCCTGCATGACGGCCATGTTTTTCTGGACGGACTGGGTCGACACGCTTTCTTTGGCCGGAAGGGCGGCCTTGTCGCCGTCGAGATGTTTATAGAATCTTTCCTGTCCGTCGGGCGAGGCAAGCAGCAGCGCAGCCTGTTCGGGCGATCCCTGAATGAAACCGACCGGAATGATGCGGACTTGCAGCGCGCCTTTTTCGATATAGTCCTTGCGCAGCTTCTGAATGAAGTCGTGGCAGTGCGGGCATTGCGGATCGATGAAGCTGTAGATCAGCGGCGCATCGGCGGAGCCGAGGCGCACCGTGTTGGCTTTTTCGATGTCGGCGAACATACGCTCCGCCGGGCTTTGCGCCTTCGCGGCGTCAACGACGCTGGTTTGTTTCTTTACCTCTTCGAGCGAGGGTTGTTCGGGCTTATCCTCGGCCAGAAGATCGAGGAACTCGCCGCCCTGCTGCTGCAGCGTCCTGACCTGTTCGATCGTGATCGGCTGTCCGTCCTGACCGAACATCAGGCCGGTGACGAAGGCCTTGCCGTCCTGCGTAATGTAATAATATTGTTCCTGCCCCTGATACATCGCGATCCAGCCATCCATGCCGTGTTCCTTGCCAAGATAGCGAAGCTGCGCGCCGCGCTCCGACAAGGCCGCGAGAGCTTCGGGCACTTCCGGCACCGCGCCTTTGTTTTGCGCGTAAGCGGGGAATGCGGAAATCATGAGAGCGGCAAAAAGGGCGAGAAAGCGCATGGCTGTTTCCTTTGCTGGTGACAGGCGGAACAAATCTATCGTACGCGGGTGGGCGTGCAAAGGTCAAAATTAGAGGAAGAGCGTCAATATCCCTGTATAGCCATAAAGCTGAGCATTGGAAATTTCTCCCGCGGCATAAAAGCCCGCGATCGGGATATCGCCGAGCACCGCGCGCAGGAGCGCCATCTCGCCGCCCGGCCGATCCCCTTCCCTGAATTGCACCCCCGCCCGCGCCACGCAGGAAATATAAAGCGCAGCCCGCGGCTTGAATTCACCGCGTTCATGCACGATGCGCTTGTGCAGGCCGACCAGCGTCGCCGACAGATCCGTGCGCACCGTATCGTCGTCGCGGTGAACGAACATCATCTTCTGCCCGTCCTCTTCAAGAACTTCCCCGACCGCCATTGCGCCGGTTTCGGGATCGAGCGCGACGATGTTGCGCACCATGAAATCCTTCTGGTCGCTGCCCGGCACAGGAAACGCGACATGCGCCTCCCCGCTCAGCAGCCGCATCAAATCCGGCGGCAAGCCTTTTCCGCCGCTTTCGAGGATGACGTCCCTGGGTTTGTAGCCAAGGCGCTTTTCCGCCATCGCCGCCATTTCCTCGTTGAACACATCGAGCGGCGTGCGGCCGTCGAGATACGACACGACATGCGTATCGCCCTTCGATATTTCATGCCAGGGCCCCATTGGAATGCAGCCCTGCGAGAGCGCGGTCGCGACGGCCACGTCCGCCGAAAACACGAACCCCGATACGCCGCCGGACGCCACGTCGCGGCCGATGATCGCATGTTCCCGGCGCGAGGAAGCGAGGCCGCCGACCATAAAGCCACCGACCGTCGCCTCGACTTCCTCCAGCACATGCGCGGAATTGCCCTGCAGGGGGTCGGCATGCACGACGACGAGCATGGGATCGTTCTTGATCGTCCACGATTCCAGTTCCCGGTTCATGCTCCTGAGTTTCGTGCCCTGCGCGGAAAAAGCTCGCACCTTATCCGCCGGCACTTCGCCGATCAGGACGCTGATCGCGGGAATGTCCACATATTCGGCGCCGGCCCCGCAAACACCCATCGCGGCGCAGCCGCTCCAATGCTCCACGCCCGTCACCGTGCGGAACAGCGTCAGAATGCTGGGCGCGTCCGCTGCGAGGGAATCCGTTATATAAAGGAAGCCGATATTCGGTTTAAAGCCGTCCGTTCTGGCGGCGTCGAGCGCCTCCAGCACTTTCTTGCTGATATCGCGCCAGTCGCCGCCATCGGCGGAGGCGCTCACGAAATGACTGGAGCTGACATATTCCATGGAAAAGGAGTATAGGGCCTAATGCCGCGTCTTCAAACCTTTCTTCCCGCACCCCTTTTTTTGCGGTAGCATCGCAGCATATTTGTTCCCTATAAGGAGATTTGAATATGGAATGGCTTGTCGTACTCGGCGTAATCGCCGCCGCCGCCCTTTTTGTCATCAGCCTTTACAACCGTCTCGTAGCCCTGCGCCAGAATCGGGGGAACGCCTTTTCCGACATAGACGTACAGCTCAAGCTCCGCTACGACCTCGTGCCGCCGCTGGTGGAATCGGTCAAAGGCTACGCCGCGCACGAAAAGACCGTTTTCGAAAACGTTACCGCAGCGCGCGCGTCCGTGGCGCAGTCCAGCGGCACGGATGAACGCCTGAAGGCGGAACAGCGCCTGGGCGGCGCGCTCGCCAACCTCTATGCGGTCGCCGAGAATTATCCGGCCCTCAAGGCCGATCAGAATTACCAGGCGCTGATGGCCGAGCTTGCCGACATCGAAAACAAGATCGCCGCCGCGCGCCGTTTCTTCAACAATGCGACGAACGAACTCAACACGTCCGTACAGCAATTCCCCTCCAACATCATCGCGGGGATGTTCGGATTCAAGGCCGAGGCGTTCTACGAGGACAGCGCCATTGAACGCGCGCTCCTCGAAAAGGCGCCTGAGGTGAAATTTTAGGCAATGGCGGCGATAGGCCTCCAGAGCGCAATCTGGAACAACAACCTAAAATCCATCTTCCTGCTGGCGCTGTATCCCGCCATACTCGGGTTCGTCGTCTTCGCCGCCGTGGCCGCTTTCGGATTCTTTTCCGGCCACGCGGTCGGTTATACGCCTTCCGGCGTCGCCACCACGCTTCAGTCTGCCATCGATTTTTCTTTGTTCATCACCGTCCAGTACTGGCCGGTCATCCTGACCATCGTGATCGTGTGGTTTTTCATCTCCTATATGTTTCAGGGCGCGATGATACGCGCGATGGCGAAATCGCACCCGATCAGCCGCAAGGAAGAACCGCAACTCTACAACCTCGTCGAAAATATGTGCATTGCCGCCGGCGTGAAGATGCCGCGTCTGGAGATCGTCGAAACGCACGCGCGAAACGCGTTCGCCAGCGGCATAAACGATTCCACCTATACGATCACCGTGACGCGCGGCCTGATGCAATCCCTTTCGAAAGACGAGCTGGAGGGCGTTCTCGCCCACGAACTCACACACATCCTCAACCGCGACGTGCGCCTTTTGATGGTTTGCGTCGTGTTTACGGGGATGCTTGGAATTGCCGCGCAGCTTCTTTGGAGCAATGTGCGTTACGCGCTCTGGCTGCCCCGCGGCGGGAACAACAACCGGCGCAGCAGCAGCCTTATCCTGCTGATGGCGATCGGCGCTATCCTGTGGGTCGGCTATATGGCGACTCTCCTAACCCGTTTCGCGATTTCGAGGAAGCGCGAATTCATGGCCGACGCGGGCGCCGTGCGGATCACGAAAAATCCCGAAGCGATGATGCGGGCGCTGCTGCGCATTTCCGGCGCCGCCGACATTCCCAAAGCGCCGGGCGATATTAAGGCGATGTGCTTTGAAAACGCCGCGCCGTTTCTCGGCCTTTTCGCCACGCACCCGCCGATCGCGGAGCGCGTTAAGATGATCGCCGCCTACTCCAATCTTCCCGTTCCGAAGATGCAGCCCAGACTGCGCGCGGACAGGGCCGATATTTTCGAGCGTCCCGAAGAGCCCGGCCACCGCGACAACTGGACCACGCGCCGCCGTTTCAAGACGCGCCGCAACGCCAACCCGTGGGGCTAGCGCGCTTTTTTCGAAGCTGCCAAAACCTGGCGAAAATAGCCTGCCATTTCAGCGGGATGCAATTTCCGGTTTCCCTTTGAAATCTGCTAGAATGGTTCTATATTCACCTGTGTATTAAAACCGGTTTTAACTAGGAGATTAAAAACCATGCAACCTGACAATTTCGGCTATCGGCAACCGTCCGTTTCGCGCACAGGCGCGACGATCGACGCCGGCCTGAAAGCCCATATGCAAAGCGTTTACAACCGCATGACGGCGGGCGTGTTCATCACGGCCCTGACCTCGTGGCTGGTGGCGCAAAGCCCGGCGCTGATGAATTTCTTCCTCGGCGGCCCGCAAGCCTACATTGTGATGCTCGCGCCGCTTGCCGTGCTCTGGTTCGGCTTCCGCCCAGACCGCATGTCGCCGAGCCAGCTCCGCATCGGCTTCGTCGCCCTGTCGGTTCTCTATGGCCTCAGCTTTGCCGTGATCTTCCATGTTTTCACGGCAACGAGCATCGCACAGGCCTTTTTCATGGCGACCGCGCTGTTCGCGGGGCTTAGTATTTTCGGCTACGCCACGAAGAAAAACCTCGACGGCCTCGGCACCTTTGCCGTGATGGGCGTCTGGGGTGTGTTCATCCTGTCCATCGGCACGATGATCGCGGCGGCTTTCGGTATGAATGTGTCGATGATGCAGACCGTGATTTCCGGCATCGGCCTTCTCGCCTTCTCGGGCGTGACGGCGTGGCAGACGCAAACCACGAAGGAAATGTACCATGTCTCGTGGGGCGAAGACGCGAATTCCCGCATGGCCTGGGCCGCGGCGCTGAACCTCTACATCAGCTTTATCGCGATCTTCCAGTACATATTGCACTTCCTCGGCAACCGTCAGTAGCACACTGCGCCAAATCGTAAAACCGTTTCAAAAGGCCGGAAGCCGTAATGGTTTCCGGCCTTTAAGCTTTTGGATATACATTTTTATTAAATTTGAAATATAGGATGCAATGATCGTAATAAAATCATAAGTTGTAGTCTGGTGACGGAATAAAGGGCACGGCAGAAAGACATGAAATGGGGTTCGACGCCCCCGTCATAGTGATCACCGGGCACGGATCCATCAATACGGCGATCGAGGCTATGCGCCGCGGCGCGACGGATTTTCTGGTCAAACCCTTCCCCATCGAGATACTGGCCGAAAGCGCAGGACGCGCGCTGCAATATGCCGGCCTGTCCACCAAGGCCGATATCGGGGCGTGGAATATCGACGATGAAGACGACACGCCGCGCACGATGAAAGAACCGTTGCGCCAGAGGGCGGGTTTCGGCGGATTCATTGGAATATCGCCGCCGATGCAGGTGGTCTACGACATCATTGAAAATGCAGCAAAATCGTCCGCGACCGTTTTTATCACCGGCGAGTCTGGCACCGGCAAGGAAATCTGCGCCGAGGCGATCCACCGCTATTCGAACCGCGCCGGAGAATCCTTCATCGCCATCAACTGCGCCGCGATCCCGCGCGAGCTTTTGGAATCGGAATTATTCGGTCATGTGAGGGGCGCCTTCACCGGCGCGATTAATGACCGCGAGGGGCGCCGTGGCGCAGGCAAGCGGCGGCACAATGTTCCTCGATGAAATCGCCGAAATGGCGCCTGACATGCAAACAAAATTGCTGCGCTTCCTGCAAAACCTGACCTATCGCAAGGTCGGCGGGAGTAAGGACGAAAAAGCCAATGTGCGCATTATCTGCGCGACAAACAAAGACCCGCTCGAAGAAATCCGCAGCGGGTCTTTGCGGCAGGATCTGTATTACCGCCTGCATGTCGTGCCGGTTCATATGCCGCCGCTGCGCCAGAGGCGGAACGATATCATCGACCTGGCCGATTATTTCCTGAAACTCTACTCGCGCGAGGAAGGGAAATCCTTCCGCTCCTTTTCTCCCGAAGCGGAGCGCATCATGACGGGCGCATCCTGGCCCGGTAATGTGCGGCAGCTCCAGAACATCGTGCGCGGCATTGCCGTGCTCCATGATGGGAAAATCGTGACGTCTTCCATGCTGCCCCCATCCCTTCGCGAGAGCGGCAGCGCGGCGAAAAGCGCGGCGCCGGACAAGACCCGCGGCGATTGCGTCTTTCCGCTCTGGCAGGTCGAACGCGACGCCATCGAGAGCGCCATCGCGCTGTGCGAAGGCAATATTCCCAAAGCGGCGGCGATGCTGGAAATATCGCCCTCCACTATCTACCGCAAAAAAATGCAGTGGGACAAACACCCGCCGCTTTCCCCCCCGGGCGGCGCGGGGGCGCAGCCTTTCCAGCCTTGACCGCCCGCGCATTCGCTCCTAGGGTTGGCGTTCGCCAATGAAAGGAGATTTATATGCTTAAGGAATTTAAAGAATTTATCGCCCGCGGCAACGTATTCGACATGGCCGTCGGTATAGTCATGGGCGCGGCCTTTACCGCCATCGTCAATTCGGCCGTCGCCGACCTCGTTATGCCGCTTGTCGGCGTTTTGACCAGCGGCGTCGATTTCGGCGACAAATTCATCGCCCTGAACGGCGAGGAGTACGCCAACCTTGCCGCCGCCAAGGCCGCGGCCGCCCCGATCCTCACCTACGGCGTGTTCGTCAACGCAGTCATCAACTTCTTCATCGTTTCCTTCGTGATCTTCATGCTGATCAAGCAGGTCAACCGCCTGAAGAAAAAGGAAGCTGCGGCCCCGTCCGCGCCGCCGGCGGAGGTCGTATTGCTTACGGAAATCCGCGACCTTTTGAAAAAATAAGACTTTAGCCCCGAAAACAGCCAAACGGCCCCCTTGGCGGCGGGGCCGTTTTTTTGCTTGATATGTGCGGGGGACTTCCCTATTTTCCCCTCCACCAGACAATTCCTCGGAGTGGGGGTATAGCTCAGCTGGGAGAGCGCTTGCATGGCATGCTAAACTTGGAACTTCCCCCATTATTCAACTGATTGATTTTGAACGTTTATCTTGCAATCACGCTGATTGTAAAAATTGTTCGCGCAATTTTTATAAGTCTCAATCAACGAAAATCACCCCGATTCCATAATCTCAAGGACTCCGAAAGCGCTTGGAGTCAATAACTTTGTGCGCCTGTACAGAGATATATTAATCATGGTGGAAACAAAAAATCTTGAATCGATCGAAAGGATTCAGTAGATTGAGAGCATAGAATGGAAGCAAGCTGATGGCATTTGTT
>DASTUM010000158.1:0-8474 GCA_035759665.1 Micavibrio sp.
GCCCGCCGCCTTCGGTGAGCAGCGGCGTCAACAGATCGCGGTAATTATCGGGGGTTATAGCTTTCTTCAGAAAGCGGATGCCGTATGCGGCGGCGATATGTTCGTTTGTGGCGTCCGGGGAAACGATGACGAAGCGCTTCGGGTCATAATCGAAGTGGCGGTGTATCAGGGGAAGCACTCCGCGCCCGATGGAGCCGAAGCCGATCATGACAATCGGGCCGCTGATGCGGCCATACAGGATGGTATTTACCCATTCCAAGTACCTCCTTTACAATATTTGCCCGGAAAAAACCTATGGCCTCCCCAAGTCAATATAGGGGAGGCCACCGGATATTGAATCTTTCATGCGCGAACGAGCACGTTCCTGAACTGCCAGGGATCGGATTCGTCCTTGTCTTCCGTGAAGAGCGTGGTGCGGTTCGTCAGCGGTGTCCAGTCTGTATAATGGCCTTCCACGGGGCCCAGATACGGTTTCTGAATTTCGAGGCAGCGGATATGGTCCATTTCATCGGTTTCGACGATGCCAGCCACAGGATTTTCCAGCGCCCAGACCATGCCGGCCAGAACCGCGGACGTGACCTGAAGGCCGGTGGCGTTCTGATACGGCGCGAGGGAGCGGGTTTCTTCGATGGACAGGCGCGAACCGAACCAATAGGCGTTCCTGTCGTGGCCGTAGAGCAGCACGCCGAGTTCATCGACACCGTCAACGATGTTGGTTTCGTCGAGGATAAGATGCTCTTCCTGCTGCTGGTTGCCGCCGAAGGATTCGTGTATCGAGAGTACGGCATCATTCGCCGGATGGTAGGCATAATGGCAAGTCGGGCGGTATTCGGGATTGAGTCCAGAGCCAACCGTGAAGAAATCCGCGATGGAGATGGATTCGTTGTGCGTGACGAGAAATCCGTACTGCGCGCCCGGCGTCGGGCACCATGTGCGCACACGCGTGTTTCCGCCCGGCTGCTCCAGCCATATGGCGGCGCGGCAGCCGTTGCCTTTTTGCTGGTGCGCGTTTTCGGGCATCCATTTCTCATGCGTGCCCCAGCCAAGTTCGGCGGGCTGGTAGCCTTCCGAGAGGAAGCCTTCGACAGACCATGTGTTGACGAACACATTCATCGGCTTGGGCGTCTTCGCGCGCTGGGTATCGCGCTCGGCGATGTGGATGCCTTTGACGCCGGCTTTTTGCATCAGCTTCGCCCATTCATCGCGCGATTGCGGCACGCCCGTCTGGATTCCCAGATCGCGGGCAAGATTGAGCAGCGCTTCTTTTACAAACCACGAGACCATGCCGGGATTGGCTCCGCAGCAGGAAACCGCCGTCGTGCCGCCCGGATTGTTGTATTTTTCGGCACGGACGGTTTCGCGGAGCGCGTAGTTCGTACGGCCCGCATTGTCTATGCCGGGATCGAAATAGAAGCCCAGCCACGGTTCGACGACAGTGTCGATATAAAGGACGCCGAGTTCGCGGGTTAGCTTCATGAGGTCGAGAGAGCCGGTATCGACGGAAAGATTGACGCAAAAACCTTGTCCCTCCCCTTCGGTGAGAAGCGGTGTCAGCAATTCCTTGTAATTCTGCTGGGTAACGGCGGCCTGTATAAATCTTGCGCCGTGCTTTTCGGCGAGGGCCTGATTTGCATTGTCCGGGTCGATAATGACGAATCGTTCGGGATCATATTCAAAGTGACGCTGGATGAGCGGCAGCGTGCCCCGGCCAATGGAGCCGAAGCCGATCATTACAACCGGGCCGCTGATGCGGCCATATACCGGATAGTTTTTTTCCATTCCTAGTATCCTCCGTAAACGTTGAATGTGCGTCTTACATGTATGTCCGGTATATCCGGCCATTACAAACCATTTTTACGGCTCGGTCCGGCGGGTCACGGAAAGAGCTTCGAAAACGACGTGCGAAGCGCCGTCCCAGTGAACAAGTTCGATGTCGATTTTTTCGGAGGAAAGCCTGATAATATTGTATCCGTTGCTTTGTTTGCGGAGCCGCATGGAGGTCGCGGAGGCCGAACCGATCATCACGGGGCCGCGCGCTTCGCTATAGGGTAAAATCGAGGCGTGGTGGATATGGCCGGTCAGAACGAGATCGACATGCTGGCTCTCCAGCACCTGCACCAGTTCGGTCGAGCCCCAGACGACGGTGTCGATGGGCGCGTTCTGGACGTTCAGCAAGGGATGATGGCAGACGAAAATCCGCACCTTGTCGTTGGGCGCGTAGCGGAAGTTGCGGTGGACGAAGTCGATCTGGTCCTTCGAAATCATCCCGTTCGCCCAATTCCAGTGGGGCAGAACCGCGCGCGCCGTGTTTATGCCGACGACGTAGCATTCATCGTCTTCGTGAATCGTGTCCACGAGCGGCGAGATATGACGGCGGTAGCGTTTCATGGGGTCGAAAAACCGCTGCCATGAATTGAAGCGCGGGATGTCGTGATTGCCGGGAACGGTAAAGACGGGAGCCGAAATCCGGTCGATAAAGTCGCGCGCCTGTTTGAATTCGGCATTGCTGCCCACTTGCGTGAAATCGCCGGACAGGATGACGAGATCGGGCTTCTGGCGCTCCACCTCCTGCCGGAAGGATTCAACCACCGCGGGGTCCGCCTTTCCGAAATGGAGGTCGGAGGCGTGGAGGATGACGCTCACGCCGTCAGCTCCATGCGCAGCACGGAAAGGCTGCGCGGGCGCACGGAAAAACGGAGGGGGAGTTCCATCGTCACGGGTTCCCCGTCGAGAGAGACCAGAATTTCATTGTCGTCCTTATCCACAATCAGCTCCTCCGTTTCGAAAGATATGATGCTGTCATGATCTTGCCAGTCGCCCTGCCAGAGGCTCAGCGCCATTTTCAGCCCGTCCATCATATCTTTAGGCGCGGCGGAGTACACGGCCAATTTCCCGTCGGTGAGCGTTTCGCGCAGGAATCTCTCCGCGCCCGTCGCCGGCCGGCGGACGAAGGCGGTGTTGGAAATGATGAGCGAGGTGGTTTCCAGGGAAAAAGGCCTATCGTCATCCCTGCTCCGCAAGGTGAGCCGATGCCGGATTTCCCCGCCGAGGCCGCGGCGGATGGTCGATATGAATTTCGCCATGGTTTCCAGCGTCGCGGCCTCGCGCAGTTCCTCGCGCACCACGGCGCTTTCAGGCACGAAGCCGACGACGGCGGAGCAAAGGAAAAAGCGTCCGTTGCATATGCCGACGTCGATTTCGTCGTTTACGAGCTTGCCGAAGCGCTCGATCGTCTGCTCGAACGTGGCGGCGGAGCCGAGATCCTGCGCCAGCAGATTCATAGTGCCGAGAGGCAGGACGGCGAACGGCACTTTCGCAGGCCCAAGGATTTCCGCCGCACACACGGCCGTACCGTCGCCGCCGCCGATCAAAACACCCGCGGGACATTCGCGGGCGAGTTTTTCAAGCGTCGTCCGGATATCGCGGGTTTCAAGCAGTTCAAGGGAAACGACGCGCTCGCCAAGGCGTTCGGTTAAAAGCGCCCGCACCTTTTCCTCGCCGAGACGCAGGACGGTTCCGCTGTGCTTGTTGATGAGAATGATGAACTTATCCATGTTTTCCAGTTTTATAGTTTTATAGTTTTATAGTAAAACACAGTGCGGCTTTACATCCTAAGGCTTTGGACAGTCTTTTGGAATTTTTTGATTTCGGCCTGCGCCTTTTTGATATGGAGCGGCTTAATGGTTTCCAGCGTATACTCATAGGCGCTTTTCGCCTTCTTCAAATCCGCCCATGACAATGGCCAGCAGATAGCCGCGCCTTCCCGCGCCCGCAAGGAAAACGGCACGATGGCCGTCGAGGAAAAATCGTTTCTGAAAAAATCGATAAAGATTTTGCCCTTGCGTTTTGCCTTGCTCATATTCGCGACGTAAGCATCCGGCGCTTCCCGCGCCATGCTTTGCGCGAATTCCCGCGCGAATTCCTTTACCTCGTCCCATTCATGCTCCGGCCTGATGGGGATGACGACATGGATGCCTTTGCCGCCCGACAGGCGCGCGAAGGATTCGAGCTTAAGCCTTTTGAGGCGCGCACGGATATCCTGCGCCGCCAGCTTTACCGCCTCGAACGGCACGCCGGAATCGGGATCGAGGTCGAAGATGATCTGGTCGGGCTTTCCGCTGTCCTTCACCTTGCTCTGCCAGGCGTGGAATTCCATCGTCCCCATCTGCGCGAGCTGGACAAGGCCCTTCCCCTCATCGACATAAATATATTCATGCTTTTTTGTTTTATAAGCCAAGGTTCTGGATTTTATCCTGTCGCCCATGCCCTTCATGGGATTTCGCTGGAAGAAACATTGACCCTTGATACCATCGGTGCAGCGGACAAGGCTGATGAAACGCCCTTTGACAAAGGGCAGCATTTCTTTTGCCATCTGCCCGTAATATGCGACGACATCCAGCTTCGTGATACCGGTTCCGGGATAGATCTCCCGGTCGGGATTTGTGATGACTACGGCCATCACTTCGCCCTTTTTTATTTTGCCTTTTGTTTCCTTTGGAGCCTTCTTTTCCCTCGCGTTTAATTTAACGGGTATTTCCTCGGTCACCGCTTTCGGATTCTTGTCCTCGCGGATGCCCTTGAACACACCGTGGCGCAAATGACCATCCGGTGTCCATTCCATAAAGGACACCTCGCACAGCATCTCCGGCTTGAGAAGCACATACGGCCTTTGCCCGCGCGGCGGTTTTTCAGGAAACGGGTTTTTATCGGTCTTGAGGGGGATCAGATTCTTGTAAACATCCTTTGCGCTCTGGCGTGTGAAGCCCGTGCCTACCTTGCCCGCATATAAGAATTTTTTATCCTTATAATAGCCCAGCAAAACGGCACCGACCGCCTTTGCATTGTCCTTGGCGGGCATGAAGCCGCCGATGACGAATTCCTGTTCCAGCCCGCATTTGCTTTTGACCCAGTCCTTCGTGCGCCGCCCATGGTAAAGGCTTTCCTTACGCTTGGAAACAAGCCCTTCCGCGCCGATCTTGCAGGCTTTCTCCAGAATATGCGGCCTGCTTTCAAAGTGCTCGCTGTAATGGACAGGCGATTTTTTTCCATCGAGCAGAGCCTGCAGCGCCTCTTTGCGCTCCAATAAAGGCTTCTTCGCGTAATCTTCGCCGTTAAGGTAAAGAAGATCGAACACCCAGCCGATGATCTTTTCATCTTCCTCGTTCGACAACGCCTCCTGCAGCGCGGAGAAATTCGTTTTCCCGTCTTCGTCCAGAACGCAGGCTTCCAGGTCGAGCACCGCATTGTCGCAATCGATATCCGCCAGCGCCTTCGCCAGATTGCCGAATTTGCGTGTCCAGTCCTTCATGCCGCGCGTACGCAGGATGATGTCGCCGCCAGTAATGAACGCCATCAGACGGTAGCCGTCATACTTAATTTCATGCACCCAGTCCCCCGTTGCCGGCGGATCTTCGACCAGTGTCGCCAGTTCAGGCCCGCCATATTTCTTCGTCAACCGCGCCATGGAAATTTTAGCGATACTGCCTGCTTTCCTGCGCCTGACCGTTTTGCCGACGCCGGCTTTCCGGATTTCCGGCATAGTGCGCCCGCTGATCACACTCGTATTTTCGCGCTTCAGGAACCCGGCGTTTTTCGCATCGGCCAGCTTGAATTCATCGTCGCCCTTCACGAGAAGCCAGTTCTCACGCTTTTCCTTTGTCCGCATACGGACAAGGTGCCAGTGCCCTTTCATGCGCGCTCCATGGAGGGTAAAGGAGATATGGCCTTTTTTCTCCATTTTGTCAGGATCGTATTCCGGTTCCCATGTCCCTTCATCCCAAATCATCACAGGCCCCGCGCCGTATTGCCCGGACGCGATGACGCCTTCAAATTCATTATATTCTACGGGGTGGTCTTCCGTGCGCACGGCCAGGCGTTTGTCGGCGGGATCGTAGCTCGGCCCCTTCGTCACCGCCCAGCTTTTCATGACGCCATGCCATTCCAACCGGAAATCGTAATGTGTGCGCGTCGCCTCATGCAGCTGGATCACGAATTTCAGTTTGCTTTTGGATTTTTTGCCTATTTTGCCACGCGGTTCGGCCGTCAGGTCGAAATCCCGCTTCTGGTGGTATCCGGAGAGAAGATTCCGCGCCATCTATGCCGCCTTTTTCTTTTTGGCGGATTTTCTGGCGGGCTTCTTCGCGGTTTTTTTCTTTTTGGAAGAAGGCTTCTTGCCGCCTGATTGCTCCAGGCTCTTCTTCAGCGCGTCCATGATATTGATGACTTTTCCACTCTGGATCCGTTCTTCCCTGATACGCGGCGAGCGTTTTTCCATCTTCGCCTGAATAATTTCTTTAAGCCCCTCCTGATACAGGTCCTTGAATTTGGAGGGATCGAACTTTCCGGTCTTTCGCTTGATCAATTCCTGCGCTAGTTCTAACTGTTCCTTGTCCGGCTTTTCGCTTTCCTTGATATCGTCGAAATATTCCTCCGCCTCGCGCACCTCGTAATTATAGCGCAGCGTCTCCAGGATCAGCCCCTTGCCGCAGGCCTTGATCGCCACGATCCGCTCCCGGTTCGCGATAACGACCTGCCCGATCGCCACTTTCTTGCTGGCGCGGAGCGCATCGCGCACGGTGACATAAGCCTCCATCGCCATTTCGTTCTCCGGAGCGACGTAATAAGGATTGTCGAAATAGATGGGATCAATCGAGGAAAGCTCGGAAAACTGGACGAGATCTATCGTATGCTTGCTTTCCAGCCGGAGCTTTTCGATTTCCTTGTCCTCAATGGGGACATAAGCGCCCTTTTCATATTCATAGCCTTTGACGATATCATCGGGATCAACGACCTCGCCTTCCTCGTTCACGTTTTGGTAGTGAATCCGTTGCCCCGTATCCTTTTCGTACTTATGCAAGCGGATTTTCTGAGATTCTGTGACAGCCGGGTAGAGCCTGACCGGGAACGTCACGAGCGAGAGGCGGACATGGCCTTTCCAATAGGCGTGTGAGGGCATGCAAATCTCCTTAAAAACATGTCCAACGCCCGAGGATGTATTTTGCTCCCTTCCTACATGAAGCTACAAGAAGAACTGAAGGCCGGGATTCTATGTGGTCACTGTTGAAAGGTGGTTAAGTGATACGCCCCCGCTAATGCGTGTTTTTAAACGGTTTAAGGCAAGACTCCGTCAAATCTTCCATGCTGATTAACGAACAAAGTTCTCAAGCGGCATGAAGCCGGCGTAACATAATCGTGGGCGAAAAAATATCCCATCGGAAATCCTGAAGTTAAGGGGCTTGTTACCAATCCCGTGCAAAGACGATGGTTCCTGGATAACGGAACCTTATTTATTCAGATCGGTTTTTTCCCAGTGAAACAACAGCAGGAGATATATGATTGCATCGTTATTGGCGGAGGGCCGGGAGGTTTGACCGCAGCGGAATATCTTGGTCGCTTCTTGCGGAAGACATTGGTCATAGACAGCGGGCATAGCAGAGCGGCGCTCATTCCAAAGACACATAACTATCCCGGATTTCCTGAAGGTATAGCAGGTGATGTTCTGCTGCAAAAGCTGCGCATGCAGGTGCGAAATCTGGGCGTATATTTTTTAAATGATTCGGCTATCGAGCTGAAAAAAGAGACGGATGGAACATTTATAGTACTCACCAGCGGCTTTTCTTTTAAGTCGCATACGGTCATTCTGGCCACGGGCATCGTAGACGAGAAGCCCCATATACCCGGACTGGAAAATTTCATTTTCAGTGGAGTTATCAGGTTTTGCCCGATTTGCGACGGATTCGAAGCCATGGACAAGCGCGTAGGAATTATCGGCCCGTATTCAAGAATTTACAGCAAAGCCCGGTTCCTCCGAACTTATACAAATCAAATATATTTGTTCCCGGTCGGTCTTTATGACTGCAATAAAATCGAGGGAGGCGATCTTGGTTCGCTAGGCATTTCGGTTCCAGAGAAAGCCGTACAGAGAATTATAGTCGGGGACGATGGTGTAACCGGAATATGGGACGACGGTACGCAGTGTAATGCGGATGTCCTCTATCCTGCCATGGGAGCGAGCGTGCGGTTAGATTTTCTAAAAAATCTGCAACTTTCTGTCAACGATAATGGCTGCGTATATACCGACAACCACCAACGAACCGATGTAGAAAATCTTTATGCAATAGGAGACATCACACTCGATCTATCACAAATTTCCGTGGCGATCGGTCAGGCCGCGATTGCCGCGACATCCATACACAATACGCTTCCTTTAAATTGCAGAACATCATGATTGGCTCAAATATTTCTACAGCCGGGTGACAATGAAGGAGCGCGGCTGGCAGGGGCAGCAGGGCTCGAACCTGCGGCCTGCGGTTTTGGAGACCGCCGCTCTACCGACTGAGCTATACCCCTAAGGCCGCCATATCAATAACGTATATGAAGGCTTCCTTGCAACACGTTTTCGATGATTTTATAAGGAACTAGGGAGCGAAAGGAGATATTTCCGCAGCCTTCTTCCCCGTGCTACTGTTACCTAT
>DASTUM010000159.1:0-8787 GCA_035759665.1 Micavibrio sp.
TGATCCACGCGAACACGACGGTTTCGGTGGGCTTGACTTTGATCAGCTTGCCAAAGGGCACGCCCCATTTGGATTTCAAATCCTCGCCCACACATTCCCGGTAATCGAGCGCCCCGTGCTCGCGCCACACTTTCTTGGCGAGCTGCGCGAGCTTTTTATAATCGGCAATTCTCTTTTTCGGCACGGCCAAAACGAAGCCATCGACATATTCCGGCATGATAATTCTCCTAAAAAAGTTTAAACGAACAAAAACGGCAAAAAGTTCACGAGGCCCGCGGATGCGCCTTGCGGTAAACGGCAAGCATTTCCTCGGCATTGATGTCCGTATAGCGTTGGGTCGTGGACAGCGAGGCGTGGCCCAGCAATTCCTGAATCTCCCTTAAATTCGCCCCGTTCTGGAGCAGGTGCGTGGCAAAGGAATGGCGCAGCGCGTGCGGCGTCGCCGTTTCTGGAAGGCCGAGCAAACCGCGCAAATCCCGCATCGCCTTCTGTGCGACACCCTGATTGAGCCGCCTACCGTTTTTCTCCCCGATAAAAACCGGGCGCGATCCGTCTTCCCCATACGGGCAGGCGTCGCGGTAGCGCTCCAGTGCTTCTGCTACCATTGGCAAAACTGGCACCTGCCGTTCCTTGCGGCCTTTTCCCATCACGCGCAGAAACCCCTCGCGCGGTAGGTCGGCGATGTTGAGCGAGAGCGCCTCGTCGATCCGCAGCCCGCAGCCATAGAGCAGCGTGAACAGCGCCCTGTCCCGCAAACTGACCCAATCGCCCCCGCCGTTTTCTTCCAGAACCTTGAAGGCCTGCGTTTCCTGCAAGGGGCGGGGAAGCTTGCGCGGCAATTTCGGCGTGCGCACCGTCTTGATGGCCGCGTTGTGGGCCAACCCCTGCTTGTCCATCCACGACAGGAAATTCTTGAGGCCCGACAGCGTGCGGGCGCGGGATGCATTGGCCCGCCCGTTCATCGTCTGCCGCGACATCCAGCTCCGGAATTCACTCAAATTCGCATCGGCGACATCGGCAACGCTAATCGCCCGCGCCTTGTGGTTGCTCAAAAATTGCACGAACTGCGACAAATCCCCCGCATAGGCCCGCAGCGTATGCTTGGACACATTTTTTTCCACCTTCAACCATTGCTGCCACTCGCCAAGAGCCTTGGCAAGATCGGGCGCGCAACATTCAAGGATGTCATGCTTTATCATACATTCACCCCGTCATTGCGACCCCGGCGAAAGCCGGGGGAAGCAATCCAGTCTGGATTGCCGCGTCGCCTGCGGCTCCTCGCAATGACGGCAGAACTTCCTATGTCAGATGCAACCATGCGCGGAACGACCTTTCGACAACGCGCGCGAGGAACGATACCTGATCGGTCGCTTGTCCTTCATCGAACATTTCCGGGTCGCGGGAACCGAAGGCGAGGACAGCGGGCGGCGTATTCATCGAAATATCGACGCGGAGCAAAGCTTGGCTTTGCACGAGCGTATAGGCGCCGCCGTAAATCACCTCGATGCCTGAAATGTTAGACTGGAGCAGCGCGTTCTTGCCGCCCATCCATTTGTCTATCGTGCCGGGCGGGACGAGCCTCACGCCGCTCGTATGCACATGCGGAATATCGTCGCCTGTGGATTCGACGACGAGCACGGAAATATCCGTGTCCAGCATCGCCGACATATCCATCGTGATAATCTGGATGAATTCCTCAAAGGTGGAGGCTTCGAGCAGGCGCAGGATCACGTTCTGGATACGCACCTGATTGTTCATGTTGGAGCGCGCGTTCTCGACCAGCGTTCTCGCTGTGGTGACGACCTTCTCCTTGTCCTGCTTCAAACGCTCGATCATGAAGGACTGGAAATCCTTAACCTTGCGGTCGCCCTTCGGCGGCACGAGCAGGTCGACGGCGTTCGGGTTCTGCTGCAAAAACCGCGGGTTCTTCTGCAGGTAGGCCAGAACATCTTCAGCGGTGATTTTGCGATCTTGCGGCGGCTCGGTCATAACATCGGACATGAATCATTACCTCTTCAGGCTATTCTATCACGGCGCACGCAGAGGAATGAATCCAAAAAATTTGGGTTAATTCAGCAAAGTTTCTTTACAATTCCCTTTTTTATTTTCTATAAAGCGTCTGGGTTAATTTTTTTCTGAAGGAAAGTTTTATGAGTGAAGAAAATAGCATCATCCGTAGCGCCCGTGATATCCGCCGCGGGCTGCTGAAAAGCGCTTTTCGCGAGAACCGTTCGGGGGTTGTGACGCGCATTCAGGAACGGCTCCAGCGCGTAGAGAAGGAAACAGAAGGCAGCAAGCTTCTGATTTCCCAATTCAATTTCGAACATTACCCGGAAACCCGCATGGACAAGGCGGCTGCCCTTATCGCCCAGAAAGAGGGGCGTTCGACGCGCTCCTTGTTTTCCATGGATGTTGCACCGGGGGTTCGCCCGAACTAGAGGTTTGCCAGTATATCCAACAGGCCAAAAAAACGGCGGGTCATCCCGCCGTTTTGCATTAGAGGATCGACTGGCCCGTCTTCTTCCAGTCATCGACGAAGGTCGCAAGCCCCTTGTCGGTGAGCGGGTGGTTGTAGAGCTGCTTGATCACCGCGGGCGGGCAGGTTACGACATCAGCGCCCAGTCTTGCCGATTCAATGATATGGACGGGATGACGTACGCTTGCCACCAGAACTTCTGTCTTAAAGTGGTCGTAGTTATTATAGATGGTGGTGATATCCGCGATCAACTGCATCCCGTTCTGCGCGAGGTCGTCGAGGCGACCGACGAACGGCGAAATAAACGTGGCACCCGCTTTCGCGGCCAGGATCGCCTGTGCGGCGGAGAAGCAGAGCGTGACGTTAACCATCGTGCCCGCGTCCGAGAGCTCCTTGCAGACTTTCAGACCGGCGGGCGTGAGCGGAACCTTCACCGCGACATTGTCGGCGATGGCGGCGAGCTTCTTGCCTTCCTTGATCATCGTTTCGTAATCGGTCGATGCGACTTCGGCGCTAACCGGGCCTTCGACCACGCCGCAGATTTCTTCGATGAGCGGCAGGAACTGCTTGCCCGATTTCGCGATCAGCGAGGGGTTCGTCGTCACGCCGTCGAGCAGGCCCGTGGCCGCGAGGTCTTTAATGTCGTTGATGTCCGCTGTGTCGACGAAAAATTTCATGTGCGTGTAAACCCCTTGTGGCTGGTGACGAATTTCCCCGTATACATAAAGGGAAGGGGGCCACAGGGCAAGGGGCTAACAGCTACGGGCCCCAGCGGAGATGAGTGGCATTGTCATGGTTATCCTGTCCCGGCGCATTCGCCGCGGGTTCGCGGACGATGCCGGCCAGAGCGTCGATATTTTCTGCAAACCTGGTCAGGATTTGGGCGTTTATGCGGCCCGAGGCGCGCAGCGCGCTTTTCGTCTTGTCGGCGAAAAGCGGCGTGGCGTTCGGCGCTGCGAGGGGCTGGACGACATAGGGCAGTGTACCCTTGCTGCCTTTTTCGGCCTGAATCTTTGCCATCTCCTGCAGGAAGATCGTTTTGCGGAAAAGCGTGGCGAGGCGCTCGCGCTCGAACATGACGGACTGGGGCGAGGGGGAAACCTCGATCAAAGACGCGATCTGCTTCACCGCGGCCTGTGCGGCATATAGATCGCCTTGTTCCCTGGGCTGGCAGCGCGTCTCGCCGATGGCCGATGCCACCGCTATCCAGGCATGATAGGCTTCGCCTTTCACGGTCATGGTCTGGCGAAGCAAAACGTTGGCGGGCAAATCTTCGGGCGCAGGGGCGGGAATGGCGACATCCCTGATTTGGGCATAGGTAAATTTTATATGCGTATCGGGAACGTATTCGGCCGAGCGATACGGCGTAAAAAGTTTTTTGAAAAATCCCAACATAATTTCCCCTCAGCTACTGATACTTCTATAACCCCGGCCCCGCGCTTCCGCTATTCCTTTGCAACCGGCGAAGCGGCAGCTCCGCGGGCGCCGCTCGGCGCGTTTCGAATCCTTCTTTACCCATGACCGTTGTTCTTTATAGTCTAGTCGAAACAAACCTATAGCCACAATAAAGCATTATGTCAACAAAAGCCGTTCTCGTGCCTTATCCGGTTGACCGCGCGTACGATTATGACGTTCCCGCGGGCATGACCGTCGAAGACGGCGATTACGTGATCGCCCCGCTCGGGGGCCGGAACGTGCCGGGAGTCGTCTGGGGCGCTGGCGTCGGAAACGTCGCCGCCAGCAAGCTGAAGCCCCTTTTTTCACGCTACGACATGCCGCCGATGCCCGAAGCCCAGAGGAAATTCCTCGACTGGGCGGCGCATTACACCATGTCTGCGCCGGGGGCTTTCCTCAAGCTGGCCCTCTCCGTCCCGGGGGCGCTGGAGCCGCCGAAAACGGTCAGGGCCTACCGCCTGAAAAAATGGGACGGCGAACACGGCCTCTCGCCCGCGGCGAAGCGGGTGATGGAAATCGCCGCCGACGGTCTCGCGCGGCGGGCTTCCGAATTCGCGCGCGAGGCTGGCTGCGGTTCGGGCGTCGTCAAAACACTCGCTGAAAAAGGATTGCTTGAGGAAGTCATGCAATCCGACCCCGCGCCCTGCCGCCGCCCGGATTTCGAAAAGGCCGGGGCGACCCTGACGCCCGCGCAGGACAAGGCTGCAAAAAACCTTGTCGCCGCCGTCGGCGAAGATTTTTCCGCAACCCTTCTCGATGGCGTCACAGGATCGGGCAAGACCGAAGTTTATTTCGAAGCCGTCGCCGAAGCTTTGCGGCGGGGAAAACAGGCGCTTATCCTTCTTCCTGAAATCGCGCTCTCAAATGCGTTTCTGGGGCGCTTCAAGGATCGCTTCGGCTGCGCGCCCGCGCTCTGGCATTCGTCCCTGTCGGATCACATGCGCAAAACCACATGGCGCGGCGTGGCCTCGGGCGAAAGCCGCGTCGTCGTCGGCGCGCGCTCCGCGCTCTTCCTGCCTTATAAGGAACTCGGCCTGATCGTCGTCGATGAAGAGCACGATCCCGCCTACAAACAGGAAGAGGGCGTGATTTATAACGCCCGCGACATGGCCGTCATCCGCGCCCATATGGGAAAATTTCCAGTCGTGCTCGTCTCGGCGACACCCTCGCTGGAAACGATGCAGAATGTCTGGCTCGATAAATATCAGCATCTTGGCCTGCCCGACCGCCACGGCGGTGCAGGAATGCCCGACATCCACCTGATCGACCTCACAAAAGACAAACCGGAGCGCCAGCATTTCCTCTCTCCCACTTTGAAAAATGTAATGAAGGAAACCATCGACGGGGGGCGGGGGCAGGTTCTTCTCTTTCTCAACCGCCGCGGCTACGCGCCGCTCACCCTCTGCCGCGCCTGCGGCCACCGCTTCGAATGTCCGCGCTGCACCGCGTGGCTGATCGAACACAAGAAAACGAACAAGCTGCATTGCCACCATTGCGGTTTCGACACGCGCGTGCCGCCCGCCTGCCCCAAATGCGGCGAGGCGGATTCCCTGACTGCCTGCGGCCCCGGCGTAGAGCGAATCTTCGAAGAGGTGAAAGAAGCATTCCCCGAGGCGCGTACCGTCATTCTTTCATCCGATACCGCAACCACGCACGACCAGCTCCGCAAGATTCTGGACGATATCCGCGAACATAGAATTGACATCATCATCGGCACGCAAATCATTGCAAAGGGCCACCATTTCCCCAAGCTCACCTGCGTCGGCGTCGTCGATGCCGATCTCGGCCTGACGGGTGGCGACCTCCGGGCGAGCGAGCGCACCTTCCAGCTTTTGCATCAGGTCGCGGGCAGGGCGGGGCGCGAATCCGAAAAAGGTCATGTCTATCTCCAGACCTTCACCCCCGGCGCCCGCGTCATGCAGGCTCTGGCGCAGGGCGGCCGCGACGAATTTCTGGAAGTCGAGGCGGCGCAGCGCGAAGCCGCCCGCATGCCGCCCTTCACCCGCCTTGCCGGAATCATCGTCTCGGGCCGCGACGAAGGGCAGGTTATACAGGTGTCCAAAGAACTCGGCATGTCCGCCCCGCACGGGCAGGGACTGCAAACCCTCGGCCCCGCCGACGCGCCGATGTACCGGCTGCGCGGCAAATTCCGCCGCCGCCTGTTGGTGCGCGCCGAAAAGACCATCGACATCCAGAAGGCCGTTGCACACTGGATCGATTCCATAAAGATACCCTCCGCCGTGCGCGTGCAGGTGGATATCGACCCGCAGAGTTTCTTTTAACCAATAAGTTCGGGATGGGTTTTCCGGGACGTTTGCCGGAAGTCGCTTTTTAACCGTTTTTCGCATAGACTTGATGGAATGGATAGAAAAGCGCTCCCCTCCGACCTGACTTCTTACGATTTCCTGAAATTCACCGCGCTGGCCCTGATGGTCGTCGACCATATCGGCGTCTATTTCCTGCCCGACGACTACTGGCTGCGCGCTGTCGGGCGGCTGTCGGCGCCGATCTGGCTCTTCCTGATCGGCTATGCCAGGTCGCGCGATTTCTCCTTGCCGATGTGGATCGGGATCGCCCTTCTGGCGCTTTCCGGCGTCGTGTTCGGCGGCTCCATCCTCCCGTTCAGCATCCTGGCGACGATGCTTGCCTGCCGCTTCGCGCTCGACCCGGTGATGACGGTGATCAGGCGCAGCCCGTCCTCGCTTTACCCCGTGTCGCTGGTGCTGTTCTTCGCCACCATCCTGACCTTTCCGGTTCTGGAATACGGCTCCATCGCCATGACGGTCGTCATGTTCGGCTATATGACCCGCAACCGCGAATCCCTGCCGTTCGATAAGAATCAGTATCTGCAATACGGGATTCTGATCGCCTTCGGCTATTTCCTGATCCAGGCCTATGTGTTCTTTCCCTTCGACATGTACCAGAAAATTTTCGTCGGCCTCGGCCTTCTGGCCACGATTCTGGGCCTGTCTTTCTTCCAGCCCCGCGCCTATCCGCTCCTGACGGCGCGGCTGCCCCGGCCTCTCGTCGGGCTGATTCAGATCGGCGGGCGCTATTCCCTGGAATTCTACGTCGCCCATATCCTGCTTTTCAAAGGCATAGCGGCCTATTACGGCATCGATATCTACGGCTTTTTCGATTTTCGTCTTCTCCAGTAAGCGTCGTTAACGATTCCCGCGAAAAAACCCGCATTTCTGCGGCGCGCAACACTTGCATGGCCGGTTCCCGTGTGCTATCTCACACGCAACTTTTGAACATAGATATCCGCCTTACGGTGGAAAAAGGGACATGCGTGGCTTCTAATATTAGATCCTCAGGCACTGCCGCCTTCAGATATGCCTCCGCTCTGGTCGATCTGGCTATCGAACAGGGAGCTATTCAACAAATAGAACAAGACGTTGCCGACCTGCGGCAAATGCTGGACTCTTCGCAGGAACTGCAAACGCTGGTTCGCTCCCCGTTGGTGGGGGCTGTTGCCCAGCAGGCGGCGCTCGAGGTGCTGGCAGACCGGGCGAAATTCTCGGCTCTGACCAAAAGCTTCCTCCTGACGCTGGCAAAGAACCGCCGCCTTGCAGAGATCTCGAACGTGCTTCAGGCCGTGTCCGACAATATCGTGGGCCGCCGCGGCGAAATCCTCGCCAAGGTCGAATCGGCCACGGAACTCACAGCCGCCCAGAAAAAATCCCTCGAAGAATCGCTGAGCAAGACCATCGGCCACCCGGTTTCTCTCGACGCCACGACGAATTCCGCCCTGATCGGCGGTGTCGTCATCACTCTCGGCTCCCTGATGATCGACGATTCGATCAGGACGAAGCTGGAGCGCATGGGCCGCGCCATGAAACACAACGGCAAGGCCGCATAACTTTAAGAATTCACCAAAGGAAGAAAGCAAAATGGAAATCAAAGCAGCCGAAATCTCGGAAAT
The DNA here is from genome assembly GCA_035759665.1 of Micavibrio sp. Lineage (GTDB taxonomy): Bacteria > Pseudomonadota > Alphaproteobacteria > Micavibrionales > Micavibrionaceae > Micavibrio_A. Next base: position 7,857 of record DASTUM010000159.1, read on the forward strand.
CCTGAAAAAGCAGATTGCGAATTTCTCCGCGCAGGCAGATGTCGCCGAAATCGGACAAGTCCTCTCGGTCGGCGACGGCGTCGCCCGCGTTTACGGTCTCGACCGCGTCCAGGCCGGTGAGATGGTTGAATTCCCCGGCGGCATCAAGGGCATGGCCCTCAACCTCGAATCCGACAATGTCGGCGTCGTCGTGTTCGGTGCCGACCGCGACATCAAGGAAGGCGACATCGTCAAGCGTACCGGCCAGATCGTGGAAGTTCCGGTTGGCCGCGGCCTGCTGGGCCGCGTGGTTGACGGTCTCGGCAACCCCATCGACGGCAAAGGCCCCATCAAGGATGCGAAATTCTCCCGCGTGGAAGTAAAGGCGCCCGGCGTTATCGCCCGTAAATCCGTTCACGAGCCGATGCAGACCGGCCTCAAGGCCATCGACGCTCTCGTTCCGATCGGCCGCGGCCAGCGCGAACTGATCATCGGAGACCGTCAGACCGGCAAAACCGCCGTCGCGATCGACGCCATCATCAACCAGAAATACTTCAACAAGGCTTCCGACGACAAAAAACACCTGTACTGCATCTACGTCGCCATCGGGCAAAAACGTTCGACAGTTGCCCAGCTGGTGCGCGAACTCGAAGAAAACGGTGCGATGGAATATTCCATTGTCGTGGCCGCAACGGCTTCCGACCCGGCTCCGATGCAGTTCCTAGCACCCTACACGGGCGCTGCTATGGGTGAATATTTCCGCGACAACGGCCTGCACTCGCTGATCGTCTATGATGACCTGTCGAAGCAAGCCGTCGCCTACCGCCAGATGTCCCTGCTGCTGCGCCGCCCGCCGGGCCGCGAAGCTTACCCGGGTGATGTTTTCTACATTCATTCCCGTCTTCTGGAACGTGCTTGCAAAGTAAACGACGCGCTCGGCGCCGGGTCTATG
>DASTUM010000160.1:0-13221 GCA_035759665.1 Micavibrio sp.
GCCGGGGAAGCGTTCTTCCTTGGTCTTCGGGCCGTGATAGCCGGTGAGACCGAGATATTCTTCGAAGAACTTCCTGTAGAGATTCATGATATAGATCGTGTCCGCATCCGCCTCTTCGTTCGTTTCGAAGGCGCAGTGGCCTTCGTGCCAGAAAAATTCGGAGGTGCGCAGGAACAGGCGCGTACGCATTTCCCAGCGCATGACGTTGGCCCACTGGTTCAATTTCATCGGCAGGTCGCGGTAGGATTGAATCCATCTCGCCATCGCGTCGCCGATGATGGTTTCCGACGTCGGGCGGACGACATAGGGTTCTTCCAGTTCGGCGGCGGGCGCGGGAACGAGGCCGCCCTTCGGGCCTTTTTCAAGGCGGTGGTGCGTGACGACCGCGCATTCCTTGGCGAAGCCTTCGACATGCTCGGCTTCTTTCGCGAGGAAGGATACGGGGATCAGCAGCGGGAACGCGGCGTTCTGGACGCCGTAATCCTTGAGCCATTTGTCGAAAATGCCCGTCATGTTTTCCCAGAGGGCGTAGCCGTACGGCTTGATAATCATCGAACCGCGCACGGGAGAATTTTCGGCGAGGTCGGCGGCTTTCACCACTTCCTGATACCATTCGGGAAAGTTTTCGGCGCGCGTGGGCGTGATCGCGGTGCGGGCGTTTTGCTTGCTTGCGGGATTGTTCATTAAAACCCTCTAAAATTTATTCCGCGGATTCCCCGCCTTCCGGCGGTTCGGCTTTCGGGGCAATTTCCTTAACCGGCGCAGACTCTATGACATCGGGCGCGGTTTGTCTATCGGGCGCGGCAACGGCAGGAGGCGCGGTTTCCCGCGGAATTCCAGCGCAGACGGCATGAACCTGCGAGGTCAGATCCTGACCGTTATAGGTGACGCGCCCGGACGGGGCGATTTCGAGGAAGCCGGGCGTGGCTTCCAGAGTCAGCCCCTTCGTGTGATGGCTCAGGCGTTTGGCCAGGTCAATCGTCAGGGGAACCACGATCGTCTGCTCGGCGAGCCCCATCGGCGCGGCGTTGATATCGGCGGGAACGACGGCTTTCCCCCGGACGTCGACGCCGGGTTTGTAGGTCACATACGCGGCAGCTTTATGATCCGGCAGAAGGCGGCATTCGGGCGGGTAGACGCCGTCATCCTGCGCGCGGGCCACCGCCGGCATCATTACGAGGAGCACTAGGGACGCGGCAATCCATACCATTCTGGATTGCTTCGCTACGCTCGCAATGACGGGAGATGACGGGTTCATTATCGCAGATCCTCTTCCGACATTTGGCGAGCGATGCCGTAGAAATCGATCACCCCCAAATGGATCAAGGTGAAAACGATGCCCCAGAGGATGGCGGCGAGAATGGCCGTGGCCAGAAATTTTTGCTTGATGCGCGGATTGACGGGAGCGCTCCCCACATTGCCGGTTTGCAGCTCGCCGTCTTCCGGCGCGCGGTTGCCCCATGGCAGGACGGCGAACAGGGCCGTCCAGAAAAGCAGCAGATAGAGGATTATGCCGGTAAAAACGCTCATAAGCCGTTGTAACAAAATGATCCGGGGTTTGTATAGAAAAACCGCCCTGCCCGCCCGATATCCGGTGCATGAAGCCGCAGCAGCTTTTTTATACCCGCACCAGATGCACGCTTGTCTTCGGCTTGATCTGGAGCTTGTGCTGGACGAAGCGACGTATGCCGATGCGCATTTCTTCCAAAACGAACGCGTCGTCCCGCAATTCCTTGTCCGTCATGTCATCAAGAATGTCTTCGATCTCGACTATGATTTCTTCCTCGAACGCCTGACCTTCCTCGTCTCCCGGATCGACGAGGCCGACCGTGCTGACCTGCGGGTCGGTAAGAAGGTCGCCGTTTTTCTTCATCACCATGGTAATATGGACGGCGCCGGAGAATTGGAGCTTGCGACGCTGGGATATCGCCTGGTGGTCAGCACGGATGATGCGGCCCGGCTCCACGGCCAGAAGCCCCGTTTCGATATGGTCTATGACGGACGGCGTACCGGGATACAACCGGATGACAGAGCCGTTGTTCGGCACGATGGCTGTCGGTACCTGCAGGTCGCGGGCGAGCGCGGCGTGAGCTTCGAGCATCGTGCGCTCGCCATGAACGGCGATAACGGATTGCGGCTTCACCCATTGGAACATTTGCGTGATTTCATCGCGCGCGGGGTGGCCGGAGACATGGATGATATGCTTCGTTTCACGCGGAGAGACGATGCGCACGCGGGACGCAGCAAGGTTGTTTTTGACGGCTATGATTTCCCGTTCGTTTCCGGGAATGGGACGCGCAGAGAAAACGACCGTATCGCCTTCCTTCAGCGTGATTTCCTGATGCTCGCCGCGGGCGATGCGGGCGAGTTGCGCGCGGGCCTCGCCCTGCGATCCCGTCACGATCATGATAATGCGGTCATCGGGGATGTAGCTGAGTTCGTCTTCATCCACGAACGGGGGGATATCTTTCATGTAACCGCATTCACGCGCGGCGGCGACCATGTTGTGCAGAGAACGGCCCATAAGCGCGACTTGACGCCCGCTTTCCTTCGCCGCGAGGCAGATGGAGCGCAGGCGGCCGATATTGGAGGCGAAAATCGTGACCATGATCCGCCCGCCGCATTCCCTGAACAGGGCGGCGAGGCCGCGTTCGACATCCCCTTCGGAACCCGATACGCCATCGACCTCGGCATTGGTGGAATCGCCGATATAGGCGAGCACGCCTTTCTCGCCGAAGGCTTTGAACGGCGCGGGGTCGGTCGCTTCGCCGATCGTCGGTTCGGGGTCGAGGTTCCAGTCTCCGCTGTGCAGGATATTGCCGACATCGGTTTCGATGAACAAAGCCGCGGTTTCGGGAACAGAATGCGTCACCGGCGTGAAGGTTATTTTGAAAGGTTTCAGGGAGAGCGTTTCGTGCGCGCCGACTTCCAGCACCTCCGCGTCACGGCAGGCGGGATTTTCCGACAGTTTGCGCCGAAGCACCGCCGCCGTGAAGGGCGATGCGTAGATCGGGCAGCGCAGGCGCGGCCACAGATGCGCCACCGCCCCGATATGGTCTTCGTGCGCATGGGTAATGATGAGGGCAAGCAGGTCTTTCTTGCGCTCCTCGATAAAGGCCGGGTCGGGGATGAGGATGTCGATGCCCGGAAACCGTTCATCGGCGAAACCGAGGCCGCAATCAATGGCGAGCCATTTTCCCTGATATCCGTAGATGTTGAGGTTTACGCCGAATTGTTCGGCGCCGCCCAGAGGGATGAAATAGAGTTCGTCTTTTTTAAAGTTCATTACGCAGCTTTGGCTTTCTTTTGAATGTGATCGTAAATGGCGATCAGGCCTTTCATGGTCAGGTCTTCGTCGAAATGGTCGATGGCGTTCGTGCCGCTGGCGAACAACGGCGAGAGTCCGCCCGTTGCCAGAACGTACGGTTTAACGCCCATTTCTTTGGAAAGGCGCGCCACCATCCCCTCGACGGAGCTGATGACGCCCCAGTACATGCCCGATTGCATGGCATGGACGGTGTCCTTGCCGATGACGGTGTCAGTTCTGGCGATGGCGACTTTCGGCAAAGCGCCCGCCGCCTGCCGCAGCGCGGCCATGGACAAATTGACGCCCGGCGAAATCACGCCGCCGCAATGGTCGCCGTTTTCGTCGATGACGTCATAGGTGGTGGAGGTTCCGAAATCGACGACGATGGCGGGGCATTTGTAATAGCGTTTGACGGCCATGGCATGCAACAGGCGGTCTGCGCCCATCTCTTCAGGCCTTTTGATGTTGACCTTGATGCCGAGGTCGATCTTGTCCTGCCCGACGATCACGGGCGTAACGTTGAAATGTTTTTCGCACAGGCGGCTCAGATTGAAGTTCGCGTCGGCGACGACGGAGCTGACGATCGCGTCCTTGACGCTGGCGAAAGTCAGCTTCGCTTCTAAAAACAGCGGATAGAGCCATGAGGCATATTCGTCCGCCGTGCGCGCGGGATCTGTCTTGCAACGCCAGCTGTGCAGGATGTTCTTTCCGTCATAGAGCGCAAACACGACATTCGTGTTTCCGGCTTCGATGGCCATCAGCATGTTACTTGTCTCCAAAATGGACTTCACCCGCGGTGAAAGTCCTTCTCTGTCCATCGACCAAAGCGATCAGGGTTCCGTTTTCGTCGATCCCCTCGAACACGCCGCGATAGGTAATTTCAGGCAGTCGGATAGACATCTCCCGCCCCAGCCCGTGGGCCTGTTTTAGCCAGTCTTCGCGGATTTGTCCAAAACCTTCGTCCTGCCACGATAAATAGCGGGCGTGGAGCTTATTCAGATAAACGTCGCGGAAGGTGTTCACGGCAACGCGGTCTTTTTTTACGGAATCAAGCCCTATAGCCCCTTCCGGCGGGGCGAAGATGTTTACGCCGGTGCCGACGATCAGGTAGTCGATGCGCCCGTGACTGTCCAGTTTGGATTCCAGCAGGATGCCAGAAACCTTTTTCCCGTCGATCAGGATATCGTTGGGCCATTTCAGGGTTTTGGCGTGGCCGTCCCCGATCACCTCGTCCATGGCGTCGGAGAGCGCAACCGCGGCGACGAAGGCCATTTGCCCCGCTTTGTCGGCGCGGCAGGACGGGCGCAGCAGTTTCGAGATATAGAGATTACCCATGGGCGAAACCCAGCCGTTGCCGTGGCGGCCCCTGCCCTTCGTCTGTGTCAGGGCCTGGATAACGAGTCCTTCGGGTTCGCCCGTGTCGGCGAGGTCGCGGACCAGGTCTTGCGTACTCGGTGTCGTGCCGAGCATCTGCACTCGCCAGAAATCCACGCTAGCCATGGAAGAAAACGCTCACGGCGTCGCGGCTGATATCCACCACCGGCGACGGGAAGAGGATGAAGGCGACGATAAACAGCACCGACAGGGCCACCACCGCGCGGCGGGCGAACGGCGCGCAATCATAGGCCGGTGCAGGTTCGTCGAAGAACATCACCTTGATGATGCGGATATAGTAATACGCCGCGACGACCGAACACAGGACGCCCAGCACGGCAAGGACATAAAGTCCCGCGCCGATGGCGGCCTGAAAAACAAGGAGCTTCCCGAAGAAACCGGCAAGCGGGGGAATGCCGCTCATCGAGAACAGCAGGAGCGCGAGCGCGTGGGCCATGGCCGGTTTCGTACGCGATAGGCCCGCGAGATCGGAAATATTTTCGAGCGCCTGCCCTTCGCGGCGCATGCACAGGACGACCGCGAACGCCCCCGCCGTCATGACCATATAGATGAGCATATAGACAAGAACGGCGGTCAGCCCCTCGATATTCCCGGCGGCGAAACCTACGAGCGCGAAGCCCATATTGCCGATCGAGGAATAGGCCAGCAGGCGTTTGATGTTTTCCTGAAGCAGTCCGCCGAAGGCGCCGACAGCCATCGAGAGCGCGGAGAGCATCCATACGATCTGCAGCCATTGCGGTACGGCGTCCGGCGGGAAGGCTTCGAAGAGAAGGCGTATAAGCAGCGCGATGGCGGCGACCTTGGGCACCATGGCGAAGAAGGTCGTGACCGACGTGGGCGCGCCTTCATACACGTCCGGCGTCCACATATGGAACGGTGCGGCGGAAATTTTGAAGGCTATGCCCGCGATCAGGAAGGTCATGCCGATCAGCGCGCCGAGCGACAGTTCCTGCGAGAGCGTATCGCCGATCACCGTGAAATCAACCGATCCGGTATAACCGTAGACAAGCGAAGCGCCGAACAGCAGCATGCCAGACGCGATGGCGCCGAGAACGAAATATTTCAGCCCCGCCTCGGCGGACTTCACATTGTCACGGCGGATGGAGGCCAGCACGTAGAGGGAAAGCGATTGCAGTTCGAGGGCCATATAGAGGGCCAGGAGGTTGTGGGACGAAACCATCAGCATCATCCCGAGGCCGGAAGTGAGCATGAGGATGGGGTATTCGAAACGCGCCATGCGCTCTTCTTCCAGAAACCTGACCGAGAGGACGATCGAAGTGAAAAGGCCGCCGAGGATCATCAGTTTGACGATGCCGCCGAACTGATCCATCACGAAAAAGCCGTTCAAAATTTCCGCCCTCTCCCAGCTATCCTGCTGGAGCAGGAAGCAGGTGGCGACCGCCGTGGCGATGGCGCAGAGCCAGCCGATCTGCGACGATGCCTTGTCTCCGTGGAACACGCCGAGCACCAGCAGGGCGAGCGCCGCCAGCGCCATGAAAATTTCCGGCATCATCGGGTCGAGGAGGAGGAAGGAGAAATCAGTCATGAGCCGGCCCCTTCTTCACGTCCGCCTTGGCATAATTGACGGGAGATACGCTGTCGGGTTGGTATATCTGCAGCACAGAGGCCACGGACGGGGAAATATTTTTCATGACGAAGCCGGGCGCGACGCCGAAGACGATGACGATCACCGCCAGCGGGACGAGATAGCCGAACTCGGTTTTCGTCAGGTCGGGCATGGCGGCGGCATCGGCGTTTTTCTGTTCGCCGAAAAGCACCCGGCGGTACAGCACCAGCATATAGGCCGCGCCGAAAATGATGCCCGTGGTGGCGAAAACCGCGACCACCGTATCGGCCTGGAACGCGCCGAGCAGCGAAAGGAATTCGCCGACGAAACCCGACGTTCCCGGCAGGCCGACGGAACCGAGCATCAGCACCATGAAGACGGTCGCATATTTGGGCATGTTTTTCACAAGGCCGCCGTAGCGGGCGATATCGCGCGTGTGCAGACGGTCATAGACCACACCGACGCACAGGAAGAGCGCGGCGGAGATGATTCCGTGGGAGAGCATCTGGAACATCGCGCCGTCGACGCCCTGCTGCGTCCCCGTGAAAATGCCGAGCGTGACGAAGCCCATATGCGACACCGACGAATAGGCGATCAGTTTCTTCATGTCTTCCTGCACGAGCGCGACGAGCGCCGTATAGACGATGGCGACGATGGACAGCCAGAACACCATATCGGCGAAATAGGCCGAGGCGTCGGGCAGGATCGGCAGCGAGAAGCGCAGGAAGCCGTAGCCGCCCATCTTCAGAAGAACGCCCGCCAGAATGACGGAACCCGCCGTCGGCGCCTGAACATGCGCGTCGGGAAGCCACGTATGGACGGGCCACATCGGCATCTTGACCGCGAACGATGCAAAGAATGCCAGCCACAGCCATATCTGCCAGTTGAGCGGCAGAGCGTTGTCCTGCATAGCGATGATGTCGGTCGTGCCCGTCTGGTAATAAAGCGCCATGAAGGCGAGCAGCATCAGGACGGAGCCGAGCAGCGTGTAGAGGAAGAATTTAAAGGCCGCATAGACGCGGTCCTTGCCGCCCCACACGCCGATGATAAGGTACATCGGGATCAGCACGCCTTCGAAGAAGACGTAGAAAAGAATGGAATCCAGCGCGCAGAATGTTCCAACCATCAGCGTTTCGAGGACTAGGAAGGCGATCATATATTCCTTCACGCGCTTTTCGACGGCGCGCCACGCCGAAATCAGGCAGATCGGCGTCAGGAATGTCGAGAGCAGGACGAGATAGACGGAAATGCCGTCGATGCCGAGATGATAGGTAAGATTCAGCGCCGGAAACCACGTTTCCTTTTCGACGAACTGCATCCCCGTCACGCCTTCTTCATAATTCGCCATCATGACGAGAGAGAACGCGAAAACGAGCAGCGAGGTTGCGAGCGCGATCCAGCGGGCCACACCGTCGCCCGCCTTGTGCAGGCACAAAATGACAAGCACGCCGAGCAGCGGCAGGAAAATCTGTAAGGAAAGAATGTGATCCAGCATCTTTTACACCCCGAACCGGTAGAAGAACCAGCTCACAAATCCCACCAGCCCGATCATCATGATAAAGGCATAATGGAACACATAACCCGATTGCACTTTGCCGAGCAGACGGCCTATATCCATCGAGCGGCTGGCTGCGCCGTCCGGCCCGATCCCGTCCACGACCTTCTTGTCCGCCTTCCAAAAGGCTTTTCCAGCGCCGATAGCGTTTTGTACGAAGGCCGCGTTGTAGATTTCATCGAAGAACCATTTGCGGAAGAACAGCGTGTGGATTTTCGGAAAGCTGCCGACGACGCGGGCCGGAAGCTCCGTTCTTCTCGAATAAAACATCCATGAAAAGAACAGGCCGAGCACGCCCATCACGGTGGGCAGCAGCTTGGCCCATTGCGGAACATGGTGCGCGCTTTCAAGCGTATCGTTCTGCGGCAGCACTTTGAGCGAGTCACCCCAGAACACGAAGCGGTTGAGTTCTTCGTGACGGACTTCTTCTTCCACCACGGGGGCATTGTTGACGACGGGCTCATCTTCCACTTCGGCCGAAGCCTCCGACACGATCTTGTGGTCGGACGCGCCGCCCACGAAACCTTCGTAGCCGAGGAAGCCCGCAAAAATCGCGCCGACTGCGAGAATAATCAGCGGCGTGAGCATGACGGGCGGCGATTCATGCGCGTGGTCGAACGTGTGGTGATCCATGCGCGGCTTGCCGTGGAAAGTCAGGAACAGAAGGCGTCCGGAATAAAAAGCCGTCATGAAGGCGGCGGCTATGCCCATCCAGTAAGCGAACGCCCCAAACCATGAATGGTCGGCGAACGCGGCCTCCAGCATGATGTCTTTCGAATAGTAACCCGCGAAGAACGGGATGCCCGCGAGCGCGAGCGATCCGATCCACATCAAAACATAGGTCGCCGGAATTTTCTTCCAGACGCCGCCCATGTTGCGCATGTCCTGTTCATGGTGCAGGGCGTGGATGACCGAGCCCGCGCCGAGGAACAGCAGCGCCTTGAAGAAAGCGTGCGTCATCAGGTGGAAGATGGCCGCGCCATAGGCCGATACGCCGAGCGCGAAGAACATATAGCCGAGCTGGGACATGGTGGAGTACGCGATCACGCGCTTTATATCGAATTGCGTCAGGCCGATGGTGGCGGCGACGAACGCCGTGCACGCGCCGACGATACAAACGACCATCAAGGCCACGGGCGCGTATTCGAACACGGGCGACATGCGAGCGACGAGGAAAACCCCGGCGGTCACCATCGTCGCGGCGTGGATCAGGGCCGACACAGGCGTCGGGCCTTCCATCGCGTCGGGCAGCCATGTGTGCAGGCCGAGCTGGGCCGATTTCCCCATCGCGCCGATAAACAGCAAGATGCAGGCGAGGTTCAGAGCCGGAAGGTCCAAGCCGAAGAAAGTGAAACGGGCGTCCGCCATCGCCGGAGCGGCTGCAAACATCGCGTCGAACTGGATCGTGCCGAACAGGGCGAAGCAGGCGAAGACGCCGAGCGCGAGGCCGAAATCGCCGATGCGGTTGACGATAAACGCCTTGATGGCGGCGGCGTTCGCGGAATCCTTGTGGTTCCAGAAGCCGATCAGTAGGTACGAGGCGACTCCCACCCCTTCCCAGCCGAAGAACAATTGCGCGAGATTGTCGGCGGTCACAAGCATCAGCATCGCGAAGGTGAAGAGCGAAAGATACGACATGAAGCGCGACTTGCTTTCATCGCCGTGCATGTAGCCGACGGAATAGATATGAACGCAGCTCGACACGATCGTCACAACACACATCATGACGACGGCAAGCTGGTCGAGGCGTAAGGCCCAGTCGACGACGAACGATCCCGTTGAAATCCAGTTCATCAGCGGAATTGTGCGCGGCTCTGAACCAAGGACGACCTCGATAAACAGGACGCAGGAACAACAGGCGGCGGTTATGACGCCGGCGCAGGTGATGAGCTCGACGGCGCGGCGGCCGATCTGCTTTCCAAACAGGAAAGCGATCAAGAAGGCGGCGAGCGGCGGGAATACGGCAAGAAGTTCCATGTCAGCACATTCTTATCGATAAGGATTTCACAATGACGGGAACGTCGCGGTTTAAAACGGTGATACTTTCCGGAAGGCTTTCCGCGGCGCGCGCCATGTTTTCCTCCGCAAGGCTGATCACGATGTAGGGATTGTTCGAATTGTCCACATCGGGATCAACGAAACAATCACCGCCCCATTCGCCCATTTCCACCGTGCTTTCGAGCAAGCGGGCCGCTTCAAAGGCTATGTGCATTTCCACCTGGCTCATCCCGTCAACCTCTCATGCTCGAAATATCCTCGACGGCGATCGACCCCTTGTTGCGGAAGAAGACCACGAGGATGGCAAGGCCGATAGCGGCCTCGGCGGCGGCGACGGTCAGCACGAACATGGTGAAAATCTGCCCTGTCAGGTCGCCGAGAAAGGCGGAGAACGCAACGAAGTTTATATTGACGGCGAGCAGCATCAGTTCGATGCACATCAGGATGATGATGACGTTCTTCCTGTTCAGGAAGATGCCGAAGATGCCCATGGTGAAGAGCGTTCCGGCGAGGATCAGGTAATGTTCGAGACCGATGGCGTCCATGCTCATGCCCCCTCACCCGGTCTGACCTTGACGACTTCCATCGCGTCGGTGCGCTTGCGGTTGTTCTGCACGGCGACTTTCTGGCGGCGGACGCCGGGGCGGCGGCGGTGCGTAAGCACGATCGCGCCGATCATGGCGACGAGAAGGATCAGGCCCGCGATCTGGAAAGCGTAAACATAGTCCGTGTAAAGAATCCGGCCCAGCGATTCCGTGTTCTTCTGATCCGTCACGGGGCTGGCCAGGTTGGCGGTGACGTCCGGCGCGAAATGCCATGTCGTGTAGACCAGCACCAGCTCCGCCAGCAAAATCCCGCCGACGACTAGGCCCAGCGGCATATATTGCATGGCCCCCTTGCGCAGTTCGGCAAAGCCCGTGTCGAGCATCATGACGACAAAGAGGAACAAAACCGCCACCGCGCCGACATAAACAATGACCAAAATCATCCCCACGAATTCCGCCCCGAGCAGCACGAACAGCCCTGCGGCATTGAAGAAGGCGAGGATGAGGAAGAGTACCGAATGGACAGGGTTCTTCGCCGTGATCACCTGAAAAGCGCTGACCAGCGTCACGGCGGCGAAAAGATAGAAGGCAATGGGCAGCAACATCTTTGAATCTTATGGGTTTTAACAACAGCCTTTTCTAATCGCAAAGGGTGCCTGGCGCAAGGCGGGAATGGAAAAAAATGACGGCTTATACAGCCCCGCAACCTCTGTGACATAGTTGCAATACACGCGTAACAAAAAGGCAAAACATGCCTTGTTTTTAAGCGGCGGTCGAAAGAGAATGCCGGGGTTATTTATTTTTTTAAGGGGAATTTATGGGGAAATATGCATTGCTGGCCGCTTTCTGCGGCCTTTTATCTGCCTTCGCCGCGCCGGCAAACGCACAGGATAGCGTCCTTAGACGAGACTATCTGAGCCTCGGCGTTGGATATTATGACATTATGGACGATGCCGACTCGGTCGATCTGAGGGTGGAATACCGCCCCGGCCAGGAACTCTTCTGGATGATCAAGCCCTGGGCTGGCCTTGAAGTGAATGCAGACGGCTCCGTCTGGGGCGGCGGCGGCATTCTCGCCGACTTCCACGCGACAAAGAATATTGTTATTACGCCCAGCTTCGGCGTCGGCCTTTACAATGACGGCGGCAGCGAAAAGGATCTGGGCCATCCGGTCGAATTCCGCACGCAGCTCGAAATCGCTTATGAATTCGATAACGGCCACCGGCTCGGCACGGCCTTCAGCCACACGTCTAATGCCCATCTCGGCAGTAAAAATCCGGGAACGGAAACGCTGACCGTCTATTATTCGATCCCGTTCGATTTCGGTTTCTAGGAATTTCTGTCAGAGAGAAATAGAAATCCCCGCCATGCGCGGGGATTTTTTTGTTAGGTCGTCATTAGAAGCGATGCGAGGGAATCCCAGTTTTCTGGATTGCCGCGTCGCTGCGCTTCTCGCAATGACGGTGTGGGTGGTAAGCGGGCTATACAACGATTCTGGCGTCCTGTTTTTCTTCCCCGTCATTGCGAGGAACCAGAGGCGACGCGGCAATCCAGCCCGGATTTGTTTCGCTCCGCTTGTAATAACGGGGAGAATTACCTGTAAGCCGCTTCCTTGGCGAGGTTGGCGGCAAGCTGCGCTTCCCAGCGGTCGCCGTTTTCCAGAAGTTTTGTTTTGTTGTAATACAATTCCTCGCGCGTTTCGGTGGCGAATTCAAAATTCGGGCCTTCGACGATGGCATCGACCGGGCAGGCCTCCTGGCACAGGCCACAATAGATGCATTTCGTCATGTCGATGTCATATCGCGTCGTGCGGCGCGACCCGTCCTCGCGCGGCTCCGCCTCGATGGTGATCGCAAGCGCCGGGCAGATCGCCTCGCACAGCTTGCAGGCGATGCAGCGCTCTTCCCCGTTCGGATAGCGGCGCAACGCGTGCTCGCCCCGGAAGCGCGGGGAAAGAGGCCCTTTCTCATACGGGTAGTTGATCGTCACGCGCGGCACGAAGAACATGTATTTGAGCGTGAGGAGCATGCCCTTCACGATCTCGACCAACAGGAATGAATTCAGCCAGTTTTTCATTGTCATCCTACCTCGGCAACGCGTCCAGATACACAAGGGTTCCAGCCATGATCAAAACCCAGATCAGCGTAAACGGCAGGAAGATTTTCCAACCCAGCCGCATAAGCTGGTCGTAGCGGTAGCGCGGGAAGGTCGCGCGGCTCCACAGGAAGAAGAACATGATCAGGAAGGTCTTGAGAATAAACCAGATGAAACCGGGCACGACGGCGAGAGCGGCGATCCCGAAGGGCGGCAGCCAACCGCCGAGGAAGAGCACGACCGTCATGGCCGACATCAGGATCATATTGGTGTATTCGCCGAGGAAAAACAGCGCGAAGGTCATGGCGGAATATTCGACCATAAAGCCGCCGGTGATTTCCGATTCTCCTTCCGGCAGGTCGAACGGCGCGCGGTTGCATTCGGCGAGGATCGACACAAGGAAGACGATCAACATCGGGAACAGCATGACCTGCATCCAGACGGGCCGCGGCTGCGTGATGATGTCGGAGAGGTTCAGCGAACCGGCGCAGAGCAGGACGGTGACGATGACAAGCCCCATCGACACTTCGTAAGACACCATCTGAGAGGCGGAGCGCATCGCGCCGAGGAAGGCGTATTTCGAATTCGACGCCCATCCGGCCATGATAATGCCGTAGACGCCCATCGATGAAATGGCGAACAGGAACAGGATGCCGACATTGATATCGGCAAGAACGATCCCCGCATCGACCGGAATCACCGCCCACGCGACGAGCGCGAGCGCAAAGGTCAGCATCGGCGCGATCAGGAACACAGCGCG
>DASTUM010000161.1:0-3433 GCA_035759665.1 Micavibrio sp.
TGGATCGCCAAGCGGCGTCGCAGCAATGCCGAGATCGAGGCCGATGTTGAATTGCGGGAAGAAGGCCGCGCGGGCCGCGCCGATATCGGCGTTGGCGGCGAGCAGGTCGGATTCGGCGGCGCGGATATCCGGGCGGCGCTCCAGCAGCGAGGAAGGCTGGCCGGGCGCTATGGCCGGGACTGAGAGGGTGCGCAGGTCTTTCGCCGTCACGACGAGGTTTTGCGGGGCTTTGCCGACCAGTACGGCGAGCGAGCTTTTCGCCGCTTTCATCTGTTGTTCGACCAAGGCGCGGCTGGCCTCTGAGCTGGCGAGGTCGGATTTTTGCTGCGAGACGTCGAGCAGAGTCGTAGCGCCGGCGTCGAAGCGCGCCTGGACGATGCGCAGCAATTCGCGCGCACTTTGCAGATTTTGGTCGGCGATCTTGAGGCGTTCTTCGAAATTGAGGACGTTGAAATAACCCTTGGCCACATCGCCCATCACGACGAGCGCGAGCGCGTCGCTGGCATAGGCGGCGGTGTCGATATCGGCGCTGGCGGAGGCGAGTTCGGCGCGGTTGCCGCCGAAGACATCGAGTTCATAGCCCACGGTCAGGCCGGCGGTGCCGGTGGAATCCGACGTGGTTTTACCCGTGGCGGGATCGGTGCGCTGCCACCCTGCGGAGCCGTCGGCCTCGACGGACGGGAGGAGCGGGGCGCCGGCGACGCGGGCCAGTGCGCGGGCCTGATCAATGCGGGCGATGGAGGCGGCGAGGTCGTTGTTTTTGGCCAGCGCCTCTTCCATCAGGGCGTTGAGTTCGGGGCTGTTGAAGTTTTTCCACCAGTCCCTGGCGATCACGGTCGGGTTCGAGGCGTCGGCTTCGCTCCATCCGGCCTGCGTGTCAGTGGCGGGGCGTTCGTATTCGGGGATCATCGAGCAGCCCGCGAGCAGCGCGGCGACCAAAACGGGATAAACAAGTCTTTGTTTTTTCATATTTAACTTTCAAAAGCTTTGAAATGCGCTTTGCCGACCACTTTACACGAAAAAGCTTCATTGAAATAGACCGCCCGGTCAAAAGGTCAGAGGGCGCTTTTCTTTTTACGAAGAAGCGGGCCAAACCCTTTTCTGGAAAAAGCGGTTTTCGGCGCTCAATGATATTTGTCGATGGCTTTTTGCACCATGAGCTTGAGCTCTTCGGCTTCCGGCCCGGCCTCCTTGCGGAATCCGCGCTGGTGGACGACCTTCATGGCGTCGAGATGGGCCTGCACGATGACGATCTGCGCCTGCAGGTTCAGTTCCGTGCGTTCGATATAATCGCGCAGGGATTCCGCGAAATAAGCGAGGAGGTCGTAGCCGCACATCGCGCCGATATCCTTGATTTCGTGCGCGGTGGCGAAGAGCTGCACGGCCGTGTCCTGGCGCTGCGCGGCGTCGCCGTCTCGCAGCTTTTCCCAGAGGCCGTCGAGCGTTTTTAGATGCTTCGCGATCGTCTCGGGGCTGGTGGCGCAGATTTCGGCGATCAGCTTGTCCGCCTCGGCAATTGCGGATGGGGCAAGAAAGCCTTCTTCCTGTTTGGCAAAGGCGCTGCCCATGCGCTCTTTGAGGCGGTTCGCGAATTTGTAGATTTCAACTTTCATCAGTCCATCCTTACTTCCTGAGCCTGTGTCACGCGGCGTTCCGGGCCAGTGCGGGGGACGACCTGGCGGCGGCGGTCGGGGCCAAAATAGCTTGGCGCCTTGATAAAAGGGCGGGGGTGGTCGATCACCGAGACGATCCGGCTCGCAAGCCCGTTGCCGGAGATCGGTTTGACCAGCGTTTCATTTGCGCCGAGATCGCGCGCCGTCGCCGTCAGGTATTGCGTCGTATAGCCGCTGACGACAATGACGGGTAGGAAGCGCACGGAGTCTCTTTCATGGCCGCGGATCCATTTCAAAAGCTCTTCGCCCGATCCGCCTTTGGGCATCAGCCAGTCCATCAGCACGATATCTACGGCGGTGAGGTGCTTGCTTTTCTTCGTCGCCTGCATGACGGTCAGGAGTTCGATGGCGTCGTTCGCGCTTTCGCAGGCGAAAATTTCGCCGACGCCGAACGCCTTCAACATTTGCGACATCAGGAATTGCATGTGAGGCGAGTCTTCCACGATCAGGATCGTGAAGTTGCTCAGATCGTACGGCAGGGGCTTTTTATGAAATAAAGTCATGGCAATTGTGGCGATTCCGGCGAAGTTTTACCATCATAATGGATTAACCCGGAATGCCTATACCTAAAATTGCCGTAATCTCGGTGTTTTATGGGGATAATAATAGAAGGTGTTTTATGAATAGTTTGTCGAAAATTCCCATGGATTTCCGCGAGATTCCGTGGGAATCCCTGCTGTCTTTCGGGTCTATTTTCACATCGGTCGTCCTGATCGTCACGGTCGGGTTCGTGCGCGGCTTCCTGGTCCGCCACATTCGCAAGGACGACGAAATTCTGGCCAAGGAGCAACGCCGCTGGATCATCCGCATCAAGAACACGGCGGCGATTTTGATCCTGATTGGGTTGATCCTGATCTGGGCGCCGCAGCTCCATACCTTCGCCCTTTCCATCGCCGCGTTCGCCGTCGCGCTGGTCGTCGCCACGAAAGAGATGATCATGTGCCTCGTCGGCGCGGTCATGCGCGCCACCAGCCAGCCCTTCAAGGTCGGCGAATGGGTGACGGTGGACGATTTCACGGGAGAGGTGATCGACCTTGACGCTTTTTCCTTCCGGCTCCAGGAAGTGGACATGGAGGGCAAGACGTATCAATTCACGGGCCGCACAGTGACGATCCCCAACAGCGCGCTGTTTTCCAGCAAGATCGTCAACGCCAACTTCTTCAAAGCCTATATTTTCGAAGATGTGCGCGTGGCCGTGCAGTTCACGGATATCGATCCGGCTGCGGCGCTCGACGCGCTGAAGGCCGCCGTGGAAAAGCAGTTCGACCCTTTGCGCAAGGACGCCGTGATATTCAACAAGAAAATCAGGAAACGCGCCGCCATTGATGTGGGGCCGGCGGAACCCGTTTACGACCTGACCACGAGCGAGCTGGGCCATTACCAGTTCCATGCGCGCCTTTTCGTTCCTACGGCGCAGGCATCGGATATCGGATCGGAGATCAGCAAGGATTTTTTGTCACGCATTTATAAAATGCGCGCCGCCAATGTGAAGCCGCCCGAAGCCACGGAAGGCGAAGGGGATTCGAGCGAAGCGTTGCCGCATGAAAGGCGTGTGCAGTGAGAAGCAGGCCAGGAGAGTAGCCTCATACCAAAAATGGCCCGTGGCCTTGACGTCCTGAATCCTGTCTTTCATGTTCATTGTCCTTGCCGTTATTCGCCGTATTTGTCGGGGACGAGATTCTCGATAATAGGCAGCCCCCAGAAAAAGAACAGCGCCGCGAACAGGGCGATCACCAGGAAAATCGCTATCATAGGGACGG
>DASTUM010000162.1:0-4003 GCA_035759665.1 Micavibrio sp.
TATGGTTTGTATATTTCAAAATTTTATCGAGCGGGTGGGCGCGTGTTCTCGCTGAGAAGATTGGGGTACGCCGGGGGGGGGGTGGGATTGGCATTTCAAAGGCAAAGCCTAGGATAAAATCAGCTTATCAATGCGGCCCAAGGTATCCCCAAAGTAGCCCATGAAAAAACTAAAGCCGCACGAAGGCGACGAAGTCATTGAAAAGATTGGTTGCGGGAGTAGGATTTGAACCTACGACCTTCAGGTTATGAGCCTGACGAGCTACCGGGCTGCTCCATCCCGCGTCACCAAGAAGACAGGCCTGAAAGGCCTAGGGGAATAATCGGTTCGTGTTTATAGGCGCTCAGGAAGGGGAATGCAATGGCAAAGCAGAAGATTAAACCCCTAAAATTGCTGAAATCCGCAGATTCCGCCCCACTTCCAACAAAAAAATAGGCCCGAAGGCCTATAAATCAATGATCAAGCGGTTTTGGCTTTTTCGGCCCGCTCGGCGCCTTCGAGGATCAGGCGTTTGGCCAGGGCGGCGTCGCCCCACCCGCCCAGCTTCACCCACTTGTCTTTTTCAAGATCCTTGTAATGCGCGAAGAAATGTTCGATCTGGTCGCGCAGGATCGGGCGTATGTCCGTGTAGTTCTCGATATTGTTATGATAGGGGAACAGGCGGGCCACCGGCACGGCGACGATTTTCTCGTCCACGCCCTTGTCGTCCTCCATCAGCAAAACGCCGACGGGGCGCGAAGCGATCAAGGCGCCCGGCATCACGGCATGGTTGCCGATGACGAGCACATCGACGGGATCGCCGTCTTCCGAAAGCGTATGCGGGATAAAGCCGTAATTGCCGGGATAGAACATGGCGGTGTGGAGAAAGCGGTCCACCACCATAACGCCCGTTTCCTTGTCCAGTTCGTATTTCACAGGCACGCCGCCCATCGGATTTTCGATGAGGACGTTGACTTCTTCGGGCACGTTCGTCCCGGCGCTCAGTTTTGATAGATTCATGCGCCGGACTATACGGATTTTGCGCAGCCGCGCCAGAAAAATCTGGTCGCAAAACCGCCCGGAAAAGGCTATAAATGCCTTATGCCCTCCTTTGGCATCACTTCCGGCTGCATGACAGCCGACAAACGCTACGCCCTGGCCCTCCGGCTTGCGGAATGGGGGGATTTTTCGGCCAGCGCCGACCTGCTGCAGCAGGGGATCGAACTGGCCCCGGACTGGCCACCCCTCTACTTCCATTTCGGCGAAGCCCTGCGGCAGGCGAAGAATTACGCCGCCGCCCGCCATGCCTTCGAAGAATATCTGCGCCTCGACCCCGCCGACGCGATGGGCGCGGCGATCAAGCTCTTTCTTATCGGAGCCGCTCCCGCGCCGCCCACCATGCCCGAAGAATACGTGCGCACCCTTTTCCACCAATACGCGCCGAAATTCGAAAAATCGCTGGTCGGCAATCTCGCCTACCGCGCGCCCGGCGAAATGGCGGCACTCGTATTCGCGCACAGGGAAAACGGATTCTCGCATATTCTCGATCTGGGCTGCGGCACCGGCCTCGCCGCGCAATTTTTCCAGGGCCGCGGGGCCGCCATGACCGGCGTCGACCTCGCCCCCGGCATGATCCGCGAAGCACGCGCGAAAAATCTCTACACCGCCCTGCACGAAGCCAGGATCGAAGATTTCCTCGCCGCGGCGGAAGAACGCTACGATCTCGCCCTCGCCGCCGACTTATTCGTCTATATCGGCGAAATCGCCGCCATCTTCAAACAGATCGCAACCGTCATGACGGACGGCGGGCTTTATTGCTTTTCCGTCCAGACTCCCGAGAGCGGCACGGACGGCTGGATACTCGGCCCCGACCACCGCTACGCCCATGCGCACGCCTATATCGCGCGCTGCATCGAAGAAGCCGGCCTTGCGCTCGTGGATTTCCGCGCCGCCATTCCCCTGCGGCTTGATGGCGGAAAACCTGTGGCAGGCGCCATCTATCTCGCCCGCAAACCGTAAAAAAATCAACGGCAGAAATATGTTGATCGCCTCAAGGCCGCCCGGCGTCAAAAAATTCTTGACATTGTAGGAATATAAGCCTACATTCTTTTATGACCCAAAACGAAGAAAACACCCCCAAACTCCCCGTAAAACCGCCTCTTTCTCGCCGCCTGATGCACCGCTTCGAAGAAACTCTGGAGGAAAATTTCAGCACGCTTCCCACCGGCGTGATGGTCGAACAAATGGCCATTCTCGACATCACCTTCCGCCAAGGCCTCCACTACGCCTTGTCGGGCAGCATGGATGCACCCGTATTCCATGCCGCGCTCAAGGCGCAAAACCAGTACCGCTACACGCTCAAAGCGCTGAATTCATTCGACAATGCGCAAGGAAAGCGGCGCGAAACGTGACAAACGAACTAATGGATTTTTCCGCCCCGTCATTGCCGGACGAAGCCAAAACACTCCGCCATTCGCCGCCGCGATCCCGCGCCATCCGCGAAAACGGCGCAGGCAAAAACGGATGGAGCGAAGAGCGCCGCGCGAGAATGCGCGAAGCCGTAAAACGCTGGCGCCCGTGGGAAAAATCGACCGGCCCGCGCACGAAACGGGGCCGAAAAAAATCTGCCGTGAATGCGACGAAGCACGGCTATCGCGGCAAGGCGTGGCGCGATTTTAACGCCCTTATGGCGCGGCAACGCGCCTATGTGCGCGCCGCGCTCAAACGAAGAAAGGAAGAATTGCGCGCAGAATTACGCAAAGAGGATTTACGATCAATCGATGCTGAAAATCATGTCGCGGAAATTTTGCAGGACGGCGGGCTCGACGGGTTCCGCGGCCGGCTTCCAATCTTCCCCCGTGCGGGCGGAAGCGTCGGCGGCGGGTTTCGTGAAACTTTTGACCAGATCGCTTACAGGCAAGTAATCGTCGAACAGCTTGCTGCCGTCGCCGAGACCGTACAGACCGAACGTGTCGCTGATGCTCTTTGCTTCGTCCATGATAAAAACCCGCTTTTTTTTGATTGTCCCACAGACGGGTTAACGAATTCTAAAAGGCGGCGGGCCTTTACGGACATAACACTGATATCCCATACAAAAACGATGCGCGGCACATTGCGGCGCGCCCGCACCCGTCAAAAACCGCCGCTCCGCGCTTCCGGCCCGCCGCCGGGCGAGGCGGGCCGCCGCTCGAACCGCGATTTTCGGGCCGTTATTTATTATCGGTCTTGTTTTTGGCGTGGGTGTAGGCCGCCTGGTATTTTTTGCGCTCATCCGCGCTCCAGTTCGGGTCGTCCATCATATTCTTGTTGGCCATGGCGTCGGCCGCCGCCTGATCTTCAATGCTGGGCATGTCGTCCTCCTTGCTTGTTGAACGGGCGGCCAATGCGCGGGCACGACGAACGGTTCCTTGCAAAACCCGCCAAACCTCACAGGCTCGCTGCGCCCGTTAATCTATTTGATTGGGAAGCTGCGGCCGATCGAACGCCGCCCCGCCTGTGGAATGCGAAGCACGGGGCGGGACCGCCGGACGGATAACCCCGCTATCGACGGCTTGGTAATAGGCTTTGCACAGATTGATGACCCGCTCCCTGTAGGGCGGGTGCGTACTAAAAAGACAGGCCAGGGTTCCGGGCGGATTTCTGATTTCCCCGGAAGGCGTTATTTTACTCATAACGGAAAGCGCGCTCTGCAAATCCCCCGTCTTTTGCACGGCTTCGGCATCCCTGCACCGCTCGATACTGCGGCGTTCGAAATTTTTCACGAGACGGCGCGCCGCCAACAATCCCGCCGAAGCTATACCAATGCCGGCGACCATAACAGGGAAACTCGCCTGTGCGAAAGTCTGCGCCAGCTCAACGACAGCAACACCGAAGGCACCTTGCTCGATCATCGACCTGGCTGCGTTGCCTCGGGCGCAATCGCCCGCTTTGATATGGGCGATTTCATGGGCCATAATGAATTCCAGCTCTTTAAGCGTCCAATTTTCTTTTTCGCTCGAATGAAAACCCACGCTGTACCCAAAAG
>DASTUM010000163.1:0-13777 GCA_035759665.1 Micavibrio sp.
GGATCATGATCCGGGAATTGGGCAGCGAGAAACGCTTGCCCTTCGCGCCTGCCGTGAGGAGCAGCGAGCCCATCGACGCGGCCTGACCGATACAGACGGTCGAAACCTGCGGTTTGATATATTGCATTGTGTCGTACATCGCCATGCCGGAGGTCACGACGCCGCCGGGGGAGTTGATGTAGAACGAAATATCCTTCGTCGGATTTTCCGATTCCAGGAACAGAAGCTGGGCGCAGATGACCGCCGAAACGCCGTCCTCAACCTGTCCCGTCAGGAAGATGATGCGCTCTTTCAAAAGGCGCGAATAAATGTCGAAGGCGCGCTCGCCGCGGTTCGTCTGCTCGATCACGGTCGGAACGAGGTAATTCTGGTATATATCGACGGGATCGCGGTCTTTGGGGAACATGCTCATGACGGGATTTCTTTGCGTTTGAGGTTATGAATCTTGAATTTAGACATTAGAGAGGATGAAAACAGACCTCAAGACCTAAATTATTGACGGCCCGGCTTCGCGAGTAGACATAAAACACCAACAGGCTCGTCATTTCGAGGCAAAGCCGAAGCGATCCAGACCAGATTTCCGCGTCGCCTGCCGGCCGCTCTTCGGACGCACACCCTTAAAAAAAATCGGGTCACTGCGGACCCGATTTTTCAATTACTTATTCTTCCTTCGCCTTGGAAGCGGCCTTCTTCTTGCCGCCCTTTTTGGGCTTCAATTCGAAATCGTCATCTTCCTTCGTCAGCTCTTCCACCGTGACTTCCTTGTCGGTGATGGACGCGTCCTTGAAGATCAGCTCGACGACTTTCTCTTCAAAGATCGGCGCGCGGAGCATGTCAACGGCAGCGGGGTTTTTCTGGTAGTATTCGAAAACCATCTTTTCCTGACCCGGATATTTCTGCGCTTCCATGATAACGGCGCGCTGAAGTTCCTTGTCGTCCACTTTGACTTTGTTCTTGTTGCCGACTTCGGAAAGGATCAGGCCGAGGCGGACGCGGCGCTCCGCAATCAGCTCCAGCTCTTCCTTCTCATCGTCGGTCAGCTCCGCGCCGTTTTCCTGCGGGTTCGCCTTACGCTCGGCTTCGATCTGCGCGACGATGCCCTTGTATTCGGCTTCGACCATGCTCTGCGGAATCTCGAAATCATGCTTTTCATCCAGAAGATCGAGAAGCTCGCGCTTCAGCTTCATGCGGGATTGCATTTCGTATTCAGCGTTCATCTGCTGCTCGACAGCCGCGCGCAGGGCTTTGACGTCTTCCATGCCCAGCTTTTTGGCGAGGTCGTCGTTGACTTCGCCCGGGCCGGCTTCATGGATTGCTTCGATCACCGTGTCGAAAATGGCATCGCGTCCGGCGAGCTCTTTCGCGCCGTAATCTTTCGGGAAGGTCACTTTCACTTCGATATTTTCACCGGAATTCTGGCCCACCAGCTGCTCTTCAAAGCCCGGAATGAAACGGCCCGAACCGAGTTCGAGCTCGACGCCGTGCGCGTGCATCCCTTCATGCTGGACATTGTCGTCCGCCGTGCGGCCATGGAAGGTGATGACGGCGACGTCGCCCGTTTTCGTCGCGCGGCCTTCGACCGGCTTCATCGAACGGTTGGCGCCCGCGAGGCGGTCAAGCGTCTCATCGACCTGCTTTTGATCCACTTTCGCGACCGGACGGGTCAGCTTGACGCCTTTCAGATCCATGACTTCGATGGTCGGAAGCTTTTCCAGCTCCATCTTGAAGACCAGGTCCTTGCCCTCGTCGAATTCCTTCACTTCGATTTTCGGCTGCATGGCCGGACGGATATCTTTTTCCTTCAGGGCCTTCGCGCTCGCATTGTTGACGACAAGTTCCAGCACTTCGCCCATCACGGCGCGGCCATATTTCTGCTCCAGCATTTTCATCGGCACTTTGCCGGGACGGAAACCGGGCAGCTTCGCGGTCTTGCCGACTTCTTTCAGGCGGGCTTCCTGCGTTTTTTTGATGTCGTTGGCGGGAACCGTAACTTCCAGTTCGACCTTGAGACCTTCGGATTTGATATCTTTAACTTGCATGGTTTTCCTAATGTAGTTTGTTAATTCTCTTGCTGTCCCTGTACTTTGGAAAGGTGGTGCGGGTGGAGGGACTTGAACCCCCACGGGTCACCCCGCCAGAACCTAAATCTGGTGCGTCTGCCAATTTCGCCACACCCGCAAGCAACCACGGGCGGTTGTAAATCATTGAGGCTGCGGGGACAAGCAGTATTTGGCGGATTTGCTGGAGCAGCATCGCGCCGGAAATCGCGCTCAAATGTGATAATGTCGATTTATAGACCTTATGGAATCATTGGGAAAAAGCGCCGCCGTAGCTCCCCGACAAGCCCGACGCTTCGATTTCGGCCTTGTGAGCGGCCAGGAAATCCTCCGTAACCCTCTTGTCGTGACCGACCACGGGGGCATGTTTGCGGAAAGCGTTGAGCACTTCAGCCACCCGGCGCACGACTGGCTGGGGCGCGGGCTTGACCTCCCCCTCACCATCAGGCACCTGCCACACCCCCTCTTTTGCCCGCACCTTCATCACGGGCTGGCTATAGCGCCACTCCTTGCGCTCCAGACGGTAGAGATCGTCGAGAAACCCCTTCGCGTTCGTGTTCTTCATATCCTTCACCATGTTGACGAAGGATTTCGCGGCCGCCGCGCCGATTTCCTGATGAATGCCCTTATAGACCATTTCCAGAATGTTAGAATTGAGATCGCGCAGATTGTTGCCGCGCCCCTCGTAATAATCGGGATGCGGGTTCAAAAGCCCCTGGCAATAGGTATAGATGATCTCTTCCACGGATACCGGCATGGCGGGGTTTTAGCACAAACCTCCCCCGTCCCGTCAAAACGGATTTACAAATCCCGCAAAACGGCGGGGATCATGTCGGGCAGGTCGGAGGCCACCATGCCCCTGCCGAACCGCTCCGCCGCTTCGGCATGAATCCATATGGCCGCTGCGCAGGCCCATGTCGTTTCCATCCCCTGCGCCAGGAGTCCCGCGATCATGCCCGCCAGAACATCGCCCGTCCCCGCCGTCGCCAGTTCCGGCGCAGCGCGGTCCTGAACGATGGTCTCAAACGCGCCGGCGATTACCGTCTGCGGGCCTTTCAAAACGACGGTCGCGCCAATCCGGAGGGCCGCCTCTTCGGCTTTTGAAATTTTCGGCTCAGCCTTTCCGAACCGCGCCGCGAACTCGCCCTCATGCGGCGTTACCACGACTCGGGACGGATCGCCCCCGCCCGGCCACGCCGTGAACGCTCCCGCATCCAAAACCATCGAAATCGTTCCCGCGGCGGAGAACATGGTGGAATCGACATCCTCGGGACGAAAACCGGAACCGATCAGAACCACCCTGATCCGCGGATCGCCGAATCCTTTGAAATCTGCCGCATCCTCGACGACGATCTCTTCATGCAAAGTCGCCCTGTAAATTTCTCCCGCGCCTTGGGGCGCGATCACCCGTACCAACCCCGCGCCTATGCGGGCGCAGGCGCGCGCGGCAAGACGCGTCGCCCCCGTCATCTTCGGCGCGCCGAAAATAATCGCAACGCCGCGCCCGTACTTATGCCCCTGCGGATCTGGGGCAGGCAACTTATCGCGCCATAACAAGGGATCGTTTTGAAGTACCGTCATGCGGGGCCAAAAATCTTTGTTTGCAAACGCCTGAAGCCCTGGCGAAGCAGAATGGGGCGATCGACGGGGCTCGAACCCGCGACAACCTGGACCACAACCAGGTGCTCTACCAACTGAGCTACGACCGCCACGCGGGCATTTTGTAACGTTTATAACCGCCAGAGGTCAAGGGATTTCAGGTCTGTGAATTTTCCTGCTTTGGCGGCGAGAATCCCCTAGACTACCCATGTTGTGTCTGCTAACTAGCTATGCTATTAACGCATAACTACCAACGATTTTTCGTATAACTCTGAAACCCTTTGAAGCAAGAAAGAAAACCTGTATGCCGACCTCGCCGCACGCCCTGAAGTTCAAATCCTATTCCGAATTTAAGAAATACAGCGAGGAGAACGATATCCAGTATGTGGGCTTTGAATTTACCGACCCGCGCGGGAAGCTCCACCATACCGACCAGCATATTTCGACGCTCGATGACGATATGTTCAAGGCCGGCATCATGATCGACGGCTCGTCCATCGCGGGCTGGAAGGCCATTAACGAATCCGACATGTGCCTGGTGCCGGACTGGGGCAAATGCTTCCTCGACCCGTTCGCAGCGCAGCCGACCCTGAAAGTGTTCTGCACCGTCTACGAACCAGTCTCCGGCGATCCTTATAGTCGTTGTCCGCGAACCATCGCGCTGAAGGCGGAAGAGTACGTAAAGACATCTGGCATCGCCGACACCGCCTATTTCGGTCCCGAGGCGGAATTTTTCATATTCGACGACGTTAAATTCGACGTGAAGCCCAACAAGGTTTCATATGAATTCGATTCCATCGAAGGCCCCTACAACACTGGCCGCACCTATGAAGACGGCAACACCGGCCACCGGCCAAGGGTCAAAGGCGGATACTTCCCCGAAGGGCCTGTCGATTCCGCCTCCGATCTGCGCGCCGAAATGCTCACCGTCCTCGCGACGCTCGGCGTGCCTGTCGAAAAACATCACCATGAAGTCGCGGCAAGCCAGCACGAACTCGGCATCTTCTTCTCGACGCTCGTCGATTGCGCCGACAACATGCAGCTTTACAAATACGCCGTGCACAACGTCGCGCATATCTACGGCAAGACGGCGACCTTCATGCCCAAGCCCGTCTACGGCGACAACGGTTCGGGGATGCATGTCCACCAATCGCTGTGGAGCGCAGGCAAACCGTCCTTCGCGGGCGATCTATATGCCGGTCTGTCCGATATGGCCCTCTTCTATATCGGCGGCATCATCAAGCATGCGCGCGCACTGAACGCCTTCACCAACCCCTCGACCAACTCTTACAAGCGCCTTGTGCCGGGTTACGAGGCGCCTGTTCTGCTGGCCTATTCCGCCCGCAACCGCTCGGCCTCGTGCCGCATTCCGTTCGGCAACTCGCCCAAGGCGAAACGCGTGGAAGTCCGCTTCCCCGACCCGACGGCGAACCCCTATCTCGCCTTTGCGGCCATGCTGATGGCGGGCCTCGACGGCGTGAAAAACCAGATCCATCCGGGCGACGCGATGGACGCGAACCTTTACGAACTTCCCGCCGGCGAACTGGCGAAAGTCCCGACCGTTTGCGGAAGTCTGCGCGAAGCCGTCAACGCCCTGAAGGCCGATCATCAATTCCTGCTCGAAGGGGACGTGTTCACCGTCGACGCCATCGAAGCCTATATTGACCTGAAAATGGAAGAGATCGACGCTTACGACACGATGCCCCACCCGATCGAATTTCAGATGTATTATTCCTCGTAAGACAGGGAACAAGAAAAACCCGCCTCTCCGGCGGGTTTTTTATTATTGCGCGTTTTCCGACGGCGCCTGGTCTTCCGCTTCGTATTCCTTCAGATAATCGAAATACGGGTCGTTCGGGTCGTATTGGATGATGAGGTTGTTTCGGCGCATAGTTTCATTGACGATGCGCGCCGCCTCCATGTTTTTTGCCCATGTGTAGAAATCCTGCTCGCGCGAGGGGGTGATCAGGCTGGTGATATAATAATAATCGTCGCCCTGCATGACCGTGACCAGGAATTCATAGGCCTGCATATTGACCTTGTCGTCCGGTTCCAGCCTGTAAAGCTGCGCCTTGCCGATCCTTATCGACGGATCATAAGCGTAATCCACATTCTCGATCAGCTTGCCGACGGAATAATGGGGGATTTTAAGATCCTTGCGGAAATTTTCGATCTCCTGCGCCAGCGTGGTTTTCAGGAGGCGGGAGATGACCTTGATCTTGATATGGCCTTCGAGGATTTGCGTCTTTCTGTCCGTCATTTCCTGCGTCAGCAGAGCGCTCATGCGCTCGATGGATAAAATTGATTTCTCCTTCAAAGTCCAGGATTTCGGGTAATTGAAATAGGACTGGTCGAGAAACCCGTATGTTTCCTGCGTTTCGATGCGCTCCTTGGTCGGCTGCAACAGGCGGAAGGATGACATCACCTGCGCCTGCAGGACTTTTTCTTCCTCGTAATTTTCCTGCGGCAGATAGTAACGCACGACGACCAGGCGCGATCCGTTTATGATAACGCGCGTCCGCACCACATAAGTCACGTCGTTTTCCAGCGCCACATACAACGCCTCGATTTCGCGCACCGATTTTTCGGTCATGCCGCTCAAACTGTAGCCGTTGTTGATGATGAAGTTGATGAACCAGTTCTTCGCGCTTATCTCATAGGCCAGCTCCTGCGCTTCGATGGTGATCGTGCTGCGCTGGAGGTTCTTGGGCTCGGAAATATACTTGGCGATAATGGTGAGAACGGATTTGCTGAGCGGGCTTCCCCCCTCGCCCGCGCCGATCGGCGCCTGCTGGACATTCAGGCTCCATTTCTTCGGCACACGGAATTCATAGGAAATCTTGGAATCCCCGTACGGGTTTTCCTGCTTGATGACCTTCGTCGTTTTCTCGAACTCCTCCCCCGGCTTCAGCTCGTATTCCTTCAGCCCGGGAATATCCGCGATATTGACGCCGATCGCCGCCATGGCGGGCGCGGCCAGCAGAACCGTTAGGAAACACAGCAGGAACGCCCTAATCACGGATGATTTTCGCGGGTTTGCGGTTTTCGTCGATATGGACATAGGTGTAATGGCCTTCCGTCACTTTTATATACTCATAGTTGCGACCAAACGTATGTCTCAAAGCCCAACTCTCCACTTTAATTGTAATCGAAGTCTGGCCCACTTTGAAAACTTTGGTGTAAAAACTGACCTGGTCGCCCAGAAACACGGGCTTATGAAAAGAAATGGCGTCCACCCCGACGGTGACGATCCGCCCGCCGACATGCTGGTAGGCGCGGCTGGCCCCGGCCAGATCCATTTGCGATAAAATCCACCCCCCGAAAATATCCCCGTTCGGGTTGGAATCGTGCAGCAGAGGAATGACCTTCAAAGTCGGCACACGGCCCCTGAGTTCCGCGGGCAGCTCCGGTTCGGTCTCTTCAAAATTCGCGCTGTTCATGGGTTTTTCGGGTTTTCAAAAACGGATGGATTGTCTATTGATATGGGCGAGTTTGTAGAAAAACAGGTGGAATTATCATGGCGGATTTGTTCGGCGAGGGCAACACGGCAAAAGCGGGCTCTTACGGCGCGGCGGATATCGAGGTTCTCGAAGGGCTCGAACCGGTCAGGAAACGTCCCGGCATGTATATCGGCGGCACGGACGAGCGCGCCATGCACCACCTCGTCGGCGAAATCCTCGACAATGCCATGGATGAGGCAGTCGCGGGTCACGCGGATCGCATTGAACTCAAAATGAATGCCGACGGCTCGGTCACGGTGATCGACAATGGCCGCGGCATCCCTGTGGATAATCACCCTAAATTTCCCAAAAAGTCGGCTCTGGAAGTCATTTTCACCACCCTCCACTCCGGTGGAAAATTCAGTGGAAAAAACTATGAAACCGCCGGCGGCCTACACGGCGTCGGCTCCTCCGTCGTCAACGCCCTGTCCGAATTCCTCGACGTCGAAGTCGCCCGCGACAAGCAGCTCTACAAACAGACTTTCTCCCGCGGCATCCCCACTTCGAAGCTGGAGAAGATCGGCCCGGTATCGGGCCGCCGCGGCACGTCTGTCACCTTTAAGGCCGACCCGGAAATCTTTGGAACCAAACTGAAATTCAAGCCTTCGTGGCTGTACCAGATGGCCCGCTCGAAGGCCTATCTGTTCAAAGGCGTGGAGATCAGATGGTTCTGTGACCCGGCCCTGATCAAGGATGCAAATATTCCGGAAACGGATATTCTCCATTTTCCCAATGGTTTATTGGATTTTCTCAAAACATCGCTTCAAAACCGTGACGTCATTACCGG
Source organism: Micavibrio sp. (assembly GCA_035759665.1). Lineage (GTDB taxonomy): Bacteria > Pseudomonadota > Alphaproteobacteria > Micavibrionales > Micavibrionaceae > Micavibrio_A. The sequence goes on from DASTUM010000163.1 coordinate 7,944, forward strand.
CAAATATTTCCATGGCGCTTTGAGCCTGCCGGAAAAAGCGGGCCGCGTCGAATTTGCCATCGCCTGGCCCGAGGACGGCGATCCGATCAGCCATTCCTACTGCAACACCATCCCAACCCCGCTCGGCGGCACGCATGAACAGGGCCTGCGCACCGCCCTCACCCGCGGCATCAAATCCTACGGTTCGCTGGTCGGCAACAAAAAGGCCGACGCGATCACCTCGGACGATGTCATGAACGGCGCGGCGGTGCTCCTCTCGGTATTCATCCGCGATCCGCAATTCCAGGGTCAGACGAAAGAGAAGCTGGTCACGAACGAAGCCGCCAAATGGGTTGATTCCGCAATCAAGGATTACTTCGACCACTGGCTCACCGCCGACCCATCTGCGTCGAAAATGCTCCTCGAAAGCATCATCGAAAAAGCGGAAGAGCGTCAGCGGCGCAAATCCGACAAAGAGATGGCGCGCAAATCCGCCACCCGCAAACTCCGCCTCCCCGGCAAGCTGGCCGATTGCTCCAGAACCGATTCCGACGACACCGAACTCTTCCTCGTTGAAGGGGACTCCGCCGGCGGCTCCGCCAAACAGGCGCGCAACCGCGAAACGCAGGCGGTTCTACCCCTGCGCGGTAAAATCCTCAACGTCGTCTCGGCCACCGCCGACAAGATCCGCGCAAATCAGGAAATCCAGGACCTGATTCTCGCGCTCGGCTGCGGCGCCGGGAAGGATTTCGACGCCTCCAAACTCCGCTATGAGCGCATCGTCATCATGACGGACGCCGACGTGGACGGCGCCCACATCGCCTCGCTGCTGGTCACGTTCTTCTACACCAAGATGCGCGGCCTTATTGAAAAGGGCCATCTTTATCTGGCCCAGCCGCCGCTCTACCGCCTCACATCCGGCAACGTTTCCGAATATGCCCGCGACGATGCGCACAAAGAGGAATTGCTGAAAACCACCTTCAAGGACAAGAAGAAGGTCGATATCTCCCGCTTTAAGGGCCTTGGCGAAATGCCGGCGGCTTCGCTGAAGGAAACGACCATGTCGCCCGCCAGCCGCACCCTGCTCCGCGTCACCCTTCCCCATGCAATGGCGGCGCTCGGCCTCACGGAAGGCATGATGGACGAGGCGGAGGCCATGCAATCGCCCACAGCCGAAATCGACGACCTCGTCGATCGCCTGATGGGCAAGAATGCCGATGCGCGTTTCCAGTTCATCCAGCAAAACGCCGAATTTGTTCAGGACATCGACATTTAACCTGTAAAGGCATCTTACTTTTGCGGAAGCTCATACCCGATTTTCTAAACCACCCGTATGCGCTTCCGCTCGCAGGGATCGGCGCGACGCTGATCCTCATCGCCCTGCTCATTCAAATACCCGCCGTCGCCAAGTCACGCCTTGTCGAAACCCTTGCCGCCGCCGGTTTCAAGGACGCGCAGATCGGCACCGTGTCCATCCGCCCGTCCATGGTGATCGCCGAGGGGATCAAGCTCGATCAATACGGCTTCGATGAAATCAAGGCGCTCGGCGCCGATATCAACTGGATCAGCTTTCTCTTCACCGGAAAAATCAACGGCCTGACCATTCAGGGCGTAAAGCTGGGCCGCGATGCGACCAATATGGGCCCCGGCGCGCGCCAGCTTTTGAACACGCTGCTGTCTCTTCCTCATTATCGGATCAGGCTGACCGACCTCACACTGGACATCACCACCGATTTCGGCGAAATCCGCCTGATCGCCGAAGCCCAGGTCAATTCCGATGACAAGCCCGGCGAGCGGGACATCAAGGCCCACATCAAGGCCGAACAATACCAGCTCGTCTTCGACAGCTCATGGCAAGGCGTGCTCAAGGACGACGGGCAGCTCGACCTGACCGCCGCCATCGAAGGCGGACGGCTGAATGCCGGCCCCTTGCGGGTGTCCCGCTTCAACGGCTGGGCCGGCGCGGCGGCGAAGGACGGGCAATATGAATGGCAGAGCCAAATGGAGGCCGGAAGCGCCTCTTTCATGGATGTGCCTTTGCAAAAACTTTCGTTGGTCAGCGCATATAGCGCCGGAAAAACCAGCGTCATTTTCCGCTCTGGCGTTTCGGGCATGTCCGACGTCCTCTTCACCGCCGACCTCGCGAAATCGGATGAGGCCGATATGTTCACCGCCAATCTGAGCGGAAAACATCTTGGCAATTTCCTCGATTACGTGGAAGAATCGACGGGCCGGAAGAAAATTATCCGCGATGCGCTCGTAAGCGCCGGAGAATTTTCGATGGTGACGCGTTTCGAGGCAGAGAAGCGTTTCGTCGGCGGTCCTCTCCCCTTCTCCCTCACCCTGGAGACGAACGGCGCGCAGAGCGTGGAAGGCAACGTCCTGTTCTATCCCGACACGCTCGACGTGCGCGGATCGCTGGGAACCAGCACGGCCATGGCGCAGGCCTTACAGGATTACTTTAAAATCCCCGCCGCCAACATGCGGCAGAATTTCATCCGGCTCGACGGCGACGCGCGGCACTTCTTTTATCTCGACCCCAGCCCGTCCGATGCGGAGTCCGAAAAAGACGAAGACTGAATTTTACGGATAAGCGCAGGAATCGAACACGACCTTGGCAAAGGACTTCGCGCCTTCCTCGATCGTAAAGCGGTATTCGCGTCCCGCATGAACGACGGAATGGCGGATCGGGAATATCCCTTTCTTCACTTCCGTGCCTTCGGGGCTGATGAAGGATACTTCCACGTTCTGGGCCGGATCGAACCACGCTTCGGCCTTTCCTTCCTTGTTCGATGCGGATGCACCCTTTGCCTTGACGACGATGCCGCCGTCGGCCACGGACGCGCTGGAATCCGGCCCCGTATAGCTCGGCGTCGAAACGACGAAGCGCTTTGTTTCCGGGTCGGTGCATCCCGTCGGCGGCCGCGCCGATTTGATGACGAAGGCAAGACGTTCCGGCGCCATGCCCTGGTCTATCTGCTGACGCACGAGGCGCGTCAAATCCTGCATCGGCCCTTCGGGAAGGATAGCGTTGTATTCCGCCTTGATCTGCTCATAGCGCGTATTGGCGGTCTGCGCCTCGGCGCGCAGCTCGGTGACATTGCCCTGCAGCGTGTTGCGCTCCTTCGTCAGGCTTTCGACCTGGTCGCCGAGCGAGATATTCTGCTCGACGCCGTACTGCTTGCCCATCCAGAATCCCACGCAGGCCGACAAGGCGATCACGATCAGCATGCTGAACGCGTTCGTCATGCGCTGAACGGCGCGCTCGCGATAGCGGGAACTGGGGTTGTAAGAACTTAACGGCATCGTAAATTTTCCTGCAAACGGTGAAACTACAACATCCCGCCCTGCGGGGGCAAGGGGCATCAATTTTCTACTTCAAAGTCCTCCCGGATATCGTCCACGTCTTCTTCATCATCGTCGTTGTCATCGCTGCTGGACGATCCCAAAGAGATACCCGATGTTTCGAATTCGCCTAAATTCTTGAATCCTATGCGAAGCATGATCTCCGTGCCGCTGTCGCCCGATGAATCGCTGGTCAGACTGCGCTGGGCGGTCAGGCCGAACGTTATGCACTGGCCCAGATAATCGATTCCGTAATAAGCCTGCCGCAGCCCCCTGTTTTCCTCGGCGAAGTCGTACAGGAAACCGCCGAGCGCATACCAGTCGCCGTAAAAACGGAACCGCGCCGATGGCCTTATCTGCTCGCGCGAAAGGTTCAAATCCGTGCCGCGCAGCGCGTTGGCGTAGAAATAACGGACGCCCGCCTGCAACCTGTCCCATTCGCCGTAAACGTCCAGCTCGTGACGCTGCGATGACATATTGGTGTTTTCCAGCTGAAAACGATAATCGGCGTTCAAATAGTGGCCCAGCGAAGCGGAAATCTGGCCGACATAATCCGAATCCTGATCCGAAAGCCCCGACCCTTCATTGAACGGATTGTCGCTGTCTTCGAAACGGCGGCTCTGCCCGAAGAAAACCTCGCCGCGATAACCGTTGTCGCCGTAAAGGCCGGTACGTACGCCATAGGTCATATGCGTGCGATCCTCGATCCGGTCATAGCCGGGAAAGCGGTTGGGCTCGAAAAGATTCGTGGGGTCCAGCGTAAAGTCCTGCGAATCCTCATTCGGAATCTCGCCGTCGTAATCGACATTCGTTCCGGCGGTGAAGGACACCAGAGGCGAGACGATCATCTGCGCCCTCTCGAACCGTTTGACGAGCGGATAACTGGTTTCAAGATTGGCCATGGCAAATCCGCGCGCCAGTGTGCTGTCGCCGTCCGCATAGGGCGAAGCCGGGTCGCGATCCTGCACGTTGTAAGCATCGCCGCGCATGAGCGCATCGAACGTGTTCACAAGGCCGAAGCCCGTGATGAATTTCCGCTGCCACCCCAGCTCTGCCGATGTGCGGGCCATGTCCTGATCGCTCCCGTCGCGGTACAGGCCGAGCGCGGACATCCTGGCATTCCACCGCCCGCCCAGCGTTCCGTTGGGATCACCGTAGAAAGACGTGATCACTTCGGGCAGCACCGCCGGCTGTTCCACCTGGCGGTAGCTCGTCCTCACATCCTGGAACGCCATCATGCGGCCCACCGCGTAATCACGGCCTGAAAAACGTTCGGCATAAAGCTCGTTTTCAAGGACGTCGTCGGAATCGATATCATACTGGCGCAGATACTGGTCGTCGGACGCCACGTGCGCGCGGAAACCCGAACGCCATTTATCGTCCATGTTCCAGAGTCCGTCCGCGAACAAATGCCCCCGCGCCTCGTCCTCAACGAGGAAGCTTCGCCCGCCGCTTGTATCGGTACGGTCGGAATAAGTGCCGCTGCCGCTGAATTCTATTTCCGCGTTTTCGAACCGCTGGCGGTATTCGCCGGTGAGGACGGGATTGACGCCGGTATAGACGACCGTGCCGATCGTTGCATCCTTGTCGGGCGCAATGGCGTAGTAATATTCCTGCTGGTACGACCCGCCGAGTTCGCTGTCATACCCGGCCCACGGCGTAAGGAACCCGCTCTTCTGCCGCTCGCTGCCGTCGGGGTGCGAGAAATACGGCGTGTAGGCCACGGGTACGCCCGCGAATTCGAACCACGCGTTGCGATAGGTTATTTTCTTGTCCGCCTCGTCATGCTCGACTTCTTTGGCGCGGATCTGCCAGAGCGGCGGCTTTTGCGGATTTTCCTTGCACGGCTCGCACGGCGTATAAGTCGCCTGTTGCAAAACGAGGATCGTCCCCTTGCGCGTCCCCTCTTCCGCCGAAAAACGCGATCCGTCGGCGAGCAGGATGTTCAGCGCCTGAACGAACCCTTCCTTCATATCCTTCGTCAGTTCGGCATCGTCGGCGAAATAGGTCGTTCCGTCACGCTCGCTCAATACCACATTTCCTGTGGCGCGCACCTGATCGGTCCGAAGGTTGTAGGAAATCGCGTCGGCCTTGAGGATGCGCCCTGCCTGCACCAGTTCGACATTGCCTGTCGCGGTCACAATCTGGCGGTTCTCGTCGTGGATCAACTGGTCGGCTTCGAGATCGACGGGCTGATCCGTGCGCTCGTCGTTCTCCGAAGGGATTCCAAAAACGTCCCCCTCCGGCGCAGCGGCCTGCCCGTCCACCGCCGCCGCGAAAGACGTCCCCGCCGTGAGGCAAAATGCCCCCGACAAAAACGTGGCCGCGAGTAAAGACAGACCGTACTTGTTCAGCGTGGATTTCTCCGCAAAAAGACTCAATCGATAAAGCCTGAATAAGGCTTTCCAATCATTGAGACTTTGACGGAAATGTCAATACAGGGAGGTTGGTTTTATCGTTCTTTAGAACTTGAAAAAAGCCGGAATGTCGTCGCCGAATCCGGGAGCGCT
>DASTUM010000164.1:0-12986 GCA_035759665.1 Micavibrio sp.
CGCCCGTGCGCGATACGAAAGACACCTACGACGACGCCGTACGCCGCCTCAAAAAAATCATGAGCCGCCTCGCCGATCCGGTGCCGGCCGCCGCGCTCCATCACGAAAGCAAACTGCAAACCCCGCTCAGGGTAGCCTCCAACCTCACGGAACAAAAATTCCACGCCATGGTCGAACAGGCCATCGACTACATACGCGCCGGAGAAATCTTCCAGGTCGTTCTGGGCCAGAGCTTCTCAATGCCGTTCGACCTGCCCGGCTTTTCGCTTTACCGAAGCTTGCGACGCCTGAACCCCTCGCCGTTCCTCTTCTATTTCAACTTCGGCGGCTTCCAGATCGTCGGCTCGTCCCCCGAAATTCTCGTGCGCGTGCGGAACCGCCGCGTCACCATCCGCCCCATAGCCGGAACCCGCCGCCGCGGCAAGACCGGCGAGGAAGACCGCGCCCTCGCCGAAGAACTCCTCGCCGATCCAAAGGAACGCGCCGAACACCTGATGCTCCTCGATCTCGGCCGCAACGATGTCGGCCGCGTCGCGAAAACGGGCAGCGTAAAAGTCACCGAACGCTTCGTTATCGAACGCTACTCGCACGTCATGCACGTCGTCTCGAATGTCGAAGGAGATTTGCGCGATGACCTGGACTCACTCGACGCCCTCTTCTCCGGATTCCCCGCAGGCACCGTCTCCGGCGCACCCAAAGTCCGCGCCATGCAGATCATCGAAGAACTGGAACCCACCCGCCGCGGCTATTACGGCGGCTGCATCGGCTATCTCGACGGCAACGGCGATCTCGACACCTGCATCGCGCTCCGCACCGCGCTCGTGAAAGACGGCAAGGTTTACGTACAGGCGTCCGGCGGCATCGTCGCCGATTCAAAACCTGATTTCGAATTCAATGAATCTGTGATGAAGGCCCGGGCAATTGTTCAGGCAGCGGATCAAGCCGTATCCCACTCCCGTCAGCCCCCTCGGAAGAAGGCGTAACCTCCGGAAACATCTCCGGCGGCGGCGCGGGCGCCCCCGCAGCGGGATCAGGATCGGGAATGACAGCAGGCGGCGTACCGGCCACGACATCCCCACTCCGCTCCACGGCATCCCCGCGAAGGCGGGGATCCATCTCTTCACCCTGCCCACGGATTTCCGCTCCCGCTGCAATACTTTCTACAGCAGGCGGCGGAATGACGACAGGCACCAGGTCTTTCGGCTGTATCAGCAACTCCTTCACCGGCACCAGCTCTATCCCCTTCGCCTTCAGCGTCGGCAACCATTCCTTCAACGCCGCGATGGTATTGTCCTTCGGATGCCCAATGGCAATCGCATAGCCACGCCGCAGCGCCAACTCTTCCGTATGCTTCAACGCCTTCCGCGCAAACTCCAACGTCTCCACATGATCGATAAACACATCACGCTCCGCAAACGGCACGCCGCCCATCTGCGCCTCGCCCGCCGCGACGCTTTTAGGATTGGTCTTGGAATCGACGAAAAACAGCCCCTTGCTCTTGAGCGTCTTCATCAACCGCTCCATCTTCCCACCGTCCGCGGTCAAACGGCTGCCCATATGGTTGTTGATTCCCTCATACCCATCAAAACTTTTCAGCATGACATCGAACGCCTTGTCGAACTCCTCGCCCGTCATCGCCTCCTTCAAACCGCCGGGGCCGATATTGATCGTCCCATCCATCGCCTCCATCGGCGTATGGATAATCAGCGAATGCCCCTTCTTTTTCCCGATCTCCGCATACTCTTTCGTCTTCGTCCCGTACGGCAAAAAGGCGAGCGTCACCGGCGCGGGCAAATCCATCACCGCGCGGCTGCGTTTCAAATCCATGCCCAGATCGTCAATGATGATCGCCACCTTGGGCGCGCCATGCGGGATAAAGGCCTTCTTGTCGATCTTCGGCTTTTCCTTCTCCACGGGCGGCAGAGGCGTCGGCGGCGCTGCCTTTTCCTCATGCATATCTTCGGGCAGCGGCAGCGGCGCTTCAAAATACTCATACCCGTCTTCCGGCCTCACAATGGCCGGCGGCACGGGCGGGGGGTCTTCCTGCAATTCCTTCTGGGCCGCGATTTTGCGGGCATAGTCCTCCCGCGCGGAATCGATATAAGGCCGCGATCCGCCGAAAACGAACTGGTCGCAGATAATCATCAGCACCACGGCAATGGCGACGAATTTGGCTGTTCCCGGTTCGACAGATCGGCCCTTTTTCATAGCCGCCAGCCTACCCTACCTCGCCCGCCCCGAAAAGTCGCTTTTCCGTCCCTCCCACCCGTCATTGCGAGGACCCCGGACTTGATCCGGGGGACGCGGCAATCCACGTTTGTCTGGACTTCCTTCCACCGCCAAGCCATAAATCTCGAATGATTTTGCTCATAGATAATTATGACAGCTTCACCTACAACCTCGTCCAGTATCTCGGCGATCTGGGCCAGGAAGCCGCTGTTCACCGCAACGACAAAATCACGGTGCAAGACGCACTCGCCCTGAAACCTTCCGGCATCGTCATCTCCCCCGGCCCGTCAGACCCCGACCACGCCGGAATCTGCATGCCCCTCATCAAAGCGGCGGCGTCGGAAAAAATCCCCCTCTTCGGCGTCTGCCTGGGCCTGCAAGCCATCGGCCAGTCCTTCGGCGGCAAAGTGATCCGCGCGCCCGAACCTCTGCACGGCAAAATTTCCGACATCCACCACAAAGGCGAAGGCGTCTTCGCAGGGCTCCCCACGCCCTTCCGCGCCACCCGCTACCATTCCCTGATCGTCGAGCGCGACACCCTCCCCGCCGACCTGCACATCACGGCGGAAACCGCCGACGGCCTCATCATGGGCCTCGCTCACAAATCCGCGCCCATCCATTCGGTGCAATTCCACCCCGAAAGCATCGAAACCGAGCACGGCCACGCCATCCTCAAAAATTTTGTAAAGGCACTGGCATGACCCCTTTCCCGTCATTGCGAGAAGCGAAGCGACGCGGCAATCCAGACAGGATATAGAATGACCGACTTCACCCAATACCTAACCAAAGCCCGCGAACGCATTGTCTTCACTCCCGAAGAAATGGCCGACTGCATCGGCCTTCTCATGCAGGGCGGGGCCTCCGAAGACGAAGCCGCGGAATTCTTGACCGTCCTCTCCGCCCGCGGCGAAACCGCCGGCGAAATCGCGGGGGCCGCCCGCGCCCTGCGCCTGCGCGCCGCCACCATCGACGCGCCCAAAGGCGCCATCGACTGCTGCGGCACCGGCGGCGACGGGCTTTCCACCCTCAACATCTCCACCGCCGTGGCCCTCGTTGCCGCCGCCTGTGGCGCTCCCGTGGCCAAGCACGGCAACCGCTCCGCCTCATCCAAATCCGGTGCAGCGGACGTCCTCGAAAAACTCGGCGTCAACCTGATGCTTTCCCGCGACACCCAGGAACAGGCGCTCAAGGAACTCAACTTCTGCTTCCTCATGGCGCCCAACCACCACGCCGCCATGAAAAACGTCGCAGGGATTCGCAAAAAACTCGGCACCCGCACGATCTTCAATCTTCTCGGCCCCCTCGCCAATCCGGCAGGCACGAAAAAACAGCTCGTCGGCGTGTTCGCCGAACGCTGGATCGTGCCGATGGCGCAGGCACTCCAATCGCTCGGATGCGAAAAGGCCCTCGTCGTCCACGGCGAAGACGGCCTCGACGAAATCACGCTCACGGGCCGTACCCGCATCGCCATTTTGAAAAACGACATCGTCACCGAGGCCACTTTGCTCCCACGCGATTTCGGCCTCCCCGTAATTACCCTGGAAAAAATCAAAGGCGGCGATTCCACCCAGAACGCCGCCGCGCTCCTGAACATTCTCAACGGCGCGCACAACGATTACCGCCTTATCGTCCTTGCCAACGCCGCCGCCGTGCTCACCCTGCACGACGACCGTCCCCTGCGCGAAGGCGTACAGGCCGCCGCCGAAGCCCTCGACACCGGCAAAGCCTTGAATGTTCTGAACGCCTACAGGGAACTCCGCGCATGACAATCCTCGTCCGCATCTGCTCCGACAAGCTCGGCCACATCGAACGTCAGCGCGCCCTCGTCCCCTATTCCGCGCTCGAAAAGAAAATCGCGGACGCGCTTCCGACGCGCGGCTTCATCAACGCCCTCAAACAAAAATCCCCCGCCCTGATCGCCGAAGTCAAAAAAGCCTCACCCAGCAAAGGCATCATCCGCGCCGATTTCGACCCGGTGAAAATCGCGAAAATCTACGAAGACAACGGCGCATCCTGCATCTCGGTCCTCACCGACGAACTCTATTTCCAAGGCAGGGACGAATATCTAGCGCAAATCCGCCAGGCCGTTTCCCTGCCGCTCCTGCGCAAGGATTTCATGCTCGAAGATTATCAAATTCTGGAATCCCGCGCCCTCGGCGCCGACTGCATCCTCCTCATCATGGCGGCCTTAACGGACGCCCAGGCAAAAACCCTCTACGCGCTCGCCACCGATCTTTCGCTAGACACCCTCTTCGAAGTCCACGACGAAGAAGAACTGGAACGCGCCCTCGCGCTCAACCCGCAAATGGTCGGCGTCAACAACCGCAACCTCAAAACCCTCGACGTGGATTTAGGAACCGGCCTAAACCTGGCCGCCTCCATCCCCGACAACCTCCTGAAAGTCGCCGAAAGCGGCATACCCGATTTCGAAACCTTCGAAACTTTTCAAGCGGCAGGGTTTAGCGCGTTTCTAATCGGTGAGAGTTTGATGCGTGAAAATGATATCGGAAAAGCAACCCGCGCCATTCTCGGCGCATGATCATTGCGAAGGAGACGGGTCATGCCACATCGTTTTACCGAACGTCACATCGAACGTCACCGGATGCAACGCTCCGGGTGGCTGCGCGCCGCCGTACTAGGCGCGAATGACGGCATCATTTCTGTCTCCAGCCTCGTCATCGGTATCGCCTCGGCGGACACATCGCAATCCTATCTTCTCCTATCGGGCATAACGGCGCTTGTCGCGGGGGCGATGTCCATGGCCGCTGGAGAATATGTGTCCGTGAGCTCGCAATCCGACACCGAAAATGCCGACCTCGAACGTGAGCGCAGGGAACTTGTCGAAATGCCCGCCGTCGAACTGAACGAACTTACGCAGATTTACGTGGAGCGCGGCGTTAAAACGGAACTTGCGCGTCAGGTCGCGGCGCAGATGATGAAGAAAGACGCGCTTGGCGTTCATGCGCGCGAAGAACTCGGCATCTCGGAAATCACGGCCGCGCGCCCGCTTCAGGCGGCATTGGCATCCGCGGGCGCTTTCTCGCTTGGTGCAATCTTCCCTGTGATCGCTGCACTCGCCATTCCCCTGAATGTGTTTGTCCCTGTATCCTTCGTCCTGTGCATCGCACTGCTCGGCGCGCTCGGCGCGTTTGCCGCCAAAATCGGCGGCGCTCCGCCCTTGAAACCGGCACTGCGCGTCATGTTCTGGGGTGCTGCCGCAATGGCGCTTAGCGCGGTGATCGGCAACATCATGGGCGTTACCGTTTCCTGAAAACGCCCGCTTTAAAAGAAAAATCTACGGCGCTCGATAACACGCCATAATATCCGCCATACGCTCCGCGCCCCTGCCGGATGATACCGCGTCGATCATCGGCGCGATCGAGAACATCTCCTCTTCGCTCGCGTGGAATTCATCGCGCATACGTGTTGCCGCGGAACAATCGGCATTGTCCTCCATCTCGCGCTTCGCCTTCTCGCCGCCGCCTTGAATGGAAAGATAGGCCTTCCGCGCATCGCCCGAGGAAAGATGGAAACATTCATGCAGGAAAACAAACCGGCCTGCGCTCTGGTTGATGCTATCTATAAAGGGCGCGCTGTAACCGATCACCGGCTCTTGCGCCGTGTCGGCGTTCATATACCGCGCGGCGGCAAACATGATGGTGTAGATTTGGCCTCTGGCCTGCCGCTGGTATTGATCGTCGGTCATATAGGTGACGCGGGCGCCATGATCGTCGGCGCAGGCCGGAAACTCCGCCGTCTGCGCGTGCAGTGTTTCTCCCGCCACGATCGTCGCGAATGCCGCCGCCGCTATAACCGCTTTCGACATAATATCCCCCTGCGTCCAATGATAGACATAACAATGACTTAAAATTACCGCTTGTCAAAGAAAGGAATGCGCCGCTTGTTCTTTTTTATCAGAAGTTTTTTCACGCGCCCCTTTGACACAGACCAAGAACAGGTGTAGAACAGTAGAAGAACAAACATCCCTAACCCGTTCAAACCGCAGGAATCCGCCGATGCTCACGAAAAAGCAGAAAGATTTGCTCCTTTTCATCCATGAACGCATGAAGGCGGGCGACATTGCCCCCTCGTTCGATGAAATGCGCGATGCTCTTTCGCTCAAATCCAAATCCGGAATCCACCGCCTGATCACCGGCCTTGTCGAGCGCGGCTATCTGGAGCGACTGCCCCACCGCGCGCGCGCGCTGGAGGTGAAAAAACTTCCCGAAGGCTATTCGCCAAAAACCAACGACAATTCCAGGGCGTCCTCTCAAACCCGCGAAATCAACGCCGTCATCGCCGCCGCCGCGATGCGCACGCTCCCGATGCACGGCCGCATCGCCGCCGGTACGCCTATCGAGGCAATCCGCGACGACAACACCACGATCGACGTTCCCAACAACATGGTCGGCTCCGGCCACCACTACGCTCTCGAAATCGACGGCGATTCCATGGTCAATGTGGGAATTCAGGACGGCGATACCGTCATCATCAAGAAATGCGACACCGCTGAAGACGGCGCTATCGTCGTGGCCCTCGTCGATGGCGAGGAAGTGACTCTCAAACGCCTCAAGCGCGAGCGCGGGATGATTCATCTCATCCCCGAAAACGACAAATACGAAACCCGCACCTTCGAATCCCACCGCGTCCAAATTCAAGGCCGCCTGGTCTCCCTGATGCGCACCTACCACTAACCGCCAGCACCCTCATCCGTCATTGCGAGGAGCGCAGCGACGCGGCAACCCAGCAGCACATCATCAACACAACAGCACTTTTGTGGCTCTTCAATCCCTTCCTATCGTCCACGGCCTATCCTCCCCACGCTCCCGCACCCTGCGAACCTCTATCTCTTCCCCCAGATAAATCGCCGCCGCCCCGTCATCCAGAAAATCATACAACCCAAGCACTGGCCCCTTCGCCTCACACCCCGCCTTCGCAATCGGCTCTTCGGACAGAACGGCCTCCGCCCACGCACAATCCTCGCGCAGCCCCCTCGGCGTTTTGACAATCGCCACCTTGCGCGATTTAATTTCCCCACGGCACCCGTCGTCATCGCACAGCATCGGCGATGACACGCTCGCAAACGTCGCCGGCTTCTCATCCGCATGGCCGTCGAGCCGCATCCAGTTCTCCGCCACGAACTTCTCTTTCCGCCCCGACGACAAATAAAGCTGCCCATCCTTCCCGCGCACAGCCATCAATTTCCCCGCCCCCGAAACCAAAATATCCGGCGCCGGGGCCAGCCCCGCCACAATCATCCCCGCCAGCATCACCGCAAGCGCCACGCCCTTCCCGCGCCACCCCTCCCACAGCAAAAACAACACCAACCCGCACACCAGAAACGCGAACGTCGCCTCCGGCCATTGGCGCACATGAATGACCGCGCCCTCCAGCCCGCCCGCCCAATGCGCGACGCCGAGCAACCAAACCGTTCCCCACTCCATGATCTTAAACGCGAGCGCGTCCAGCCCGAACGGCATCAAAAACACCCCGAGCACAGCCGCCGGCATGATAACCGCCCCCGTCAACGGCACGGCGATCATATTCGAAATCACGCCATACATTGCGAAAGACTGAAAATGATACAGGCTGAAAATCCCCGTAACCGTCCCCGCGATCACCGACGTCATCAACACCCCGGCCAGATACATCACGGCCTTCCCCACAAACCCCGCGCGGGAATACAACATCATCCACCACGGCCTGATCCACTCGAAAAAACAAATGAGCGCCCCCACCGCCGCGAACGACATCTGAAAGCTCACCCCCACCAGCGCAAACGGCACAACCACCAGAACCGCCAGCGCCGCAAACGCGATCAGCCTCATCGAAAACGGCGACCTATCGAGCATGATCGCAATCATAATCAGCGCGGTCATGAGCAGCGCCCTCAGCGCTGGCACCTCCGCCCCCGCCAGAAAAACATAGAACCCCGCGCCCAGCAGCGCGATCACAGCCGCGATCTTCTTGATCGGCCACCGCAACGCCACCCACGGAAAACAGGCCATCCCAAACCGCGCAATAAAAAACAGCACCGCCGCCACCATCGTCACATGCGTTCCCGAAATGGACAAAAGGTGATACAGCCCGCTATCGCGCATCGCATCGTCGTCGTCTTCCGAAATCGCCCCGCGCCCGCCGGTAATCAACGCCGTCATAATGCCGCCCGCTGCCGGCCCCGCGGCAGACCTGATCCGCGCCCCGATTTTCTCGCGTAGAGCTTCGAACACGAACCCGGCGTCCCCCGTCCGCCCGTCGACGATCTTCGCCGCGCGGTATGCAAACCCGACCCCGCCGATCCCCTGAAAAAACAGATGCCGCCTGAAATCATACGCCCCCGGCGCGACGGCCCCCGACGGCGGCTCCATCTTCGCCAGCGTCCTGATCCGCGCGCCCGCTACCAGCCCCTCGCCCTTCCTGAACCGCAACCGGATTTTCCGCGGCGTCTCCTCCGGCGTCAGCCGTTCGATGACAAGATCGCGGAGCACCACGCGGCTCCCCTTTTTCCCGCCCAGATCGTCAACGCTCTCCACCGTGCCCTCGATATCGACCGGCCCTATGGATTTCGCAAGCATCGGCGTCCCTGCCATGCGCGTTCCCGCCTGCGCCGCCGCAAATCCCAGTGCTGCGAGCATCACGCCCAGCGCCACGGCATAACAGCCAAAACGCCACGCCGCCTCCGAATGTCGCCGGTACAGCCACAAAACAACCGGCAAGACGGCAGCCGCAACACCAGCCCCGGCCCACCGTGCCGGCTCCATCAAAACACTGAAATACAAGCCGATCCCGGCGGCGAACGCCACCGGAATCCACAAGAACAACCGGCCCTTTTGCGCGGAAATCTCTTTTCCCGCCTGTGCGACCGCGCTATGAATAACACTAGAAACGAACGGCGCAAAAGGGTTCAACGGCGACACATGAAAAGCTTTCTCAAAGAAAATTTCCCCAGCTTGGTAAAGATCAAGCACAATATCGAAAAGAATATCGCCTATTTAAACTTGAACCTGCGCAGCAGGGAAAGAATTTTCTCCGCCTATTACACATCGAATAAATGGAAAGACGCTTATTCACGCTCGGGCGAAGGCTCCAATATGGAGGTCACGGCCGCCCTGCGCGCCGCCCTGCCGGATCTCTTTCAGCAATTCGGCATAAAATCGGTCGTGGACGTGCCGTGCGGCGATTTCTTCTGGATGAAAGACGTCGATCTTTCCACCGTCGATTACACCGGCGGCGACATCGTCCAGCCGATGATCGACGACAACAACGCCCGCTACCAAAAACCGAATGTAAGATTTCGCTATATCGACCTGTGCGAAACCGTCCCGCCGTGCGGCGACCTGTTCATCTGCCGCGACGCGCTTGTCCATATGTCCTTCAAGGACATTCAGAAAGCCTTGCGCAACATCAGGGCGAGCGGTTCCAAATACCTCTTCACCACCACCTTCACGAACCGCACGGAAAACGCCGACATCGCCACGGGCATGTGGCGCACGCTGAACTTCGCGCTGCCGCCCTTTAATTTTCCGCCGCCGCTCTTATCGCTCGATGAAAAATACAACGGCCAGGAAGGCCGCTACGCCGACAAACACATGGCCCTGTGGCGTCTTGGCGACTTGAATTTATAAAGGAAAGACCCACATGGAAAAAATGACTTTGATCATGTCGAACTTCGCCTCGCCGGAAGCCGCGCGTTCCGTCGTGCGGATACTGATGCAGGAAAGAACCATCGCCTGCGCCAACATCCACGCGCCACATTTCGCCATTTACCAATGGAACGACAAGGTGGTGGAAGATAGCGAAACCTGCGTCGTCTTCAAAGCGCCGTGGGCGAACAAGGACAAGCTGATCGCCCGCCTGCGCGAAATCCACCCTTATGATCTTCCCGGCATCATCCTGCTGGACGCGCAGACATTGCCTGATTACGCGGCCTGGCTGACCAAATAAAGAAAGGCGGGGTTCCTGCCTAAAACTTTAGAAGACCGTCATTGCGAGGAGCGTAGCGACGAAGCAACCCAGACCACAGGATTACCACCCCGCAATAGCGGCAAAGAGTGCACAAGGGCAACAAACAAGCACGTCCGCCTTCTTACGGCTTCGCGGGCGCCATCTGCTCCACGCACTCGCCGTTTTTGCAAAGATAGAATTTCGGCGGCCCCAAATAATCGTCGCATTCAGGATCGAACAGATCGCCGTGACAGAATTGCGATTCGCCGCCTCCCTCACATTGCAAGCGCACCGCTACATTGCCCAGAATCGAAAAAAACATACCCAGCCCGATGCACTCCCGGTTTCTAAACTCCATCCAGGGCGCCTTGCCGCTCTTGCCGATTCCATCCATCGCTTTTTTCGGTATCTGGAATTTATGCGTGCTCGCATAAAAGACGTTATTACTTTCCGCGATGTCGTTGATACGCGCGTTGGCTGGATAAACTAAAACCCCGCTTGCCAACGCGCTTGCTACCACAAAAGACGACCGCATCATAAATTCCATCCTATTGGATATTCTCCTATGGCGAAATCGCCCACCGTCAAGACTCTTGACAAGTATAGGAATTAAGTCTTATACTCCCGCATGAGCAATATATTCAAAGACGCGGTCGATTACGTTGCCGCACAGAAGCTCGAGCTTGCCGCCCGCAACCTCGCACGCCTCATCAAAATATCGGAAGAACAGGCCTCGCTGAATCACATCGTGGCCTCTCTCGAACGCACCATCATCGACGCCCACGCCGGAAATCCGGACGATTTTTCGGATATCCTCGCAACGCAGACCCGCATCCTCGATGCCACGTTTCACTTTTACATCAACAATGCCGACGGCAAATTCACGCACGACGATAAAATCAACATCGCCCTGCGCGCCCAACGGCAAACCGATCGCACCATCAACACCTGGAAGCGGATCAAAACGGAGCCGCGCGCGAAAAAATTCCCGGAACGAACTAGACAAATGTTGGTCAACAATGCCCCGCTGGACGTCTGAAGCCCGCGCCAGAGAGGCGGCCATCGCCCGCGAACGCAAGCCATGGACGCGCTCCACCGGCCCAAAAACAGCTGCGGGCAAAGCACTTAGCCGCTGGAACGCCTACAAGCACGGCCTCCATTCGGCCCCGGCCCAAAAACTCCGCCTCCTGCTGCGCGCCCAGAACAAAATGTTGGTCATGATGGTCAACATCTCCGCCCCCTATCGTCATTGCGAGGAGCCGCAGGCGACGCGGCAATCCAGACTTAACGGCACTCCGCCCCTTTTGCCTCGCAACAATACGGAAACTCCTGCATTTCCAAGCGGTTGTAAATTGATCTTTAACCATTCCCGGCCTATCTTTGTCGGGCGTAATTCCAGCGCGTCCAACCTATCAGCGAACGGAACACATCATGAGCGAAGCCGAAAAAGCCGCGGAATCCATCAACACGGACAAAACCTACACCCTCATCAACAACGCCACGGGCGAGAAAACGGATCTTCCGGTTATGCACGGCACGTCCGGGCCCGATGTGATCGACGTCCGCAAGCTTTACGCCCAGACGGGCCACTTCACGTTCGACCCGTCCTATACTTCGACGGCGTCCTGCAAATCGCGCATCACCTTTATCGACGGGGAAGAAGGCATCCTTCATCACCGCGGCTACAACATCAAGGAACTGGCACGCAAATCCACCTATATGGAAGTATGCTACCTCCTCCTGAACGGCGACCTGCCGACCCAGTCGCAGCTCGACGAATTTTCGACTTCCATCACGCGCCACACCATGGTGCACGACCAGATGAACTATTTCTTCCGCGGTTTCCGCCGCGACGCGCACCCGATGGCCGTGATGTGCGGCGTCGTCGCCGCGATGGCCGCGTTCTATCACGACTCCCTCGACATCTACGATCCCAAGCAGCGCGAAATTTCCGCGCACCGCCTGATCGCGAAATTGCCGACGATCGCCGCCATGACCTATAAATATTCCGTCGGCCAGCCCTTCATGTATCCGCGCAACGACCTGACCTATGCGGAAAACTTCCTCTATCAATGTTTCGCCGTTCCGGCGGAACCCTACAAGGTTTCCCCGGTTCTTTCCCGCGCCATGGAACGCATCCTTATTCTCCATGCCGACCACGAACAAAACGCATCGACCTCCACGGTGCGTCTCGCCGGCTCTTCGCAGGCGAACCCCTTTGCCTGTATCGCCGCGGGCATTGCCTGCCTCTGGGGCCCGGCCCATGGCGGCGCGAACCAGGAAGTTTTGGAAATGCTTGCCCAGATCGGCGACGCCTCGCGCATTCCGGAATTCATCGCAAAGGCAAAAGACAAGGATGACCCGTTCCGCCTCATGGGCTTCGGTCACCGCGTCTACAAGAACATGGACCCCCGCGCCGATATCATGCGCGAGAGCTGCTACGAAGTGCTCGACGAACTCGGCCTGCATGACGAACCCATGCTCAAACTCGCGATGGAACTGGAAAAGGCCGCGCTCGCCGATCCGTACTTCGTCGAACGCAAACTCTTCCCGAACGTTGACTTCTATTCGGGCATCATCCTCAAAGCCATGGGCTTCCCGACCTCGATGTTCACGGTTCTCTTCGCCGTATCGCGTACGGTCGGCTGGATTTCCCAATGGAAAGAAATGATCGAAGAACCCGAACTCCGCATCGGCCGCCCGCGCCAGCTCTACACCGGCCCGGCAGAACGTCCTTACGTGGACATAAGCAAAAGGAAGTAATGGCGAAACCGGATCATATATCCGCGACGTCCGCCCTATTTCACAAACGA
>DASTUM010000165.1:0-16701 GCA_035759665.1 Micavibrio sp.
GATCGCCGCCGGCTGGTCGCCGGCGGGCTGAAAGTCCGAGGCTATTTTAAAGGGGGGCGAGCTTTCCATCGGGACGCTCGCCGCCATGTTGATCTCTACCGCGCCGCGCATGGGGTACATATATAGAACACCGGCCACCGCGGTCAATAATGGTTATGAGAAAGGAATTGACGTTATGAAAAGATTATCTTATCAATTAAGGTTCAACTCAAAAACGAAGATAAGTAGCGCACAATGACCCAAGCCACCCTGAAAGAAATCATCAAGAACGCCCAAACTATAAAATCGAACCCGGCCGACCCCACGGGAAGGACGCAAAACATGCTCATTCAAAATCTGCTGGAGATAGCCGCGTCGAATTATTCCACGGCGGAAAAGAAAGCCATCACCGTCGATGCGTGCCAACTTGGTTCGTGCCCGGCCATTCTTCCGGAATTGATAAAACAGGCGCCGGATGCGAAGACGAAAGAAATCTTCGCGGAAGTCGCGGCGGACTATGCCAGGGACAAGAAATCCTCGGTGCATATAATCCCGCTTGTGAAAGATACCGGGCTTGGCATTGATTCCCCAGCCCGCCAGGAAATCGTTCAGGCCGCAATCGACTATCTTCCACTGGCGAAAAGCAACCAGCATCACGTCGCCAATATGGTTCTCGGTATCTGCAAAACCCCGCAGGAAGTAAGGACGGCGGCCCAGAAAATAGGCGGGATCGTGCAGTCAATGAATTCCGACGATGCCTATCTGCAACTTATGGAGACCTCTTTCAAAGCCGCAGCAGAGGCCGCCGCTAAGCTGCCCGACAATAGACGGCCCCTGAATACCGCACACCTCCTGAAAGCCGAAATAGGTTAAGAATACGCGGGCGGGGATTGCTTCGCCGCCTCGCAATGACGGGGAGAAGGCGGATAAGCGGCTTGATTTCTCCATACAGGGCAGTAGGCTTGAAGGCATGACGCAAGGCATTCTCGATACGCTCCTCTCCCGCCGGTCGACGGCGATCAAGGCGCTGTCCGCGCCCGGCCCGACGACGGCGCAGATGGAGGAAATCCTCACCGCCGCCACGCGCGTGCCGGATCACGGAAAACTCGCCCCGTGGTGGTTCGTGGTGTTCGACGGCGACGCGCGCGAAAAATTCGGCGCGGTTTTACGCGACGCGTATCTTCTGGAAGATGCGCAGGCCGCACCCGCCAAACTCGACCTCGAAGCGGAAAAATTCCTGCGCGCGCCGGTGGTGGTCGCGGCGGTTTCGCGCATCAGGGACAGCAAGATACCGCAATGGGAACAATTCCTGAGCGCGGGCGCATGTTGTTACAATCTGTGCCTTGCCGCGAATGCGATGGGGTTCGGCAGCAACTGGGTTACGGGCTGGCCCGCTTTAAATGCAAAAGTGCGCGAAGCATTGGGATGCGACGAGCGGGACAGGATCGCGGGATTCATTTATCTGGGCACGCAAAGCGAAACGCCGGAAGAGCGCGAGCGCCCCGCCCTTGCCGATATCGTCAGCGCGTGGTCGGAGAGTTATGCGCCGCGCAAGGGCGACAATTACGCCAAAGAAGGCATGGGGTTACCGCCGAAGGGATTTTAAAAAAATTGAGGAGCGTTGGATGAGTACACTGAAAGAAAAATTGAAAGAGGCGTTCGATTACGCGCAATTTACCGCCGCGCTTGGCGTTTTTTCCGTGGCGGGTGTCGAAACTTTGCAAAACACGCTAGAGCGTTTCGGCACGCCGGCGATGGATATTTCAGATAACCCGATCGGTATAAGCCTTCTCGCGGCGGCCACGGGCGTGTCGGTCGGCAATAGCTACCTTCAGGATTTTAAATTCGGAAATTGCATTCCACATGTTGTTTATTCAACAGTGTTCGGGGTTATTGCAGGATTTGCATCGGATTTTTCGGACGTCGCATCCGATAATGTTACGGCAAGCCCGTATATCACAGCCTTCGTCGCGGCAGGCGCAGGGATAGCTCTGCGCCGCAACCTCATTCTCGAGGATACGACGGACAATGGACGGGGCAGATACGACGATTTCGATTATTAGACATCATTGACGCAAATAAACTTTTTCCTAATAAAAGGCGGCAGAGGCCGGGCATGAGCACAGGAAAACTGAATCAATACGGCGATAGTTTCGTTCCGACCGGCAGCGGGCATGGCGTGGATATTTCCAGCCAGAGGCAGGACGAGTTGGACCTGGAATCCCTCAAAGCCATTCAGGAACGCGCGCAAAAGGAGATTCCCACCGCCGCCGTCGATCTGGGCGGGGGTTTTGGCACGCATGCGGTAAAAATGTTTCAGGCAGGCGCGTCTGTCACCATGATCGACATAAACGACATCGCAAAGGAAGTCTTTGCAAAAGCCGCCGCGCAAACCCCGGCGCGCGCGGACGAACTGACATTCCTGCAAAAGGATTTCAAAGATATAACACCCGGCGATTTACCGGAGAGGATCGACATCCTCTATTCGCAAAGGGCCATACATTACCTGCGATACGAGGAAGCCAGGCGAGTGCTTTCAATGATGCGCCGACGCATGCCGAAAAACGGGATCGCGTTTATTTCAGCGGCGGGATATGACACGGAATACGGCCTTACCACGCCGGGGCGCGAGCGACCGATAGAAGAGCGTTTCGGCACGATCGCCCCCGAAATGCGCGAAAAACACGGCATTCACCATGGCATCACGCTATATAAGAAGGAAGAACTGGTGGAATTGTTAGGAAGCGCGGGCTTTTCCGTGACCCGGATCGCCGCATCAAGCTTCGGCAACATCAAGGCCATCGCCCCCGTCACCCCATAAAAACTATTTATGACAGCTCTTCGCCGGATTTATCGAATTTCACGATCACGCCGCGTTTTTTGAAGTAGGACTTCATCATCTGGCGGCCCTGGCGGTTGTTCTGGACGAGTTTCGTGGGTTCGAAGATGGCCTCTTTCGTGCCTTGCGCCTTGAGTTCCTGCTTCAGCGCCGTGATCGCATCGTCCAGCCCTTCATTGTCGGCGGCGATGGCGGCGTAGATGTCATCCTTGATCTGGTCGAGTTTGGAGGCAGCCATAATCTTTAGTCCTTCTTGGGTTTCAGGGTCGGGAACGCGATGACGTCGCGGATGTTGTGGGAGCCGGTCAGCAGCATGGCGAGGCGGTCTATGCCCATGCCCCAGCCGCCCGTGGGCGGCAGGCCGTATTCGAGCGCGGTGACGTAGTCGTCGTCGAGCATCTGGGCTTCGTCGTCGCCCGCCTCTTTTTGCGCGACCTGTTCTTCAAATCGCTGCAACTGGATTTTCGGGTCGTTCAGTTCGGAGAAGGCGTTCACGATTTCCCAGCCGTTGATATAGGTTTCGAAGCGTTCGACAAGGCGGGGGTTCGAGCGATGGACTTTCGCGAGCGGGGAAATATCCATCGGCGTGTCGGTGACGTGGATCGGCTGGATCAGCGTGTGTTCCACCTTCTCATCGAAGACGGCGGCGACGACATCGCCCCATTGCGCGAAAGGCTCCGTGCGGACACCGAGTTTACTCGCGGCTTCGCGGGCTTCGGCGGCGTCCTTGAATTGCATGAAATCAATGCCCGTCGCCTCTTTCACGAGGTCGATCATGGATTTGCGGGCGAAGGGTTTTTCGTAGTCGATCAGATTGTCGCTCATCTGCACCTGAAGCGTGCCGTTGACGGCAAGGCAGCATTGGCGGATGAGGGTTTCCGTTAAATCCATGATGTCGAAGTAATCCTTGTAGGAATGATAGCTTTCGATGGTCGTGAATTCGGGGTTGTGCTTGATTGAGATGCCTTCGTTGCGGAACAGGCGCCCTATTTCAAAAACCGTATCCGAGAGGCCGCCGACGATCAGGCGTTTCAGCGGCAGTTCCGTGGCGATGCGCAGATAGAAATCGGCGTCGAGCGCATTGTGATGCGTCGTGAAAGGACGCGCGTTGGCGCCGCCGAGAATGCCGTTGAGGATCGGCGTTTCCACCTCGATCGCGCCCATTCCTTCCATGTATTTGCGGATAAAGGAGACGATCTTCGAGCGTTTTTTCAATGTTTCGCGGCTCTCCTCGTTCATGATGAGGTCGAGATAGCGTTGACGGTAGCGTTGTTCGATGTCGGTGAGACCGTGGTATTTCTCGGGGAGCGGCAAAAGGGCTTTGCAAAGGATCAGGGTTTCGCCCGCGCGCACGGACAGTTCCCCGCGCGGCGTGCGGCGGATCGTGCCGTGCGCGCCGATAATGTCGCCGATATCGTAGAGCGAAAGTTTTTCAAGCTCTTCCACGCTCATGGAATCCTTGTGGCAGAAAACCTGAATCTTGCCGGAGGCGTCCTGCAGGTCGAGGAACATGCCGTTGTTGCGCATCGCCATGATGCGGCCCGCAACAGAAACCTTATCCTCGGTTTCCACGCCGTTTTCGAGGGAGGCGTATTTGTCCTGAAGTTCCTGCGCCTGGTGGCTGCGGGGGAAGTTCGGGGGGTACGGCTCCAGGCCGCGCGCGCGCATTTCCGCCAGTTTCTGTTCCCGCGCTTCGCGGGGGTTTGTGGAAAGGGTCTCTTTTTTCGCTTCTGCTTGTGTCATGGCGGTGTTTCTATGCTAAAATATTGATTGTGCGTTTCTTTATGGACAAAATCCTATGAAAAATCAAGCGCGGCAAAGGCGCCATACACAGTCCGGATCGATCTTTTTCTGGATATTTTTCATGATTATTTTGTTCGGCGCCCTCAGTTTCGCCCTGACACAGGGCTTGCGCAGCAGCAGCACGACCGGCGTGCAGGAAAGGGCCAAACTAACCGCTTCGGAAATACTGACCTATGTGGAGACGCTCAAGACCGCGGTCAAAAGCCTGCGGATCAACGGGTGCGCGGATACGTCGATAAGTTTTTATTCCACCTCATGGTCCGATCCCACTTCCTATGACAACCCCGACAGCCCGGCGGCGAACGCGGATTTTTCCTGTCATGTTTTCAACCCTGCCGGCGGCGCCACCACGTTCTACAACCTGCCGGAAGGAATTTCGGGCACTTCGGAATATTATATTACGGGCGGGCTAGCCGTGACGGGCTTGGGAACGGCCGTTCCGGAACTCGCGGTGATCGCGCCCGATCTTTCGCAGGAAGTGTGCGCCGAGATCAACAAAATGCTGAAGGTCAATTCCTACGCAATCGACGGTTATGATGCGGGATTCCCTTTCCAGGGAGATTATACCGCGAAGGCCGAGGTCGGGGATAACGGAACGAACCCGACCTACGTGACCGGCAAGACGGCGGCGTGCATGGAATCGACAGCATTTGGCGGCGTTCCGGCGGGCCAGTATTTCTTCTATTACGTTCTTCAGGCGAGGTAGCATGAACAGACAATCCGGAAACGCATTGTGGTTTATCCTGATCGCCATCGCGCTGCTGGGCCTTCTGGGCGCCATGCTCATACGCACGTCATCCCAGACGGAAGAAACGGGCGATAAGGACCGCCTGTCAGTCGCCGTGTCCCAGTTAGTGCGTTATACATCCTCGGTCGCATCGGCCGCTCAGAACATGCTGCTGAGGGGCGTGAGCGAGAGCGAAATAAGCTTTGCCAACGATGTTTATCAGGAATGCGACGACGACCCGATTCAAGCGGCCGGGCATAATCCCAACTGCACGACGGAGGACTGTGAAATTTTTGGGCTGGGCGGGGGATTGGAGCCGCGGGAAATTCCATCCGACCTGCTGACAGACGGCGCGTGCTCCGTGTGGAAGATCGGTTCCGCGGCGGTCAATACGCGCACCGTCGTCGATGTCGGAACGAACAAGCCGGATCTGGTGCTTGAAGTTTACGGCCTGAGCGAGGAAGCCTGCGTCATGATCAACAAGCTGGCAAAAGTCAGTATGCCGGCAGACTCTCCTCCCGACGATGAAGAAGGCATCGGCGGCACGGATATTTTCACCGGCGATTACACGATCAGCACCAGCACGATAGGCGACGAAGCGACCGAGCTGGAGGGCAAAAAAGTCTTCTGCCTCCACCGCCCGAGCGAAGATTCATACCATATGTATACGGTGCTGATCGCGCGCTGATCAGTTCGCCTCGACCTTCGACAGAGACACGATT
Organism: Micavibrio sp.; assembly: GCA_035759665.1. Classification (GTDB taxonomy): domain Bacteria; phylum Pseudomonadota; class Alphaproteobacteria; order Micavibrionales; family Micavibrionaceae; genus Micavibrio_A. The sequence continues at coordinate 6,071 of DASTUM010000165.1, forward strand.
TCGGCAGGGCTTTCGCGCACGGAATCCGGGAAGCCGAGAGATTCTATCGTCTTGTCCTTGGAGACGAAGAACAGTTTTGTGTACGGGTCTTTGATGTGGGATTTGTCGTCCGGAATCTTGCGCTTGGCGGCGGTCAGCGTGTCGGTGTTGACCATGACCTCGTCGCCGTCCAGATCGTGCAGGATAATCAGGGGCATTTTTTTCTTTCTCCGTAAGGGGCGCTTTTTGCAAGCGATCCTGCACCCTCACCCCTGCCCTCTCCCTGAAGGGAGAGGGAGTTTTATTGTGCGGGGCCGGGACGCCGTGCTATGCGTAGACTATGACAAGCTCCGCCCTCCAAGCCAAGCCGGAAAACGTGAAAATCCCGAAAATTCCGGCGATTTACGTGAGCGCGCGCGAGGCATGGCTGTTATCGGCGGACGGGGAAGTGGAAAAGCTTTCTCATGCCAGAGCGGCGCAGATGATTCACGACCACCCGGTGATGGTTTGCCATGCGCCCTACACGTGTAAAAAGCTGGACCTTTCTTCAATTCAGGCATTCGATGTGCTGGAGCTTTATGCCTTTGTGAACCCGGCGATGTTCGCGGTGCCGACGCCTGTGGGGCTGGCGAAGGCGCTGGGGGTGCCCGTGCCTTCGAGCCCGGAGGATTATCCGTTTACGCTGATGGAATGCGCGTCGGCCCTGCTCTCGGATTTGCGCAACGATGTGTGGCGAGGCCGCGCCGACCCGATCAAAATCGCGGGCGTGATGGGGCAGAACGGACGCGGATGGCGGTGGACGCCTTATGTGTTCGCGGCGTTCGGGCAGGTTTACGACGAAAAGGAAATCTATGTTTCCAAGGCCGATCTGAATATCTGGAAGTCTTTGCCGGAATGGGCGGAAGGCGCGCCGCCGCCGCCCACGTCGCATCATCCCGTAACGGGCGAAGAGGCGCGGGAACGTCTTACGGGCGTGCTGGGGGCCGGTGCGGAGGCACGCGAGGCGCAGATGCATTACGCCAACGCCATGACGGCGATATTCCGTCCGCTGGATCACGAGGGCGAGCCGAACGCGGTTCTGGCCGAGGCGGGAACGGGCGTGGGCAAGACGCTGGGCTACCTTTCGCCCGCGTCGGTATGGGCGCAAAAGAACAAGGGGACGGTGTGGGTTTCGACCTATACGAAAAATTTGCAGCGGCAGATCAATCAGGAGCTGGATAAAATCTATTCCGATCCGGATATGAAGGATGCGAAGGTCGCCGTGAGGAAGGGGCGCGAGAATTACCTCTGCCTTCTCAATTTCGAGGATGTGGCGGCGGGCGCGGCGCTGGCCAAACATGCAAGCACCGCCATCGCGGCGGGGCTGATGGCGCGGTGGGCGGCGGCGACGCGGGACGGCGATCTGTCCGGCGGGGATTTTCCCGGATGGCTGACGGGGCTGGTCGGGCCGCACTATACGGTGGGCCTTTCCGACCGGCGCGGCGAATGCATCTATTCGGCGTGCGATCATTACCACCGCTGCTATGTCGAGCGATCCATCCGCAAGGCACGCCATGCCGAACTGGTGGTGGCGAACCATGCGCTCGTGATGATCCAGACGGCGGACGCGAGCGCGGATTCCGATCTTCCGCGCCATTATATTTTCGACGAGGGCCATCACCTGTTCGATGCGGCGGACAGCGCCTATGCGGGGCATCTGACGGCGCTGGAGACATATGAATTGCGCCGGTGGCTGCGCGGCAATGAAGGGCCGAAAAAGAGCCGCGCACGAGGTTTGAAGCGCCGCTGCGACGATCTGGTTGCGGGCAACGCCGACCTGGAGCCGGTTTTGCAGGATGTTCTGGAAGCCTCGCGCATCCTGACGTCCGAAGGATGGGCGGCGCGGATGAAAGACGCCGCGCCCAAGGGCGAGGCCGAGGAATTTTTGCTGGCCGTTTACAACCAAGTGTTTGCGCGCAGCGACGGACGGGACGGCCCCTATTCCCTGGAGACGGAAACGCAGCCGCTCGGCGAGGATATCCGGCCCGCCGCCGTCAGGTTGAAAAGCGCGATGCAGAAATTGCAGGAACCGCTGCTCAAACTCGCCAACGGGCTGCGCAAGAAATTGAACGATCAGGCGGATACGCTGGACGCGGATATGCGCCGCAGGCTCGACGCCATGATTACGTCGCTCGGCCTTCGCACGATGACGGTGACGGGGTGGATCGGGATGCTGGAAACATTGGAACAGGCGGAGCGGCCCGCGCATTTCGTCGACTGGATGGAGATAGAGCGGATCGAAGGGCGCGCGGTCGATGTCGGGCTTTACCGCCACTGGGTCGATCCGATGGCGCCGTTCGCGGCGTCGATGCGCCCGCATGTGCACGGCATGGCGGTGACGAGCGCGACCTTGCGCGACGCCACGGGAAACGAAGAAGAGGACTGGAAAGTCGCGCGGGATATTTCGGGGCTGTCGCATTTGACGCCCGATGTCTGTCAGGAGAAGTTCGAGTCCCCGTTCGATTATCCGGCGCGGACGAAAGTATTCGTTATCAACGATGTGAGGAAAGACGATCTCGACCAGGTGGCGGGCGCGTACCGGGCGCTGTTCGAAGCGTCGCATGGAGGCGCGCTCGGATTGTTTACGGCGATCACGCGGCTGCGCGCTGTGCAGGAAAAAATCGCGGGGCCATTGGAAGAACGCGGCGTGCATTTATATGCCCAGCATGTCGACGCGATGGACAACGGCACGCTCGTCGATATTTTCAGGGACGATGTGAATGCCTGCCTGCTCGGCACCGACGCGGTGCGGGACGGGGTGGACGTGCCTGGAGATTCCCTGCGCCTGATCGTGTTCGACCGCGTGCCGTGGCCGCGCCCGACGATCCTTCACAAAGCGCGGCGCGAGGCGTTCGGCAAAAAACAATATGACGAGCGGATTGCGCGCCTGAAAATCAAGCAGGCGTTTGGCCGCCTGATCCGGCGGGCAGGCGACCGGGGGGTGTTCGTGATGCTCGATCCCATGCTGCCCTCCCGCCTTCACGGCGCGTTTCCGGCGGGGGTCGAGGTGGTTAAATGCGGGCTGGCCGAGGCCACAGCTGGGATCAAGAAATTTCTTGCCTAATCCGGCGGATTGCCGCATGAAGGGCCATGGTGCGGGAGCGTTTCAAGCGTCTGTTCGTCTATGACTGGCAAGGACCCGATGCGGTTTCTAGCTTTGCCCCCCTCGCCGCTCTCCCCTATTCCCTTTTTCTCGACAGCGCCCGCGACGGTCATGCGCTGAACCGGTATTCCTATGTCCTCTGGCATCCGTATGAAACCATCGAGAGCAAGGACGGGCGGGTGACGATCACCAACGCCGAGAACCAGTTCACCTATCATGCCGATATGTTCAAGGTGGTGCGCGAGCGGATCGCGCTGTGGGGCGAAGGGCGCAAGCCGGGAAAAGACCTGCCGCCGTTTCAGGGCGGCGCGGCGGGATATTTCGGATATGATCTGGCGCGGCAACTGGAAAAACTGCCGGCGAGGGCGAAGGAACATGGCCAGCCGGATGCGTGCATCGGGCTGTACGACAATGTGCTAGCGTTCGATCATGCGCAAGGAAAAGCCGTTTTGATGATCGCGGCGGAAAGCGAAAAGGATGCGCTCGTTCATAAAAAGATGATCGAGGGTTTTATTGCCGGGTATCGTGAAACGCCGTTCGAATCCTTCGAAGCGCAATGGTCTTCGGAAAAGGATGACGCGAATTACACGGCAAATATTGCCAAAGTGGTCGATTACATTTATGCGGGCGATATATTCCAGGCGAATTTGTCGCGGCGGTTTAGCGCGGAGATTCCCGCGGGATTCGATGCCTATGGGCATTACCGCCGGTTGCGCGAAGCCAACCCCGCGCCGTACGCGGCCTTTATGAATTTCGGGGGCGTGACGCTGGCGAGCTCGTCGCCGGAACGGTTTCTGGAAGTCAGGGGGCGGACGATCGAGACGCGCCCGATCAAGGGGACGATGCCGTCCTCCCTTCCCTCTTCGGCGCTTTCCGAAAGCGCGAAAGACCGCGCGGAGAATGTGATGATCGTCGATCTTTTGCGCAACGATTTGTCCAGGGTTTGCGAGGATCATTCGATCGAGGTTTCGGCGTTGTGCGATATCGAAACATTCGAAGGACTGCATCATATGGTGTCTACCGTGCGCGGGCGGCTGCGGGGCGATCAGGAAGCCATGGACGCGCTGCGCGCCTGTTTTCCCGGCGGGTCGATCACGGGCGCGCCGAAAATCCGCGCCATGGAAATTATCGACGAGCTGGAGCCGCAGCGGCGCGGCGCCTATTGCGGGGCGATGGTCTGGGCGGGGTATGACGGAGCGATGGATTCAGCGATCACGATCCGCACGCTCGTTTATGAAGGCGGGAAGGTTCATTTGCAGACGGGCGGCGGGATCACGGCGGAATCGATTCCCGAAGCGGAACTGCGGGAGACGCTGGTGAAGGCAGACAGGATATTTGCGAGTTTCTGTTACCCGTCATTACGAGGAGCCGCAGGCGACGCGGCAATCCAGACTGGATTGCTTCGCTGCGCTCGCAATGACGATGTGGGGGGCGCATGATCCTTCTGATCGACAATTACGATTCCTTCGTTCACAACCTTGCCCGTTATGTCGGGATGCTGGGGCGCGAGCGCAGGGTGGTGCGGAATGACGCGGTTGATTTGGCGCAGATCGCATTGGAGCCGCCGGAGGCGATTATTCTTTCTCCCGGCCCGTGCGATCCAGCGCGGGCGGGATTGTCGAACGAGATTATACGGCGTTTCGGGCCGCGCATCCCGATTTTGGGCGTGTGCCTCGGCCATCAATGCATCGGCGAAGTGTATGGCGGGCAGGTGATCCGCGCGCCGCATCCGGTGCATGGAAAGGCATCGCTTATCGAACACAATGCGGAAGGGATTTTTATGGGCTTGCCCAATCCCCTGACCGCCGCGCGGTATCATTCTCTGGTCGTCCATGTGCCCGCCGGCACGGAGCTGGACGTTACGGCGCAGACGGAGGAAGACAGAATCGTCATGGCAATCAGGCACAAACGATTTCCGGTGCAGGGTATCCAGTTTCATCCGGAAAGCTGCCTGACCGATAACGGAATCGACATCCTGCGCAATTTCGTTTTGATGGCGGATGAGTGGAACATGCGATTGCGGGGCGCGGCGGCATGAGCGTGATCTGGAAAGACGGGCGCTTCGCCGACGCCGACAGCGCGCAAATATTTCACACGGATGGCGGATTCGCGAACGGTCTGGCTGTGTTCGATTCCATGCTGGCACAGGACAACATCCTGCTCGACGCGCGGGAGCATTTCGACCGTCTGATCCATGACGCGGGCGTTGTGCTCGGCCTCTCGCCGTCGTTTCTGCCCGCCTTCGAGCAGTTGACGGAGGCATGGATGCCGCTGCTTACGCGCAACAAGCTCACGCACGGCAATGCGCGCATCCGCACGGTGGTGACGGGCGGGATCAGCGACAGGCCGCTCGGCACCGGGGAAATTCCGACGATCGTCATAAGCGCGGGGGCCAGCGGCGACGCGGGAAACCTGCCGCCCCTCATTTGCGCGGTGATTTCGGCGCATCCGCGGATCGCGGGCGACAGGCTGGAAAATTGCAAGCGGGCGGATTACACGCGTTCCTTCGCCGCGCGGCGCGAAGCGCAGAGGATGGGTGCGGACGAAGCGATTTTGACCAACACAAAGGGCGACATCGCCTGCGGTGCGACGAGCAACCTGTTCATCGAGGAAAAAGGCGTTCTGGTGACGCCGCCGCTGACCGAAGGGGTTCTGGCGGGGATTACGCGGGCGAAAATCATCAAGATGCGCGACGTGCGCGAAGAGCCGATATCGGAACGCCGTCTGCGCGGCGCGGACGGCGTTTATCTGACCAACAGTTTCTTTGGAATGCGAAAAGCGATTTTGAAAGTGTAAGCGGGCGATCCGAAAATCGATTGCTTCGGCTTTGCCTCGCAATGACGGCTACAGTTATCAGGCGGCTTTGGATTGCGCGATTTTCAGCTTGATCTCGGTCAGGGCGATTTTCTTGTCGGCCTGCGTTTTGGACGCGGCGTCATTCGCCATTGAAAGATCTTCTTTCAGGTCTTTCAGTTCAGATTCGAGCGCGGCGGCGTCCAGATCGTTCACGTTGACGGCCTGTTCGGCCAGGATGGTGCAGTTGGCCGCCGTAACGTCAGCGAAGCCGCCGGCGATGAAAATTTTTTCCGGCGCCGCGCCTGCGGTTTTATAGACTTCGACCACGCCCGGCTTGATAGCGGCGATGAGGGACATGTGGCCCGCACGCACGCCGAAATAACCTTCTTCGCCCGGAATAATGACCTGCCACGCGGGTTCGGAGACAAGGATTCTGTCCGGGGAGACAAGCTCGAAATTGAAAGTCTTGGCGTTCGCGTCGGTCATTTTCGTTTTCCTTATGCAACCGCGCCGTATGGAGCCGGAGCGGATAGTCGTTCATATACGGCCGGAATGGCCTTTACCAGCATATGCAGTTCTGAAAGCCCCTTCATCGCCGCGTTCGCCTTTTCGCAGGAGAATCGGCCTGCGCCCGCTTTTTCTTCCGCTTCCAGATCCTGCAGCTTGAAATAGGGAACCGCCGCATAATCCATGAACGTCCGGGAAAGCGTCACAAGGGCGTTTTCCCCGTTTATATGACCGAGCATAGCCGCAGCGCGCGCTCTCTTCTGCGTTTCGCCGATGCCCGCCAGCACGGTGTTTTCAACGCCGGTCATCTCCGCAAGCCTGCACGCCGCGGTTTCAATGTCGGCGGCAAGCCAGTTCATGCTTTCCGTCATCGCCCTGGGATCGAGGTCGTGAAGAAAAGGATTGTCGTTTACCGCGCCGATATAATCGCGAACGATCGCGATTTTCGGGCGTATCACGCAGTATTCTTCTTCGTCCTGCAACATATCAACACAGCTTTCACGGGCCGTCCCCCCCGCGTTATGCGGCTTCGGCGGCCATTTTCTTGGCTTTCGCTTCCGCTTCCTCGATGGTGCCGACCATGTAGAAGGCGGCTTCGGGGAGATGGTCGTACTTGCCGTCGACGATGGCGCGGAAGCCCTTGATCGTGTCGGCGAGTTCGACGAATTTACCGGGCGATCCGGTGAAGACTTCGGCGACGTGGAACGGCTGCGAGAGGAAGCGCTGGATCTTACGCGCGCGGGCGACGACCAGCTTGTCTTCTTCAGAGAGTTCGTCCATCCCCAGAATGGCGATGATGTCCTGAAGCGCCTTGTATTGTTGCAGCGTCTTCTGGACGTCGGCGGCACATTGATAGTGTTCGTCGCCCACGACGCGCGGGTCGAGAATGCGGGAGGTGGAGTCCAGCGGGTCGACGGCCGGGTAGATGCCGAGCTCGGCGATCTGACGCGACAGAACGGTCGTCGCGTCCAGGTGGGCGAAGGTCGTCGCAGGCGCCGGGTCGGTCAGGTCGTCCGCCGGAACATAGACAGCCTGAACGGACGTAATGGAGCCTTTGTTCGTGGAGGTAATGCGTTCCTGCAGCGCGCCCATGTCGGTCGCCAGCGTCGGCTGATAACCCACGGCGGACGGGATACGGCCCAGAAGCGCGGACACTTCGGCGCCGGCCTGGGTGAAACGGAAGACGTTGTCCATGAAGAAGAGGACGTCCTGCCCTTCTTCGTCGCGGAAATATTCGGCCATGGAAAGGCCCGACAGGGCAACGCGGGCACGCGCACCCGGCGGCTCATTCATCTGACCGTAAACGAGGGCCACTTTGGAAACGCCGTCGAGGTTGATAACGCCTGCGTCGATCATTTCGTGGTAGAGATCGTTCCCTTCGCGGGTACGCTCACCGACGCCCGCGAAGACGGACACGCCGCCGTGGGCTTTCGCGATGTTGTTGATGAGTTCCTGAATGGTAACGGTTTTACCGACGCCGGCGCCGCCGAACAGGCCGATCTTGCCGCCTTTGAGGTACGGGCAGAGAAGATCGACGACTTTGATGCCGGTGACGAGCTGTTCGGCTTCGGAAGACTGGTCGACAAAAGCCGGGGCGTCGCGGTGGATCGGGTAAGATTTCTTGGTCTTGACCGGGCCGCGTTCATCGATGGGCTGGCCGATAACATCGAGGATGCGGCCAAGCGTTTCGGGGCCGACCGGAACGGAAATCGGGCCGCCCGTGTCGGACACTTCCGTGCCGCGGACGAGGCCGTCGGTGGAGTCCATCGCGATGGCGCGAACCGTGTTTTCGCCAAGGTGCTGCGCGACTTCGAGAACCAGCGTCTTGTTGTCGTTGGAGCAGGTCAGCGCGTTCAGAATCTGCGGAACGTTGCCGTTCGGGAAGGTAACGTCGACGACCGCGCCGAGAACCTGTTGAATGTAACCGTTGGTTTGAGCCATTTTCTTTTCTTCCTTTTTAAATCTTATCTGTCGAATTTCGGTGCAGGCAGTTTCGCGGCGAGAACCCCGGCGGCCTGAGCACGATCCAGGACGTCAAAAAACTGGCTGCGCCCGAAAGGCGCTTTCACACCCTGCAACGTATTGGGTGCGTCGGGAATTTCGCAGATGCCGAATTTACGGCTTATTTTTGAATCATTGTCGGGGCTACGCGCCATCTTGTTTTCCTTACTCAAAAGACAATTCTTTACAAAGAGTTGTCCGAAACCGTTTCCGCCATCCTTCCGGGTCAATACGTATTATCGCCGTCGTGATCTCTATGCCGACCAGTGCCGTTTCGCCCGCGGCGTCGCTAAAAGCCAGCCCTCTGCCTGTTTGAACGGCGGCATCGCGCTTGACTGCCAACGCCCCTGCTGAATCCATCGTCTCTTTGTAGAGATTGAACATGTTGGAGAGTTTCGTCTCCTTATCCTGTTCCGACGATTCAATCTTCTGCATCCTTTGGCGGAAGCCGTCGATCGTGCGTTGCTGGGCGGCGGTGCGATGCATGTTAAACTGCCTCCGCCCCGGAAATGATTTCGATCAGTTCTTTCGTGATGTAGGCCTGGCGCGCACGGTTGTATTGAATCGTCAGCCTCTTGATCATGTCGCCGGCGTTGCGGGTGGCGTTGTCCATCGCGGTCATGCGCGCCGCCTGTTCGCCCGCCGCGGAATCCAGCATGGAGCGGAAAACCTGGACGCCGAAATTGCGCGGCAGCAGCAGCGCAAGGATTTTCTCCTCATCCGGTTCAAAGGAATAAGGAGAGTTTAGCGCCTCGCCCGTTACAACATCGGTTTTGTTCGGAATGGATGTGTCTTTTTGCGAGGACCCTTCCATCTTGAACGGGATGACCTGCTGCAGGGTCGGCTTTTGCGTCAGGACGGATATGAATTTGTTATAGACAACGGAAACGACATCGAATTCGCCCGTATCGAATTTCGAAAGAACATATTGCGTCACCTGGTCGGCATCGGCGAAGGACAGCGATTTACCCCCGCCGAGGTTATTGAAGGATCTGACGATCTTGTCGGCGTTATCGCGTTTCAGCAGGCTTTCCGCCTTGCGCCCCACGGTTACGACCTTGACGGACTTGCCTTCGTCTTCCAGGCGGCGGATTTCCTGGCGCGCCATACGCACGAGGTTGGTGTTGAAACCGCCGGCGAGGCCGCGGTCGCTTGTCACGACGATCAGCAGGTGATTGTCTTCCTTGCCCGTTCCGGCAAGAAGTTTCGGCGTGTCGGGCGTGATGATCGCGTTCGTCGCGACGCGGTTCATGATTTCAGCCATAGCATGGGCGTATGGTTGGGCCGCCTCCGCCTTTTCCTGCGCCCTTTTCAGCTTGGAGGCCGCAACCATTTTCATCGCCGAGGTAATCTTCCTCGTCGATTTAACGGACACGATGCGGTTTCTATATTCTTTTAAGCTTGGCATTCTTTATCCAATTTCTTTTTAACCGCGGAGGGGGAAGAGCGTTTCACCCCCTCTGCGTTCAATTCTTACGCCGCCTTCTTCGCAGGGCTTGCGTAGTTCGCGACAAAAGCACCGAGGAATTCCTTCATGCGGGCTTCGATGCCGTCGATCTTATGATCTTTGCGGATGCCTTCGAGGATTTCCTTGCCGTTGGCGCGGAGCGTTTCGAGCAGCATATGTTCGAATTTCGAAACATCGTTGACCGCAATAGTGTCGAGATAGCCTTTGGTGCCGGCATAGATTACGACGACCTGTTCTTCCACCGACAGCGGCGAGTATTGCGGCTGTTTCAGGAGCTGGGTCAGGCGCGCGCCGCGGGCCAGCAGTTTTTGCGTCGAGGCGTCGAGGTCGGAGGCGAACTGGGAGAAGGCTTCCATTTCGCGGAACTGGGCGAGTTCGAGTTTGATCGAACCGGCAACCTGTTTCATCGCCTTGATCTGCGCGGCGGAGCCGACGCGGGAGACGGACAGGCCGACGTTGATCGCAGGGCGGATACCTTTGAAGAACAGGCCCGTTTCCAGGAAGATCTGGCCGTCGGTGATTGAGATGACGTTCGTCGGAATGTAGGCGGACACGTCTCCCGCCTGCGTCTCGATCACCGGCAACGCCGTCAGGGAGCCGCCTCCCAGCTCGTCATTCAGGCGGACCGCCCGCTCGAGGAGCCGCGAGTGCAGGTAGAAAACGTCGCCCGGGTACGCCTCACGACCCGGCGGGCGGCGAAGCAGCAGCGACATCTGCCGGTAGGCGTACGCGTGCTTG
>DASTUM010000166.1:0-2521 GCA_035759665.1 Micavibrio sp.
CCGCGCCGCGCCGTGATCGGCTGGGATTCGAGCCGCCTCGCTATGGTGCTGGCGGTGCTCGAGGCAAGATGCGGCGTTACCTTATCGTCGTCCGATATTTTCCTGAACATCGCGGGTGGCATCCGCATTTCCGAACCCGCCGCCGACCTTGCCGTCGCCGCCGCGCTTTTATCCTCGCAATCCAACATTCCCGTTTCCGGCAATAGCGTCTTCTTCGGCGAAGTCGGCCTCGCCGGCGAAATCCGCGCCGTGTCCCAGCCGGACGTGCGCCTGAAAGAGGCCGCGAAGCTCGGCTTCGACCGCGCCGTGATCCCCCAGCGCCCGGCAAAGAAAGGGGCGGCCCCCGCCAAGGTCGATGGTCTGAAGATCGAGGAAATCACACATCTGGAAGACATCGCCCGTCAATTCGCGGGCAAACAACCCTTCAAGACCTATGCTTGACATCCTGTTTGTCATTGCGAGGAGCGCAGCGACGCGGCAATCCACCTGCGGCACTTCCTCTCATGGCAAAGGGCGGATCGCTTCGCGGCGTTGCCTCCTCGCAAGGAATATACGGGAGAGGGGACATTTTCGCATGATTTCCTTGCTTTTTAATCCTCGCTTCCCTATCTATCAGGCATGATTATCGACATCGTTGTGGGTCTTATCGTTCTCGCGTCCGCCTTGATTTCCTTCATGCGCGGACTCATCCGCGAAGTCCTCACCATCGCAGGAGTTGTCGGCGGCATCCTGGCTGCCGTTTTCGTCGGGCCGATGCTGGCCCCGACCGTGCGCGACTGGTTCGGCGTCACCGAGGATTCCAAGGAAAAGCTTTTCGATATAATCCCGATGGAAATCGTCGCCGACATCACGACCTACGGCGTCATTTTTATTGCCGTCGTCATCGTCATCTCGGTTGCCAGCCATTTTATTTCCGGCGCCGCCAAGGCCGTCGGCCTCGGCCCCGTCGACCGCACGCTCGGGGTCATTTTCGGAATCGCCCGCGCCTTGATTTTGCTGGGGCTTGTCTATCTGCCCTTCCATCTGTTTATGAAGGAAGACGACAAGAAAGATTTTTTTGCCGACAGCAAGACGCACTATTTCATTGAAAAGACCGCCACCGTTATGGCTGAATACCTGCCAGAATCCGAAGACGTTGAAAAGAGCGTCAAGGACGAGGCCGGCGATATGTTCAAAAAGAAACTGGAAGAACAGGACCTGCTCGGCGGTAAGAAAGACGATCAACCCGCTGAAGAGAAGAAACCGGAACAAGGTGCCGGCTATGACGATGCCGAGCGGGAAAAACTGGACAAGCTTTTCAATGAACCGGCGGTCAATCCGCCTGCGGTAAATCAATGACGGACGATATCGGCACGACCAATCCTTTCGACGACGACAAGCTGCATGAAGAATGCGGCGTTTTCGGCATTTACGGCCACCCGGAAGCCGCGGCCATGACGGCGCTCGGCCTTCATGCCCTGCAACACAGGGGGCAGGAGGCGGCGGGGATCGTTGCCTATGACGGAACCGATTTCTTCGTGCACAAGGCGATGGGCCTCGTCGACGCTACATTTTCAAAAGAAAAGATCATATCGAAGCTGAACGGTTACGCCGCCATCGGCCACAACCGCTATTCGACGACGGGCGAGGCGTCCCTTCGCAACGTCCAGCCGATCTATGCCGACCTCGCGATCGGCGGCTTTGCCGTCGCTCATAACGGCAATCTGACCAACGCTGCGGCGATCCGCGAAAACCTTGTCAATAAAGGCTCGCTGTTCCAATCGACGTCGGATACCGAAGTCATCGTTCACCTGATGGCCGTATCGACCAAGGCGAGCGCGATCGAGAAGCTGACGGAAGCCGTCAACGAGATCAAGGGAGCCTACAGCCTTGTCGCCGTCACCCACGATATGATGATCGGTGTGCGCGATCCGTTCGGCATCCGCCCGCTCTGCCTTGGAAAGCTCGGCGGTTCCTATATTCTTGCCTCCGAGAGCTGCGCGCTGGATATCATCGGCGCGGAATTCGTGCGCGATATCGCGCCCGGCGAAATGGTCGTCGTGGACAAACAGGGTATGCGCACGCTCAGCCCGTTCAACAAGACGCAAAGCCGCTTCTGCATTTTTGAATATGTGTATTTCGCCCGCCCGGATTCTTCCATGGAAGGCCGGTCGGTTTATGAGATGCGCAAGAATATCGGCGCCGTGCTGGCGAAAGAATCGCCTGTCAGTGATGCAGATGTCGTCGTTCCCGTGCCGGATTCCGGCGTGCCCGCCGCCATCGGCTATTCCCAGGCCTCGGGCGTTCCGTTCGAGCTCGGCATTATCAGGAACCATTATGTCGGCCGCACCTTTATCGAGCCGACGGCGCAAATCCGCAATCTGGGCGTCAAACTCAAACACAACGCCAACAAGAAATATCTGAAAGACAAGATCGTCGTCCTTGTCGACGATTCCATTGTCCGCGGCACGACCTCGAAAAAGATCGTCGATATGGTGCGCCAGGCGGGCGCCAGGGAAGTGCATATGCGCATTTCCTCGCC
>DASTUM010000167.1:0-9494 GCA_035759665.1 Micavibrio sp.
CGGCTAAGGAACTATCCGGAGTATTTATTAATTTCAAAAGAGCAAAAAATTCAAACCCAAAAAGTATTTTCATATTATTTTTTAAGCTAAAAATGGGGAAAGTTAACGACTCACTCACCTACAGCAACAAATGCAATTTTCCAGTTACTCCAGTTATGGCGTTTGGCCTAGCTCACGCCTATTATTTATGAGGAAAGCCATTTTGACAGTCGAAGCTTACCCATCCAACTATTAATTGGGGCGGGCCTGGGGCCAACCTACTCGTCCTCGCGAACCTAAAATCTGATCGACAAAGCCTTCATGCACCGCGCGTTTTATGTTTATATCGGGTATGCGGGTTCTCCTGGTAGAAGACGATAAGATGATTGGGGAGGGCCTGCAGAAAGCTCTTCGCCAAGGCAATTATTCCGTTAATTGGGTGCAAGATGGCGTCACTGCAGAAGGTGCGCTTAATGACGAGAGCTACGATCTTGTCATTCTCGATATAGGCCTGCCGGAAAAATCGGGATTGGATGTTCTTAAAACTTTAAGAGCGCGTCAGGAGATGGTTCCTGTCCTTGTTCTCACTGCCCGCGATGCCGTTTCGGATCGCGTGAAGGGGCTCGACCTGGGCGCCGACGATTACATGCTGAAGCCTTTCGCGTTGGAAGAATTAGAGGCGCGGGTACGTAGTCTTTTAAGACGGCAGACGGGGCATGCGGGTGAGTGGCTGGAATATAAAAACCTGCGTCTCAGTCCCAAAACGCATGAAGCACATTATAATGGTCAGAAAGTCGCATTGACGGGGCGCGAGTTTGCCTTGATGTTTGCCTTAATGAAAAATCCTGAAGGCACGCTATCGAAATCGCAACTGGAAGTGAGCATCTATGGCTGGAATGAGGAAGTCGCCAGCAATGCGATTGAAGTTCATGTCCACCAGATTAGAAAGAAGCTCAGTCCCACGATTATTAGGAATATCCGCAATGTGGGCTATACGCTGGGAGATACGGCATGAATTCCATCCGCAAGCGTCTTTTATTGTCTCTTCTCGCCGTCCTCACGCTGGCGACGCTGGCCGTCGGCATAGCGACCTATCTTGGCATCCGGCATGAGATGGACGAACTTTATGACGCCAATATGCGCCAGCTTGCCGTCACGGCCTCCGGCATGATCGCCGACAGGGGCGTGCCGGTGGATGCTTCGGCCTTTTCGAAAAAATGGCCGAAAGGCGAACAGATTTTCCTTATCCAGATATGGAACGGGGGAACGATTGATTATTCTTCCCACCCGGTGGCGAAGTTCCCGTTCCAGGAGAAAGCGGGCTTTGGCCGCGTTTTCTTCAACGGCAAAAAATGGACCTACTATCAGGAGCAGATACACGGTAAAACCGTACAGGTTTCGCAGGAATTGAGCGAACGCCGCGACGTGATCCGCGAAGTTTACAATGCCATCATTATTCCGACGCTGATCCAGTTTCCCGTTGTCTTTCTTCTGATCTGGCTTCTGGTCAGTATCGGCTTCAAACCCTTGCGGCGTGTTTCAGACCTGATTCAGAAAAGAAAGGCGGATTTTTTAAAGCCGATTCCGCCTGGCGACGTGCCTGATGAAATTCAAACTCTTGTCGTTGCGTTGAACGATCTTCTGGCCCGTGTCGATACGGCCATGGAAAAGCAGCGCCGGTTCACGGCGGATGCCGCCCATGAATTACGCACCCCTTTAACGGCTGTTCGTTTGCAACTCGATCTGCTTCGAAGGGCGGGCACGGATCAGGATCGAAACGAAGCGATTATGACGCTGGAAAATGGCGTTTCCCGCAGCATTCATCTAGTGCAGCAGCTTTTGGAACTAGCCCGGCAAGAGCCGGAAGCGGGCATAGAGGAAAGCGCTTCCATCGATCTCGCTGAGATTACGCAGGCCGTCATTCAAGAGCGAATCCCGCTGGCGGCCGCAAAAAATATCTCTTTAAAAACAGAAATTCAGCCTGTTTCGGTACACGGCAATGCATCCGCTCTTTCTGTCATGGTTGGAAACTTGCTAAACAATGCCATTGCCTATACTGGGGAAGGCGGGTCGATTTTTCTTCGAACCTATTTAGATAATGGCAAGCCTGTTTTGGAAGTTTCGGATAACGGCATCGGCATAGCGTTAGAAGACCGTGCCCGAATTTTCGACCGTTTCTACCGCGTTATCGGAACGATAGTGCCCGGGTCCGGCCTTGGACTTTCCATTGTCAAAACCATTGCCGACAAACATGGCGCAAAGATAAGCGTTTCCAATGGTTTGAACGGACAAGGGACTGCCTTCCGCGTGATATTTTAAACCCTTAAGTTTGGCTTAAGTTTCGTTTTGCAAGGTCTCTTTCAAATGAGGAGGCCTGTCATGATCACCGTTGTCGTTCCCGTTCTCAACGAAGAAGAAAATATTCCGGCTTTGTTGAAAGAAATCGCCGAAGCGTCGCGCGCAGTCCCGATCAGCGAGATTATTTATGTCGATGACGGTAGCACTGACAAGAGCGTGGCGGTGCTGCAATCCTTGAAAGGTGATTACAAGGCCCTTCGCGTCGTTTGTCACAGCAGGACAAGCGGCCAATCTGCCGCCCTTTGGACGGGGATTAAAGCCGCTGGAAACGATATTATCGTGACGCTGGATGGAGACGGCCAGAATAATCCTGCCGATATTGTCCATCTCTACAATCTTTACAATCTTTACAAGCGTTGCGCGGCAGACTTCCCTAAGCTGATGGTCGCGGGTGAGCGGCGGAAACGGAATGATGTCTGGATAAAACGTATTTCATCGCGCCTTGCCAATCATATCCGCTCCAGCCTGCTGAGAGACAATACGCGCGATACGGGGTGTTCCCTGAAACTTTTCCGCCGCAAGGACTATTTGGTGCTTCCCTATTTCGATCATATGCACCGTTTTCTTCCTGCGCTCATGATTCGTGATAACGTCCGTGTCCTGCATGTTTCCGTTTCACACAGGCCGCGTACAAGCGGCGTTTCAAAATATGGAACATTGGATCGTTTGGCGGTCGGTATTGCCGATCTCTGGGGAGTCTGGTGGCTTTTGAAGAGACCCTTTGCACATCCCGAAACCGCTGAAGATATAAGCGAGGCCGTTTAATGATGTTCCCCATTTTTCCTGATATGAGCAGCGCTACCCTATGGATCATCATCGGCTTTATAGGACAGACGTTGTTTTTTATGCGCTTCTTCGTGCAGTGGCTCGCGTCGGAAAGAGCAGGACAAAGTGTCGTTCCGAATGCCTTTTGGTATTTTAGCCTGGCAGGAGGCATGACCCTATTCGTGTATGCGCTGTGGCGGCAAGACCCGGTATTCATTCTCGGGCAAAGCACGGGACTGCTTATTTACGCCCGCAATCTTTATTTTATTCGTAAAAAGCCGCAAGCCGTTACATAGAGCTGGTCATGAAAAAATTACCCCGCCAAACCATCTGGCTGCTCGCCGTTATGGCTGTGTTGTTTCTGACAGCGTTTTTATGCCGCCCGCTGCTGCCTATTGATGAGACGCGCTATATGACGGTTGCATGGGAAATGCACTTGCATAACGGCTGGCTATCCCCCCTGACACTGAATTTTGAGCCTTATCACCATAAGCCGCCCATGCTGTTCTGGCTGATCAACGCGTTCTGGTCTGTTTTTGGTGTCAGCCGCTGGGTGGGTTTAATCCCCATAGTTCTCTCATCTTCCGCCGTACTTCTCCTGACCGCACGCTTTATAAAAAAGATAATGCCGCCCGATGCTGTCGATCCTTTAAAGGTCACTTTCCTGATGCTGGGTAGCGTGCCATTCCTGATTTATAGCACACTTGTGATGTTCGATATGACCTTAACGATGTTCGTTCTGGCATCGCTTCTCTGCCTTTTAAGCTATGCCGAAAAACGCCAGTTCCGCTATGCGTTTTTGATGGGATCGTTCATTGGTCTCGGCGTTCTTACCAAAGGCCCCGTTGCCTATCTTTATGTTATTTTTCCAATGCTTCTGGGTCCACTCTGGGTGCATAACATCAAAAAACCAGCTTCTTGGTATGGCGACTGTTTTGCGGCTATCTTTATATCCTTATTTCCGGTCGCTGTCTGGTTGCTTCCTGTTCTGGCGCAATCCGACAATCATTTTGCCTTCTGGCTCATATGGGAACAGACGGCTGGAAGAATAACGGGCAATTTCAGTGATGCGCATGTCAGGCCGTTTTATTTTTATCTTCCCCTGATTCCGTTGCTCTTTGCACCTTGGATTTTCTTTCCAGGATTTTGGCATGGTTTAAAATATCTCACAGGCAACAGGCCGGACATACGCTTTTTGGCCTGCTGGATCATCCCGGTATTTCTGGCGTTTTGTTTCATCAAGGGGAAGCAGCCGCATTACCTTCTCCCCTTGCTCCCGGGAGTTATCCTCCTTGTATACATGTTGATGCATGACATCGCTTTGCGGGTAATCAGAAATACAGCCGTCATTTTAATTGTAGCGGTTGTTGCCGGGCAAGTTGCCGCCTCTCATATTTATTTCAAAAATTACGACCTAACGCCCATAGCCGGCTATATTCGCGAGAACCCAAACCATCCATGGGCTTTCGTGCGAAACTACCATGGGGAGGTAGGTTTTCTAGCAAAATTTGCAACTCCCATCGCGGACAGGCAGATGAATGAAATCGATGGCTGGTTTGAAGAAAATCCGGATGGATGGGCTGTTATTCGCTATAAAAAAGACGAAGACGTCTCAAAGTATGAGAGGATATTCTCGCAGGCTTACCGCGGTAAAAAACTGGGTATCTTTTATTTTAAGTCCCGTCAGTAAGGTTTGGCGCTGGTTGGAATGCGGGTTAAGCGCACTATCAGGCTGATCAATTGCGGCATTTGTTTCAGAATGGGGGCCAGCGCTGCGCCGAATGTAGAATGGATGATCGAATCTACAAAAACCGCAGTGGTAACGGGACAGAACAGGCTTGAGCGGGCAGCATGCAGATAGGAAGCCGGAGTATCTCCTTCGAGATAAGTATTGGCCGCCATGAAGGCCGTATGCAGCGCGATGGCGATACCGTCTCCGGCAAAAGAAGGAATAACCGCCATTTGGTCGCCAAGACGGTATAGAGATGCCGTGTCCGGGGCGCGGCCTATATATCCATAGGGAATGGAGGCGATGGCCAGGGGCTGAGGCCATTCGAATTTGCAGTTATACAAGCGCTCTTTAAGCGCGGAGTTTTTATAGCAGAGTGATGAGAGAAGATTCTTCCAATTCCTGCCATGTGATTCAAAGCAAGACCTTTCCACGATAAGACAAATATTGGTAATTCCGTCTTCGACAGGCTCTATGCCGACATATCCTCCATCGTAAAAATAAAGCTCGACGGAATCTCCGAGCGCCTGCCACTGACGATCATCCAGCCTGATATGCATCTTGAAGCCGATATACTCCTTCTTGCCTTTCGGCCTCAGCCAGCCGCGCAAGTCATGCTTGCCGGTCGCCAGAAAGACAGCCGTTCCGGAAAAAAGCTCATCGCCCGCCTCGACCATCCAGCTTTTGTCTTGTGCTGTCAGGCTTGTTACATTTCTGCCTCTGCGTATCTCCGCGCCACGATGCGAGGCGAGATTCAGCAAAGCGTCATCCAGTCGCCGGCGTGAAAGACTGTGAGCAGCGGATGGCAATGCGCCCTCGATGCAGCGCCCGTGCAGATATATTCTGTAATTGCGGATCGTTTGCGCGCCCAGGCCGGGAAGATCGAGTCCGAGCTTTTCGAGATACTGGGAGGCATCCCAGCTTATGAATTCACCGCATACTTTATGCCGTGGTTCGGCATCGCGCTCTAAAAGCAATACGTCACATCCGGCAGAGGCCATCAGGGCTGCCGCTGTGCTTCCTGCGGGCCCTCCACCGATCACGATGATTTCCCGCTCTATGGTTTGACGCATGACACGCAATACCGGAAAGGGAAATGCCACTCTATCTTCACGAGTTCCCGGGCGATCCCCGCGTCTCCAAGAAGAATTTCCCAATCCTTTCTCGTGAAAGAACGTGCGACAGAAATCGCGGCGTCATGCCGTGTCAACCTGTTTTTAAAAAAAAGACGTGTTGCCGTCTTGATGAAAAAGTAAGGGACCGGATGGCGGTGGAGATCGTTGATCATCCATCCCTTTTTCGAGGTCTGGTGCATATATTTCAGGAGATCGATAATTTCCCGGTCGGCCAGATGATGTGTAAAAAGCGACGATAGGATGATGTCGATATGCCTGCCCGTATCCAAAGCAAAAATATCAGCCGTTTCATAGGATATATGCGGGGAGGCGTCCATGCTTTCCGCCGCGCGTCTTGACCATGGATTCACGTCGACGCCGATAAGCGCGACCTTCATGTTATTTTTTATTGTAAGCGCGGCAATGCGGCGAAGCATATCACCGCCGCCGCAGCCCGCATCCACGATGACGAGTTTTTCTCTCTGTCCTTTAAATAATTGGAGCCAGCGCAAAACCGGCCGGTATGCAAGCGTCAAAATATTGATGCGCTCGAGATTTATCAGACATTCGCGGAATTCATCGTAAGGGACGGAAGTATCGTCCATGATTTCCGTCCTGTCGCTCCGTTCCAAAAAAGAAAGAATGTTCATGATGCCCCGCCAGCGTGGGAAAAGCGCATGCTCTCGATGGCGATCCCCGGGCCGAACGCAATAGCCAATCCGGGGCCGGCTTCGGTGGATTGCATGATCTCTTTCAACACAAACATGATGGTAGCCGAGGACATATTGCCGAAATTTTTTAGAATGTTTCTGGAATATGCCATGCTGAATTCTTCCAGTCCCAGGCTGAGGCGAACGGCATCCAGTACGCCGCGTCCGCCGGGATGAATTGCCCAGTGCGCAACATCCTGTTTCTGTATCCCGTCGAGCAGGCTATCGATCTTGTCTGGCAGGCAGGATGCTATCGCAGCGGGAACCTGCGAAGAAAGAACCATGTCGAAACCATGATTGCCGACTGACCATTTTATCTGATCCATGCTTTGCGGAATCAAAGACGACCGGAAACTTTCGAGGTGCAAACCGTGCGGTTCTGAAGATACGAGGCTCGCCGCGCATCCGTCCGCAAATATCAGGAACGGAATAAGGTCTTCAATCGATGCATCGAGTTTTAAGTGAAGCGTACAAAGCTCGAGATTGAGAATAAGAACCCTGGCTAGTGTGTCGGCGTTAACGATGTGATAGGCGAGCTTCAGGGCGTTGATCGCGGCATAACAACCCATAAAGCCTACGATCGTCCGTTCGACGGAGGGATCAAGGTTAAACAAGTTCAAAATCTCTATATCGATGCCGGGGGCGTAGAAGCCAGTGCAGGTTGTAACCAAGATATGCGTTACGTTTCCAATATGGAGCCTGCCTATAGCTTCTTTTGCAAGCGGCAGGGCGTGTCTGGCGTAAAGTTCCATTCTGTCCTGCGTGTCCGCTTTCCGGCCAAAAGAATAAAAGCCCCCCTCGTCGAGAAAATGTTCAGCCGGATGTGGCTTGAAGACAGAATAGCGATGCTCGATCTGGCCGCGTGCTGCAAGCCTCTTTAATGCCGCTTGGGCCTTGGCATCGGACAGCAGGCGCGGTGCGTATTCGACAAATTTCTGATGAATATCATGTGCAGGAACGGCTGTTTCAAGCTCATTTATATAGACGGGCATCTGTTGTCACGGCATGTTAATGCCTCTCCTGATGGGGACGGTAACAAACCCCTCCTCAAGCGTCTGGTTCCAAAAATTCATTTCCGCCCTGGCCGCCGCTTTAGGTATCGGCGATCAAAGTGGCGGTTTTCAGCCTTTTGCTATGGTTGGAACGGGCATTCCCAGTATTTTTCCTATTTGAGGTTCGCGGCTGCTAGCGCCGAGGCAGGCAGTTCTGTAGGCTGGCTAAATGAAAGCGCGCATGGTCACGGCTATGGCCTTGAAGCCGTAGAAGCCGTGGTTGATTGGGCGCATAAAAATTTGGGAAAATTTATCTGGCCCGCCGCAACTGAAAATCTTTCCAGAAGGCGGCTGGCAGAAAAACTGCGCGGGGAATTATCGGGCGGCAAACAAATCCGAAATATGAATCCGTTGTCTATAGAATTTCATGGGATATTAAATAAGTGAAGAAACGTCTACTCTTTGCACCGCCTTCCTTTATCGAAAGGAAGGCGGTATAATATTTTCATGTCGTATGTTTTTAGAACGATGCCGTCACCTGTCGGGGAACTGACGCTCGTTGCGGGCGCCAGAGGCTTGAGCGGGATTCTCTGGGAGAATGACAAGGCGGGACGTGTACGGCTTGGCGGGATGTGGGAAGACAAGAGCCAACCCGTTCTGGCGGCGGCGGCCCGCCAACTGGAAGAATATTTTGCCGGTAAAAGGAAAGTGTTTTCGGTACCGCTTGATTTTCAGGGAACAGACTTTCAGAAAAAAGTCTGGCAGGCCCTCCTCACTATCCCGTTCGGCGAAACGCGCAGCTACGCGCAGATTGCAAACCAGATCGACAATCCCAAGTCTGTCCGGGCAGTCGGCGCCGCCAACGGAAAGAACCCGATTTCCATTATCGCGCCTTGCCATCGCGTGATCGGTTCGAACGGCGATTTGACAGGATTTGCGGGCGGGATTGCAGCCAAAACCTTGCTTCTTTCTCTCGAAGGCCACGGCGAAAAACAGCTTAGCCTTATTTAATTCCAAGAATATGCGGCCGCAACTTTCGTCCAGCCTTCTCAAATAAAAACCGCCCTATCGGGGCGGTTTTGAAGCGTAAAGCCTACCGGCAGGTAACGTTTTCCGTGGGGATATATTCACCGCCGAGAACCGTGCCGCCGACAGCGCCGCCAATGGTCGCGGCTGTTTTTCCAGAGCCGCTGCCGATCTGGCTTCCAACCAATCCTCCGCCGAGGCCACCGACCACCTTACCCACGATATTGCCGTCGTTGCAGGGCGGCGGGGTAGGAGGCGCTTGCCTGCGCGGTTCGTTCCATGTGATTTTCTGCTTGGTTGCGGGGGCTACGACCGAAGCGCTTTCAGCCGCCGGTTTTTTTGATTCTATCACTTCCCTGGTTATCAGGGCGCTGGCCCCCGCCGTGAGCAAAACGAGCGCCACAGCGCCCAATCCCCACGCCAAAATCTGT
Source organism: Micavibrio sp. (assembly GCA_035759665.1). Classification (GTDB taxonomy): domain Bacteria; phylum Pseudomonadota; class Alphaproteobacteria; order Micavibrionales; family Micavibrionaceae; genus Micavibrio_A. Next base: position 9,106 of record DASTUM010000167.1, read on the forward strand.
CTCTTGCTCATGGGCGTTGCCTCCTTCCAGTTTGAAACGCGTCCAGTCGGTACTTCAAACGAGCGGAAGGGGGCGGAAGTTCCGGTTCCTGGACTAAGCCTTTTATTTCAGGGCCCTTACGACCGAAGGCGTTATTTTTTCAACGATGACGTCAACGCCTTTGGCGTTTGGGTGTAGGCCGTCCGGAAGGTTCAGGTCCGCTTTCATGGCAACGCCGTCCAGAAAAAACGGATAGAGCGGGACGTCATACTCGTTTTTCAGGTCTTTGTATATTTTATCGAATTTACCGTGGAAAAAAGGACCCGCTCTGGTGGGAGAGCGAATTCCGATCAGGAAGGCCGGAATGTTTTTTTCCTGCAATTTTTTCAGGATAGCGGAGAGGTTCTTCT
>DASTUM010000168.1:0-7009 GCA_035759665.1 Micavibrio sp.
GCCTGCTGCAAAAAGCCGGTCTGTCCGTGGGCAGCGTAAGCAAGACATCCGGTATGCCCGGCGCCGAGAATTTCGGCTGGACGGACGGCGGCAACGTCAAAGGCACGGCATCCGTGAAGATGTCTTCGGGCGGCTTCGACAATCAGGTATCGCAGTATATCGCACAGCAAAAGAGCCAGTGCGGTGGCGGGGATTTCGCCTCGATGCCCTCGCCGACCAATTCCGGCGGCGTGAAGCGCACGGCGCTTTATGAAACGGCCTGCGTCAGCGGTGGATCGAGCGTATCCTCCTCGCTTCTCTTCTTCGAGGATCAGGGCCGCTTCATCGCCATCTCGAACCAGATCAACGCCGCGGACATGGATATCGCCATGGACAGCCGCGACAAGATCGCCAGCTTCGTAAGAGGGCTTTAAGCTCTCCTCGTCGCAGGGGCGGTCTTAAGCGCGGGGAATCTCCAGACCGGATGCCGCTCCTTGGCCTTCGCCAGACTCATCGCAATGATGACGTTGTGAACCGCTGTCGTCCTGAAGGAGCGTCGGCGACTGAAGGATTCCAGGGGATCCTTCGCTACGCTCAGGATGACAATGGGGTTGGTGCCGCGACACGAAATCTCTTCCAGCTATGTCATTGAGGCGAAGCCGAAGCAATCCAGACTGGATTGCCGCATCGCTGCGCTCCTCGCAATGACGGGATGGGCGTTTTTGAAGAAACGCGGGGGAGACTTCGCTGTGCTGAGCGATGACAAAGGGGCTGGGGATGGCAAGGGCTGGGGAAGACCAAGGGGATTGGGAGGGGCGATAAAAAACCCCGCCGGATAGCGGGGGTTTTTTGTCCTTGGAGGGAATTACTTATCGTCCTTGCCCGGCGGTGTGCCGAAGGGGCGGAACATGCGCATGGCGTTTTCGAACATGGCCATATTTTGCTTGTTGATCTCTTCGAGATTCGGGACGGGGAACATGCCTTCGATCGATTTGTTGATCTGCTGGCGGAGCTGCTCCTGGTTCTTGGCGAAGGTCTGGATCGTGTGCTCCAGATAATTCGGCACAAGCGGAGCGAGGTTATCGCCGTAGAAACCGATGAGCTGGCGGAGGAAGCCGATGGGGAGGAGGGACTGGCCCTCGTTCTGCTCTTCCTCGACGATGATCTGTGTCAGGACGGAGCGGGTGAGGTCTTCGCCCGTCTTGGCATCGTAAACGACGAAGTCACGGCCTTCCTTGACCATTTCGCCGAGATCTTCGAGCGTGACGTAACTGCTGCGCCCCGTGTCGTATAGACGGCGGTTTGCGTATTTCTTGATGACGGTCGGTCCGTCAGACCTTTTCTTGGCAGTGGCCATGGGCACTTCCTCCTGGAATATTGCTGCGAGAATTATTAACTATTATTATGCACAAGATTATATTGCAAGGCAAAAGAATTCGTCCTTGTGCATTTTTACCCATGTTTTGTGCTATAAGTCGTATATAAGGAAAATAATGGTGCGCAGCGGACCCAAACCCCTCACGTTTCAACTCGGCATGGCCTCGGTGGCCGCTGCCGGGCTGGCCGGAGGTACGGCTTTTTCCGAAGGGACGCTGCAAAAATTCTTTGAAGGCATCAAGAAATATCAGGCGCACCCGTTTCGCCGCGCCCTGCCGGCCCTGCCCGTCGTCTGGCAGGAAGGCGAGGCCCGCCTGTTTCGTGCGAAGGCGACGAGCGGAGAGCGCAAAACGCCCATTGTCCTGATCCCGTCGATGGTGAACAAGTCAGATATTCTCGATCTTCTGGAAGACCGCTCGCTGCTGCGCTGGCTGGCGGGGCAGGGGTTCGACGCTTATCTGCTGGACTGGGGCCGGGCGGCGCAGGACGAGGGGCAGGAAACCATCGACGCCGCGATGGAGCGGCGGCTCCTTCCGGCGCTGGAAAGTCTCGGCGGGCCGGTTCTGCTGCTCGGCTATTGCATGGGCGGGCTGTTTGCCGCGGCTGCGGCCGCACTGCGCCCCGATCTCGTGCGCGGGGTCGTGATGCTTGCCGCGCCGTGGAATTTCCACGATGAGGCGGCGGCCCTCAAAAACCGCCTGATGCTGATGAAACCCACGGCCATACCTTATATGAAGCAATATAACCGCCTGCCCGAAAGCTGGATGCAGGCCGTGTTCGCGACGCTCGACCCAGAGGGCAGCATCCGGAAATTCTCGTCCTTCGCGGACATGGCTGCGGACGACCCCCGCGTTCCCGTCTTCATGGCGGTGGAGGACTGGCTGAACGAGGGACTCGATCTTCCGGCGGGAATTGCCATGATGTGCATGGAGGAATGGTATGAACAAAACTTGCCGTATCGGGGCGCATGGGCCGTGTGCGGCAAAACGATCCGCGCGGGGGATTTGAAGGCGCCGACCCTCGTCGTCGCGGCGCGGGACGACAAGATCGTGCCGCTCGATTCTGCGCTGGCTTTCGCCGACAAACGGGTCAAAGGTGATCGCCTTGTCGCGGCGACGGGGCATGTCGGCCTGATCGCGAGCGGGAAAGCGGTTTCCGAAATCTGGAGGCCGATGGCCGACTGGTTTGCAGCGCAGCAGCAATAATCCGTTTTTTGCGCGATTGCCGCCTTGAAATCCATGACTTCGCGCCCTATTGTCACCCCGTCCTTCCCACCCGCTTTTCGTGAATGGAGACTTTATATATGTCAGACCCTATCGTCATCGTCGCCGCGAGGCGCACAGCCATCGGTTCCTTCAACGGCGTTTTCGCCAATGTTCCCGCCCACGATCTCGGCAAGACCGTCATTCAGGCGGTGCTGGCCGACGCAAACGTGAAAGCAGAGGAAGTCAGTGAAGTGATTCTGGGGCAGGTCCTGACCGCCGCACAGGGGCAGAACCCCGCCCGCCGCGCCGCGATAAACGCGGGTATCCCGAAAGAGAAAACGGCGCTCACGATAAATCAGGTCTGCGGGTCGGGGCTTCGCGCCGTGGCGCTGGGTGCACAGGCGATACAGTGCGGCGATGCCGACATTATCGTTGCGGGCGGTCAGGAGAATATGAGCCTGTCGCCCCATGCTATGCACCTGCGGGCAGGCGTCAAAATGGGCAACGCCGAAATGACCGACACGATGATCACGGACGGGCTGTGGGATGTGTTCAACAATTACCATATGGGCATCACCGCCGAGAACATCGCGGCGGCGAGCGGTATCACCCGCGAGCAGCAGGATGCGTTTGCCGCAGCCTCGCAGCAAAAGACCGAAGCCGCCACCAAATCCGGCAGGTTCAAGGCCGAAATCGTGCCCGTCACGGTCAAGGTCAAAAAGGAAGAGGTCGCTATCGACAAGGATGAGTTTCCGCGCGAAGGCGTGACGGCTGAAAGTCTCGCCAAGCTCCGCCCCGCCTTCAAGGGCGACGGTACGGTGACGGCTGCCAACGCGTCGGGCCTGAATGACGGCGCGGCGGCGGTTCTTCTGATGCGCGAATCCGAAGCGAAAAAGCGCGGCCTGAAACCCTTCGCCCGCATCAAATCATGGGCGACGGCGGGTGTCGATCCGGCGGTCATGGGCACGGGCCCGATTCCGGCATCGAAGAAGGCATTGGAGAAGGCGGGCTGGAAAGTCTCCGACCTCGACCTGATCGAATCCAACGAGGCGTTCGCGGCGCAGGCCTGCTGCGTGGTCAAGGAGCTCGGTTTCGATACGGCGAAGGTCAATGTCAATGGTGGCGCCATCGCGCTGGGTCATCCGATTGGCGCGTCCGGTTGCCGCGTGCTGGTTACATTGCTTCATGAAATGGCGCGGAGAAGCGCACAAAAGGGCCTGGCCACGCTGTGCATCGGCGGCGGCATGGGGATTGCCATGTGCGTGGAGCGTGACGGTTCATCTGACTGGAAAGAGGTTGCATAAAGATGTCTAAAGGGGTTGCTATCGTCACCGGCGGAACGCGCGGGATCGGTCTTGAAATCACACGCGGTCTGGTGGAAGAGGGGTATGAAGTGGCCGCCATCTATCACGGCAATGAAGAAGCCGCGAAGGCCTGCGAGCAGCAGACCAATGCCCGCGCCTTCAAGATCGACGTCGCGGATTTCGATGCCTGCCAGTCCGGCTGCGCCGCCATCGAGGCGGAGATGGGGCCTATCAGCCTCCTCGTCAACAATGCCGGCATAACCCGCGACGGCGTGCTGCACAAAATGTCGCCCGACCAGTGGCGCGCGGTTCTGGAAACCAACCTGACGTCGTGCTTCAACATGACCCGCGCGATCATCACGGGTATGCGCGAACGCGGCTTCGGGCGCATCGTCAATATCAGCTCCATCAACGGCCAGAAGGGCCAGTTCGGCCAGACGAATTATTCCGCCGCAAAGGCCGGGATGCTCGGCTTCACCAAGGCGCTGGCGCTGGAAAGCGCGGCGAAGGGGATCACGGTCAACGCGATTTGCCCGGGCTATATCGCCACCGACATGACCGCCTCGATGAAGCAGGACGTCCTGGAATCCATCGTCCGCCAGATTCCCGTGGCCCGCATGGGGACGCCCAAGGAGATCGCCGATATCGTGATCTTCCTCGCCTCGGACAAGGCCGGTTTCATCAACGGCGCGACCATCACCGCGAATGGCGGCCAGTATCTTGTTTGACGCCTAGGCCGTTCCGGATACAATGGCGCGATGAAAAACACCGCCATTCTCGAACGCCGCTTCGTTCCCAAAGGCCAGATCCTCATCCGCGAGGGTGAATACGGGCAGGACGCCTATCTCGTCCAGTCCGGCGAGCTCTCCGTCTTTATCACCAAGGACGGGGAGGATGTCGAACTTGCGCGCCTCGGCGCAGGTCAGATCGTAGGGGAGATGGCCTTCGTGTTCGATGCTCCCCGCACCGCGAGCGTCAGGGCGACGCAGGACTCCAACCTCATCGTCATCAGCCGTCAGCAATTCGAGGAGAAGCTGAGGGAATCCGACCCGACCGTGCGGGCCATCGTGCAGATGCTCTCGCAGCGGATCGTCGATTCCAACAACACGCTTCTCAACAAGAAAAGCGATCTCGACGATCTCAGGGAAACGGCGCGGGTGATTTATCAGAATATTTCCCTCAAGCTCACCCGGAACCAGCAGCGCAATTTTCAAAACACGGTGCTGCCGCATCTCGAAGCGCTGCTCGATTCCCTCGATACGTTCCAGGAACGCTACGGCGCCGCCGAAGAGTAGCCCAAATCACGGGGAACTGTTTGTAATCTCAAGCTTTCGGGCTATATAAAACCCGAAAGATTTGTTTTTTACCCTCATTTTTTATCCCGGAGATCGCATGAAACGCATTCTTCCCATCGTATTTGTCCTTTTGATCCTGCTGGCGGCTGCCGTTCTGATCGGCCCGTCCTTCGTGGACTGGAACAAATACAAGCCGCAGATCATCGAGCAGGCGAAATCGGCGGCAGGGTATGACGTGGCGATCGACGGCGATATCGGCCTGTCTGTGTTGCCGCTTCCGCAGTTGAAGATCGAGGGGCTGAAAGTCGCCGCGCCGCGCGGGGGCCAGCCTAATTTGCTGACCATGAAAGAGGCGAAGGTGTCGGTGAACCTTCTGCCGCTAATTTCCGGGGAAATTTCAATAGATACGGTTCGGCTCGTAAACCCGGATATCCAACTTGAAAAGATGGCAGACGGCGGCAATTCGTGGATGTCCGACAAGCTTCTGACCGATCAAAACGATGCGGCCCGTTCCGACAACCCTGCCGCCCAGCCGGACAGGGAAGAGCAAAAAATCATGCTGAACAAGCTGGTTATAGAGGATGGGCGCGTATCGTATCTAGACCGCGCCACCGGCAAGGAGCATGTCGCCGAGATGATCAATCTGGACGTCAAGGCCGACAGCCTGTCCGGCCCGTTCAAGGCGGACGGCAAGCTGACCTATGGCGGCGAGGTCATCGAACTCGATGCCAGGACGGAGCGTCTTGGCGGGGCCAAGAAAGAAATGCCGGTGGATCTCGAAATCGGCCTGCCCGAAAGCAACGCCTCTGCCGCTTTCAAGGGGGTGATCGCCACCGACCCGATGGAATTGCAGGGCAAGATGGAAATCCGCACGGACAACCTCGCCTCGCTTCTGGCGCTGGCGGGGGGCGAAGGATCGCCCGCGCTGGCCCGCAAGCTGTCCTTCTCCGGCCTCGTAACCGCGAACGAGCAGCGTCTCTCCTCGCAGGAAATCGACATCGCCTTCGGCGAAGCCAAGGGCAAGGGCAACGTTGCCGTCACGAACCTCAAAAACCAGAACCCCGTCATGGTGACCGCGGATATGGCGTTCCAGGGCGTCCTCAATCTCGATCAGCTCGTCCCCGCACGGGATAAGAGCAAGGAGCCGAGCATCGAGGAAAAGGTCGCCAAGGGCCAGAGGCTTTCCCCGGACACCGGCCTCATTCCGGAGACGCTGAGCCTGCCCGTGCCTGTCGACGGGACGCTCAAAATCACCGCGGACGGCATCCAGACCGGGGGTAAAGTGTTCAAAGGAATCGTCCTGAACGCCTCCAAGACGGGCGGGGCCATTGATGTCGCCTTCAAGGCGCTCGACATGCCCGGCAAAACTCGCGTCGAAGGGCAGGGGGATATCGATTTCACCAGCTCCTCCAAGTCGGGCGAAAAGGGCATCACCTACGCCGATCCGAACGTGACCTTCACGGTGGCCGGATCGTCCGGGCAATTGCCGACTTTGCTGCGCGCTTTTGCGCCGGCGCAGGACGGCAATGCTGCGCTGGAAATCTATAAAACCGCACAATTCAATCTTTCGGGAACGGTCAGCCCGAGCACGGTGCGCGTGGCCGACAGCACGGTCAAGCTCGACCAGACGACGGTCGGTCTTGCAGCATCCTACGCTCCGAACGGCGGCGGCGGACGGCCCGACATCATGGTCGATTTGACCACGGACACAGTCGACATCGACGCCATCATTGCGCGTTTGAGCGGCCAGAAGAAGCAGGCGGTGCAGGAAAATGCTGCAGGGAAGACCGATGTGAAAAAGGCGCTGGAACCTGTCCGCGCCTTTGAAATGCCGGTCAACCTGACCTTC
>DASTUM010000169.1:0-12491 GCA_035759665.1 Micavibrio sp.
CAAAAAAACGAAGGGGGTTGAAACCCGTTGCCCGCCTCCCCATTTATCTATTAAAGTCTTAAGAGTATTGTCATTTTTGTGCAGTACGATATTGGGACCAGGAGGATCTTCCATGCAAAAACCCGTCGTCATCTGCGGCTATAAGCGCAGCCCCTTTCACCCTGCTGGAAAGGGCGCGCTGGCCTCCGTCCGGCCCGATGACATGGCTGCCGAGGTTATCCGGGTCCTGATCAAGGAAACGGGCGTGAAAGAGGCCGATATCGAGGACATCCTCATGGGTTGCGCCTTCCCCGAAGCCGAGCAGGGCTTCAACCTCGCCCGCATCGTTGCGCAGATCGTGGGGCTTCCGGCCTCCGTCGCGGGCGCGACCGTCAACCGTTTCTGCGGCTCGTCGCTGACCACGGTGCAAATGGCCGCCGGCTACATTCAAATGGGCGCGGGCGATGTGTTCATCTGCGCCGGCGTCGAATCGATGACGCGCATTCCGATGGGCGGCTTCAACCCGATGCCGAACCCCAAGCTCGCGGAAACCTATCCGCAGGCCTATATCAACATGGGCGAAACCGCGGAGAACCTCGCCAAAAAATACTCGGTCTCCCGCAAGGAGCAGGAAGACTTCGCCGTCCAATCGCACGCCAAGGCCGCGAAGGCCCGTGAGAGCGGCAAATTCAGGGATGAAATCGTTCCCATCAACGGCGTGACCGAAGACGGCACCATCCGCCCCGATACCACGGCGGAAGGACTGGCCGGATTAAAGCTCGCCTTCGATGAAAACGGCACCGTGACGGCGGGAACGGCCTCTCCGCTCACCGACGGCGCCGCCGCCGTCCTCGTCGCTTCCGAAGACTACGCCCGCAAGAACAAGCTGCCGATCCTCGCGCGCATCGTCAGCGTCGGCGTCGCCGGTTGCGCCGCCGAGATCATGGGCATCGGCCCCGTGCCGTCCTCGCAAAAGGCTCTGGCCCGAGCCGGTCTGAAAATTTCCGACATCGACATCGTCGAATTGAACGAAGCCTTCGCCGCGCAATCGATTCCAGTGATAAAAGACCTCGGCATCGACCCTAAAAAACTCAATCTCGACGGCGGCGCCATCGCCATGGGCCACCCGCTGGGGGCAAGCGGCGCGCGCATCGCCGGCAAGCTGGCGAGTCTTTTGAAGCGCGAGAAGAAAAAATACGGCCTCGCCACCATGTGTATCGGCGGCGGCCAGGGCGTCGCGCTGGTGCTGGAAGCCGCTGAATAACCTTCAAAAACCCCGCAAATGCGGGGTTTTTGCTCCCGGCGATAGATAAAATTTTATCCAAAGATTAATAAATATTTACCCGCCTTTGATAGAGTCGAAGCTGGGTATCCACGTATTCTGATCGGGGTTTGACGTTGCAGCTTTTGGACAGCGAACAACTGGAATATGCCTTTGCCGTGCATGGCATTTCGCGCGAAACGCAGGCGCGGCATTTCTACGCCGACCTGTGGCGCCAGATCAAGACGGCCGAAAAAATCAGCGATCCGCTCTCCCTTTCAAAATGCGAAGCCGACCTCCGCCGCCTTTGCCGCGATTATTTTTCCCTGATGCATGTATGGCAGGAAGAAGAAGCGGACCGCCACGACGATATCGAGCCTTGCGCCGCGTCGCAGGGAAACAGCCGCGAGGCGCGTATGCTGCTCTCCGCTTTCGAAAAGAATTTCGTGCGCTATGCGCTGTGTTATCTCGAACTCAACCGCGCGCTGATCCAATCGCGCAAGACCCTCTCTCATTTCGCCCAAGGCTACCGCGTGAACAACATCACGAAAAAACTCGACGTCGGCCATGAAACGGGCCCCTTGCTGCAGCGGGCGCACCGCGAACGAAAGATCATCATGGAAAAACGCCTGCGGCTGGAGCGCGCGCGGAACTTGCTGCGCGGTTTCGACCCGCTGATGGAATCGCTGGGGGGCGACCTTCCGCGCCTGATGGGTCATGCGGGCGACCACGAACTTATTCTTTTCAAAGGCGCGCTCCGCAAGCGGAAATTCGACGACGCGCGGGCGATCACGTCCCGCTGGCCCCATGACGCGCTCAAACAGGCGGGCGACGCCCTGATCGCGTTGGCCGAAAAAAACGCGGGCGAATTGCAGGCTCAGGACGGGCTGATGCTGCACACGGGCGAACTGCCCCTTATAATCATGTTCCTGCAGGCAGACGAGGCGAAGGTTAACCGGTTCCTGGACAAATACAACGTCCCATACATGGTCTTCAAATACCAGGCGCTGCTGCATCAGGGCTATATGCTGGGCCGCATCGGTTCCATAGAGGCGCTGATTATCCAGCACGCGAAACTTCTTTCGCTGTCGGCCCGCCCGCAAGCCGATCCCGCCACCGCCAAGGCGCAGGAAGACACCGTTCTCGTACCCGCCCGCGCCCTGCAAGACCGCTTCAAGACCCTGCCTGCCATTTTCGATGAGATGGAAACGACCCTCTCCATTCTGGAAAAACTCTTTTCACAGACGCGGGAATATATGGCTCATACCCCTGAAAATAATCAAAACTAGGCCTGCCTTTTTAACCTTTTCGCGCTATGATCGTTCAGGTTAATAATGCTAAGGATTTTGCCGCACATGGGTATAGGAAAAGTTGCCGTCATCGGTTCCGGCGTCATGGGAAGCGGCATCGCCGCGCAGGTGGCGAATGCGGGCATTCCCGTCGTTCTGCTCGACATCGTACCGAAGACTCTGGGCGAGGGCGAAGACCGCAGCAAAATCGCAAAAGGCGCGATCGAAAAAATGCTCAAAACCGATCCCGCGCCGCTGATGTCGCCGAAGAACGCCAAACTCATCACGCCCGGCAACCTCGAAGACGATCTGAAACTCCTGGAGGAGTGCGACTGGATCGTCGAAGTCGTCCTGGAAGATTTGAAAATCAAGCACGCGACCTATGAAAAGCTCGCGAAGCATATGAAGAAAGGCGCGATCCTTTCCTCGAACACCTCGACCATCCCGCTGGAAATGCTGACCGAAACATTGTCCAAGGACGTGAAGAAGAATTTCCTCATCACGCACTTTTTCAATCCGCCGCGCTACCTGCGCCTTCTCGAAATCGTCACCGGCAAGGACACCGATCCGAAAATCGTCAAGGACGTCGTCGATTTCTGCGACATCAAACTCGGCAAGGGCGTCGTTCGCTGCAAGGACACGCCGGGCTTCATCGTCAACCGCATCCTGACCTTCTTCATGCAGAGCGCACTCAACGTTGCCGTTGCCGATGATGTTTCCGTCGAAGTCGCCGACGCCGTTCTGTCGAAGCCCGTCGGCATTCCCAAGACGGGCGTGTTCGGCCTGATCGACCTCGTCGGCGTGGATCTGATGCCGCACCTCGCGGACTCGCTGCTTTCGACGCTGCCCAAGGATGACTCCTACCGCAAAATCTACAAGGACTATGCCTTCATCGAAGGCATGATCAAGGCGGGCTATACGGGCCGCAAAGGCAAGGGCGGCTTCTACCGCCTGCACCCGGACGGCAGCAAGGTGAAACAGGCTTTGCGTCTCTCCGCCGCGCCTTTCGATGAATCCCAATATGTGAAAGCCGACAAGCCCAAGCTGCCGTCCATGGAGGCTGGCAAGAAGGGCCTTCGCGCCGTCGTCGAATCCGACGACGAAGGGGGCAGATACGCCTGGAAAGTTCTGCGCGACACGCTGGCCTATGCGGCCTCCCTTGTACCCGACATTGCCGACTCCGTGGCAGAGGTGGACGAAGCCATGCGCCTCGGCACCAACTGGAAAAAAGGCCCGTTCGAAATGATCGACGATCTCGGCGCCGCGTGGTTCGCCGCGAAGCTGAAGGAAGAGGGGATCGCCGTTCCCAAACTGATCGAAAAAGTCGGCGACGGCTCTTTCTACAAGGTAGATGGCGACCGCCTGCATTATTTCGGCACCGACGGAAAATATTATGCCGTGCCGCGCGCCGACGGCGTCCTGCTGCTCTCCGACATCAAGCTGGGCGCGAAACCGCTGATTAAAACCGCGTCCGCTTCCGTATGGGATATCGGCGACGGCGTCCTATGCGTCGAATTCACCGGCAAGATGAACGCGCTCGACGACCAGGTCTTCGAAGCCTACAGCCAGGCCATCAAACTGATCGGCAAAGGCGATGGCCAATACAAAGCCATGGTCATCTACAACGAAGGCTCGAACTTCTCCGCCGGCGCCAATCTCGGCCTCGCCCTGTTCGCCATGAACATCGCCCTCTGGCCGCAGATCGAGGAACTCGTTTCCGGCGGCCAGAAAATCTACAAGGCGCTCAAATACGCGCCGTTCCCCGTCGTGGCCGCGCCTTCGGGCATGGCGCTCGGCGGCGGCTGCGAGATATTGCTGCATGCCGACCATGTGCAGGCGCACGCCGAAACCTATTGCGGCCTCGTCGAAGTCGGCGTCGGCCTGATCCCCGGCTGGGGCGGCTGCAAGGAAATGCTGCTGCGCTATCAGGAGGAAGAGCGCGAGCAGTTTGATAAAAACACCGGCGGCCGCAAACTCTGGTTCTCGCCCAAAAACACGCCGATGGGGGCTGTGCGCAAAGCCTTCGAAACCATCGCGCTGGCCAAGGTCGCCAAATCCGCGCAGGAAGCGAAAGAACTGCGCTACCTGAAAAAGACCGACGGCATCACGATGAACCGCGACCGCCTCCTCTTCGACGCCAAACAAAAAGCGCTGGCGCTGGCGAAGGATTACAAGGCGCCCGAACCCGCCGTCGAAATCCGCCTGCCCGGCCCGACGGGCAAGGTCGCGCTCGACATGGCCGTGGCCGACATGCGCAAGAACGGCAAGGCGACGCCCTACGACGTCACCGTGTCGGCGTCCGTGGCCAAAGTTCTGTCCGGCGGTGACAAGGCTGACTGGACCAAGCCTGTGACCGAGGAAGACCTCTACCGTCTCGAGCGCGAGGAATTCATGAAGCTGATCCACAATGACGGCACGATTCAACGCGTCGAACACATGCTGGAAAAGGGCAAACCCCTGCGTAATTGATGTCATTTTGAGCTTCGGCTTTCGCCGGAGTCAACTCCGCGAAGGATCTGGAGATCCTTCAGTCGCTAACGCTCCTTTAGAATGACAACGACAATAAAAAAGCCGCCCGTTGAGGCGGCTTTTTAAATTCGTGCGAACCCAATTACTTGGATTGTGCGCGCGAGAACGTTGAATCGCCGTGAACGACGCTTTCATTCTGGGCATGGCCCGTGCTGCAGGCAGCAAGGGATACAACAACAGCCAGGACGGCAACGATTTTTGTGAATTTGGTCATCTCTTATAAATCTCCCAACAAATGAGTTAAACCGTGGGCAAATATGAATGAGTGGCTCTTAAAGTCAATGAGCGCCGATGATGATGAAAAGAACTGCGGCGCGCATTTTCCGGCGCGGCCTCTGGAACCCGCGGAAATCCGCCGTTTCTTATGGTTGGTCTTTGTACGACTGTTGCATTCTTGCAACAAAAAATCCGCCTGTTTTTCCGGGCGGGCGGGACAGTAGCATTCAGGCCGGGGTAAGCCACGCGGCCTGCGTCTCCGCCAGCTCCATTTTCTCGCCCAGAAAGGGCAGCATCGCCTCGAATCTCTCGGGCACCTGGTAGGGCGCGTTGAAGACGATCAGGCCGCAGCCGTTGAACGTGCCTTCCTGCCGGCGCGGATGCAAAAGCGTTTCGGCGCACCATGTGCGATGGAGGCCGAGCGCGACCGCCGCGCCTTTCATCTCGTCCACCGCCAGATGCGCCTTGATGGGATACCAGATCATGAAAACGCCGCCCGCGAATCTCTTTTTCCATTCCTGCATCTGCCGGATCAAGGTCTGGAACTCGTCCGTCTTTTCGAACGGCGGGTCGATCAAAACCAATCCGCGCTTTTCCTCCGGGGGAATATGGGCGCGGATGCATTCATAGGCGTCCATATGCGTCACCCGCACATTGCGACGGCGCGCGAGCGCGCCCCTCAGCGTCTCGTAATCGTCCGGATGCAGCTCGTTGGCGATAAGCCTGTCGCCTTCGCGCAGCATATCCGCCGCGATCAAAGGCGAGCCCGGATAAAACCCGTCCGCCAAACTGCCTCTCACCTGGTCGTAATAAAGCGCGAAATCTTCCGGCATGTCCCGCAACCCTGCGAACCGCCCGATGCCTGCTTGCCATTCCATCGTCTTTTGCGCCTGAACCGATGTCAGGTCGTACTGCCCGATGCCGCCATGCGCGTCGATCACGCAAAACGGGGCCTCTTTCTTTTTCAGGTAATCGATGACGAGCGCCACCGCCAGATGCTTCATGACATCGGCGAAATTCCCTGCGTGATAGATATGGCGGTAGTTCATCTGGATGATTGGTTATTGGAGGTTAGAAATCAGAAATCAGGATAATACACCCAATCTCCAACTTCCAATATCCAATCTCCGCCTCCTACCGTCTGTCGCTCAGATACCGGCGCTCCAGATGCCGGAGCAGCGGGGCCGCCGACAAGGCCTTGCCTGTCAGCGCCTCGACCAGCTCGATGCTGCCCGTGCTGCGGCCCCTGGCATGGATGTTCTTCTTCAGCCACGCGTTGATCGGCCTGAGGTCGCCGAAGGCGATCATCGTGGGGAGATCGTCCATCTCCTCGAACAGCTTGTCATGCAGCGCCGCCGCCATGATATGGGACAGCGTGTTGGTCGGGATAAAGCCGAATCGCCCCGTGAACAGGTCGGGGTTTTGCAGCGGCCCTTCGCTCACGTGCTCCGGCGCGATGCCCAGATATTTGCGGCTTTCCTCGTTCCATCTTTCGGGGAGATCGGCCACGTCCAGCGCCCCGTTGATAAGGTCGCGCTCGATGTGATAGCGCATAACGTCGTGGAAAACCTTGGTCAGTTCGTCGGCGTCGTTGCGCCTGACGGTCGGGTTGATGATCTTGCGCAGGCGGTAAAGATTCTCCGGCTCGAAGGATTTGTTGCGGAACTGGCGGAACACACCTTCAGCGCGCGTCGAGATGAAATCGAAGAATTGCGGTGTGCGGCCGATGATGGTTTCGTACAAGGTCGATTGCGCGTTCATTATGAGCGATCCCAGATCCTGCCCCACCGGCTGCGTCGCCCAGTCCTGCGGCAGGTTTTGCAGGTAAAGCCCGCGCGCGCCCTGATAGAGCGTGTCTTCCATCGAATCGAGGAACGTATCCGAATCGCCGCATCGGACAAGGATGCGCACATCGTCCGGCGACCCGCCCGCCATCGGCGAGAGACCCGTGACCTGCAGCGTGCCGCGGCTGAAATCGAATCCCATGATCTCCAGAATGGTCTTGTTCAGCCACATCTGGTCGCCGCGCGAAAAATCGCCGTCGAGCGGCATGGGCGGCTTCAATCCTTTTTCCTTCTCGATCGCCCGGTCGCGTATATCCGCAAGCGGCTCCAGCAGGGAATCATAAAGCGCATCCATCTGCTGTATCGAGATGTCGCTGGCGTAACCGAGCAAAAGCGCCTTGTAAGGCGACTTCACGTTGAATTTCTTCTGCTTTAACTCCCCGATGCGGCGGTACAGATCGACGACCTGCGAAATATAAGGCTGGATGTCTTTCCAGCTCTGGCCCGCGGCGGCGGCGTGGCGCTTGCGCCCCTCGCTCGCTACTTGCACCGAGGCGATGTAGATGTCGGGCGGCAAAGCGGACAGGTGCGAATGGATTCGGCGCATCTCGCGCAGGTTGGCCAGATCCCATTCGCTCCAATCGCCTTCGTTCGCCTGCGCCTGTTCTTCGACCTGGCCGAGCAGGCGCGTGACGGCGTTCGTCGTCGTCTCCGCGTAAATGCGCTTCGTTATCGCGGAAATATCCAGAAGGCGGCGGTTCAAGCCGCCCTGCGGCATCGCGGTCATCATGTCCATCGCCAGCATGCCGCGAATCGAAAACAGCGTGTTGAGTCCGGCGAAGTAATATTTCAGGTCGTTGTAACCGGCGGCAGGCTCACCCACGGTTTTGAGCTGCGGTGCTTCGGACATGGAATGCGCATCCCTGAAGGGGTTAAAATATCAAAGAACAGGGTCGCTTATCCGGGTTAAAAATGCTTTAATTCTTTGGTCTTACAGCAAAGGGAACGGGATGTTCTGGAAGAAGAAAACGGGGAAAGACGGCGCAAAGCCCGCAAAAGACGCCGCCGCCAGGCCCAGCCGTGAGGAAATCATTGCGAAGGCCAAAGCTTCCATGGCCGCCGCCCGGGCCGAAATTGGTGACGAGACGCTCGATAAAATCCGCGAGGCGATGATGAAGAAACAGGCCTCCGCCATCGAAAAGGCCAAGGCGCAGATCAAGGCCGCCGATCCCGGCAAGGTGCGCGACAACATCCAGTTCATGATGCGCGAAGACAAGCCGCCGAAGAAATGACTATCCAATATTCATGACCGCGCGGATCACGAGGCTGATCGCGCCGAGCGCGAAAAACCCTGCGAGCCACAGCCCGATGAACCACGCCCATTGCCTGAGCCTGGATTTAGTAGCCGTGCTTGTCATCGGTCTTGCCGCGGAAGATGTAATAGCACCAGCCCGTATAGCCGAGGATGAGCGGCAGCATGATCGCGGTGCCGACCAGCAGCAGTGAGAGCGAGGCGGGCGAGGCCGCCGCCTGTTCCAGCGTCACGTCGTAAGGCACGATGGTGGGCCACAGGCTGACCGCAAGGCCCAGATATCCCATCAGGAACAGGCCGTGGCCGTAAAGGAACGGCTTCCAGTCGGCCTTGCCCGCCTGCGGCTTCGCGAGCGCGCGCCACAGCCCGATAAAAAGCAGGCCGGTCAGCGCCGGGATGGGCGCCAGATAGTACATATTGTTGCCGCCGAACCAGCGCCCGTACAGATGTTCGTTCAGGAACGGCACCCACAGGCTGACGATGCCCATGAAACCGAGAACGAACAGGAATACATACTTGGCGCACCGGCGCGCCCAGTCCTGCAATTCGCCCTCGCTTTTCATATACATCCATGTCGCGCCGTGGAGCACATATCCCGCCGTCACGCCCAGCCCCGTCATCATGGAAAACCCGGTGAGCCAGTCGAACGGCCCGCCCGCGAATTCGCGCCCCTCGATCCGGATGCCCTGCACGATCCCGCCCAGGATCATGCCCTGCAAAAACGTCGCGCCGAGGCTGCCGAAATGGAAGGCATAATCCCATAAGCGCCTGGATGTGTCCGCCTTGAACCGGAACTCGAACGCGACGCCGCGGAAGATCAGGCAGATCAGCATCAGGATGATCGGCACGTAGAACGCCGGCATGACGATGGAATAGGCGAGCGGGAAAGCCGCGAACAGCCCGCCGCCGCCGAGCACCAGCCATGTCTCGTTACCGTCCCAGAACGGCGCGATGGAATTCATCATTTTGTCGCGCGCTTTGTCGTCCGGCGCGAAGGGGAAGAGGATACCCACGCCGAGATCGAACCCGTCGAGCAGGACGTAGAGGAGGACGGCCGTGGCGATGATCGCGCCCCAGACCAGCGGCAGATCGATGATATGCTCGAAGCTAAACATTATGGCTGTCCTCCTGTGGATGCGTCGTGATCGCCGACGATGACGGGGGTTTCCACGCCGTGCGATCCGTATGTCGAGCGGCGGTCCGGTGCGTCGGCGACCTGCTGCGGGCCGTTTCGGATCAGTTTGACGATGTAATAGCTTCCTGCCCCGAAGATGACAGTATAGGCGATGATGAAGATCATCAGCGACAGCGCGATATATTCGGGCAGGACAGGCGATACGCTCTCGCTCGTGCGCATAACGCCGTAAACCGTGTATGGCTGCCGCCCGACCTCGGTGACGAACCATCCGGCGAGGACGGCGATAAAACCCGACGGGATCATCGCCACGCACCATCCATGGAACCACCGCGCCTCGAAAAGCTTTTTGCGCCAGAACAGGAACGCGCCCGTCACGGCGGTGAAGAGCATCAGCATCCCGATCCCGACCATCACGCGGAACGACCAGAAGACGATCGCGACCGGCGGGCGGTCATCCTCCCCCCATTCCTTCAGCCCCTTGATTTCGCCGTCGGGGCTGTGGGTGAGGATCAGGCTTCCCGCCTTGGGTATCCCGACCGCGTATTTCGTGACCTCTTCCTCCTCGTCGGGCCATCCGAACAGGAGCAGGCCCGCGCCTTTTTCCGTCTCCCAAAGGCCTTCCATCGCCGCGATTTTCAAGGGCTGGTGCTTGAGCGTGTTCAGCCCGTGCAGATCGCCGATGACGATCTGGAGGGGCGTGACGATAAAAGCGAACCACACCGCCATGCCCAGCATGATGCGCGCATGTTCGACATGGCGCCCTTTAAAGAGATACCACCCGCCGACCCCGCCGATGACGAAACAGGTTGTCAGGAATGTCCCCGTGAGCATATGCGCAAGACGGTACGGGAAGGACGGGTTGAAAATGATCTTGATCCAGTCGGCTGGGAAAAACACGCCGTTTTCGGCGACCGTGAATCCCTGCGGCGTTTGCATCCAGGAGTTAGCCGAGAGAATCCAGAAAGCCGAAATGCAGGTGCCGATCGCCACGATGACCGTCGAGGCGAAATGCATCTTGTTGGACACGCGGTTCCAGCCGAACAGCATGATGCCCAGAAACGAAGATTCGAGAAAGAAAGCGGTCAGAACCTCATAGGCCAGAAGCGGCCCGATCACGTTGCCGGTGCGATCCGAAAACACCGACCAGTTCGTACCGAATTGGTACGACATCACGATGCCGGACACGACGCCCATGCCGAAACAAACGGCGAAAATCTTGACCCAGAATTTATAAAGCTCCTGATAGACGGGATTTTTCGTCTTGAGCCATAGCCCCTCGACCACGGCGAGCCAGCTCGCAAGGCCGATCGTGAACGCCGGGAACAGGATATGAAAGGAAAGCGTGAAGGCGAATTGTATTCGCGCCAGTAAGAGGGGGTCGAGATCAGCCATAACATCCTCCGCAATTATGTATTGCTCTGCAAGAAATACGCCCCATTCGCTCACTTTTCAATAGTCGTTTAAGTATTTTGATCTATTATCATTTATGACCGTTTCGGTGCTGATTCCCTAGGAGATTGAAATGCCTGTCTATAACGCCCCTCTCGAGAATATGAAATTCGTGCTCCACGATGTGCTTGGCGATGAGAAACTGTCCGGACTTCCGGGCTACGGCGACGCGACTCCGGACATGATCGATTCGATTCTCGAAGAAGCGGCGAAGGTTTGCGAGGAAGTCCTGTTCCCGTTGAATCAATCGGGCGACAAGGAAGGCTGCACCTGGGAGAACGGCAACGTCCGCACGCCCAAGGGATTCAAGGAGGCCTACGATGCTTTCTCGCAAGCGGGCTGGTGCGGCGCGGTGGCCGATCCGAAATACGGTGGCATGGGGCTTCCCGCCACCGTGGGCTTCGCGATCAACGAAATGGTGTGTTCGGCCAACATGTCGTTCGGCATGTATCCGGGCTTGTCGGAGGGTGCCTACAACGCGCTCTATCTTCACGGCACGCAGGAGCTGAAAGACACCTACCTCCCCAAAATCGTCACGGGCGAATGGTCGGGCACGATGTGCCTTACCGAACCGCAATGCGGCACCGATCTCGGCCTGATCCGCACCAAGGCCGTTCCGAACGGCGACGGGTCCTACAATATCACGGGCACGAAAATCTTTATCTCGGCGGGCGAACACGATCTCACTGAAAACATCATCCACCTCGTTCTGGCAAAGCTTCCCGATGCGCCCGAAGGCGTGAAGGGCATCTCCCTTTTCGTCGTGCCGAAATTCCTGCCCGATACGATGGGCGTCAACGCCGTCACCTGTGGTTCCATCGAACACAAGATGGGCATCAAGGCGTCCGCCACCTGCGTCATCAATTTCGAAGACTCCAAAGGCTGGCTCGTTGGCGAGGCGCACAAGGGCTTGCGCGCCATGTTCACTATGATGAATACCGCGCGCCTCGGCGTCGGCATGCAGGGGCTGGGCCTTGCCGAAGTCTCGTATCAGAACGGCCTCGCCTACGCGAAAGACCGCCTGCAAATGCGCTCGCTCACGGGAACGAAAGCGCCGGACAAACCCGCCGACCCGATCATCGTCCATCCGGACGTGCGCCGCATGCTGCTTATTTCAAAGGCCGTGACCGAAGGCTGCCGCGCGCTCTCGCTCTGGGTCGGCATGGCGCTCGACGAATCCGAAAAACATCCCGACCCCCATGTGCGCGAGGAAGCCGAAGACCTCGTCGCCCTGATGACGCCGATCGTCAAGGCGTACCAGACCGACATGGGATTCGAAATCGCCAACCACGCAATCCAGATTCACGGCGGGCACGGCTATATCTGGGAATACGGGGTCGAACAATATGCAAGGGACGCCCGCATCGCCCAGATTTACGAAGGCACCAACGGCATCCAGGCGCTCGACCTCGTAGGACGCAAAATGGGCCAGAATATGGGCCGCTTGTTGCGCCGCTTTTTTCATCCACTGAGTAAGTTTATCGAAGAAAATCAACAAGATACCACTATGCAAGAATTTATCTTCCCGCTCGCG
>DASTUM010000170.1:0-16216 GCA_035759665.1 Micavibrio sp.
TACGCTGGAGCTGGAAGACCGTTATATTATCGAGCCTGTCTTTTTGTTCTGGAACAGCAATGCTCTCGTCAAAAGCGGTGCGAAAAACGTGCCCGAAGACTTCTCCTATAGCAGCGATAACAATAGTGAGTGGCTCGATGCAGCCGGTTTACAATTCATGCTGGCCGATAGCGGATATGCCGTAAAATGAAGCCAGCGGTGGAGCTACAAGCGGACAGACCCTTTCTCCCCTATGGTTGTCAGACTATTGAGGCGGATGACATAGCTGCCGTTGCGGAATCGTTGTCTAGCGATTATTTGACCACAGGGCCGAAAGTTGCCGAATTTGAAAAAGAATTCTGCAAGGTCGTGCGGGCCAAACACTGCATCGTTGTCGGGAATGGAACGCATGCGCTCCACCTGGCTTGCCTGGCGGCCGGCCTTGGAGAAGGCGATTATGCGATCGTTCCGTCTGTAACATTTTTGGCGACAGCCAACGCCGTGCGCTATTGCGGTGCCGATGTTTTGTTCGCGGATGTCGATCCCTCTACCGGCCTGATGCGTCCCGAGGACGCGCTTGCCACTATAGAAAAAAATCCGGGTAAAAAAATTAAGGCAATTTTGCCTGTGCATCTGACAGGACAGACGGCAGACCTGAAGGCATTGCGCGAGATCAGCGACAAACGCGGCATGATCATGATCGCCGATGCAGCCCATGCCGTCGGTAGTATATCAAGCGGATTGCCTGTCGGCGCAGGAATTTACGAGCATATGTCGATATTTTCCTTCCATCCCGTCAAGACGATCGCGCTAGGCGAAGGCGGAGCCATTACGACCAACGATGACGCCATGGCGAAAAAGATGCGTACCCTGCGCGGGCACGGCATGGAGCAAAAGCCGGAACAAGGTCCTTGGTTTTATACGATGGAAAATATCGGTTATAATTACCGTGTAACCGATTTTCAGTGTGCGCTTGGACTCTCGCAGCTTGCAAAGCTTGATCGTTTTATTTTGCGCCGCCGTGCGATTGTGGACATATACGACACTCTTTTGGCGGATCTTGCCCCCGTCATTTTGCCTCCGCAAAGGGTGAGCAAGGAAGATCCTGCCTGGCATCTTTATGCAGTGCGGGTTGATTTTAAAAAACTTGGCATGACTCGTGCTGAACTTATGACGCGTTTGCGCGAACGGAACATAGGAACGCAAGTGCATTACATTCCGGTTTCCAGTCAGCCTTATTATACAGGTCTCTATGGCCAACAAAACCTTCCTGGCGCTAGCCATTATTATGAACATACGCTTTCCCTTCCCCTGTTCCCCAAAATGGAAGACAGCGATGCTGCCTATGTTGTGGAAACCCTTAAAGAGATTTGCGGGGGCGAATGATCCCTCTTGCTATCGGCACGGCGCAGTTCGGCCAGGCTTACGGAGTATGCAACAAGGACGGGCCGGTTGAAGGCGGAATCGCGCAAGATATTGTCGATCTCGCTATGCAATCCGGGGTTTATTTTTTTGATACGGCGCGCCTGTATGGTGATAGCGAGCTGGTCTTGGGTGCTGTCCTGCCTTCTGGAGATGCCCCTTTCATTATCACAAAAATTTCCGCTGAACCGGACCACCCAGACAAGCTTTTGAAAGATTGCGAAGACAGCCTTCGCCGTTTAAACCGGGAGTCCGTGCACGCCGTATTAATCCATAATGTGCAAAGCCTTTTGGGGGCGGGTGGTCGAGGTATCTGGGATGCGCTTGAAGCGCTTCGTGAGCGTAATTTGACTGACAAGATAGGCGTTTCCGTATATACGCCCGAAGAATTTATAATAGTTGCCGATCGATTCACGCCCGACATTGTTCAGGTTCCCTGTAATCTTTTGGACCAAAGGTTCTTGAGGGCGGATGTCCAAAAGGTAAAAAAAGAAAAGAAGATAGAGTTTTACGCGCGCTCTCTTTTTCTGCAAGGTATCCTGATAAATCTGCCCGAAACACTTCCGGATTTTATGAAAGACAATCATGCGTGCTTTGCGGACATTGAAAAGGCGGTAATGGCGCAAAAAGCAACGGGAATGGAGATTTGCCTGTCGTTTGCGCGTGATTTCGCGCAAAAAGAACTGGTCGACCGATGGGTCGTCGGCGTGGATTCGCCAGCGCAGCTTAAAGAGATTCTACAGGCTGCCAACGGCGATAAGGAACTTTCTATTAAGAATTGGGAGTGCTTTAAAACGGAATCGCTGGATATAATTGATCCGCGTAACTGGAAAAGGGGTTCCGCATGATCAGGCTTGGCGTCATCGGCATGAGTCCGGGCAACGGCCACCCCTATTCCTGGTCGGCCATTATTAACGGGTATGACAGGAAGGCGATGGAATCTTGCCCCTTTCCGGTTATTCCTGATTATCTGGGTAAACAGATATATCCCGACGATTTCATTAAAGGAGCGCGTGTCACCCACATCTGGACGCAGGAGCGCGCGATATCCGAACATGTCGCCAAAGCATCGCTTATAGACTATGTGGTTGACACACCCAATGACATGATCGGACAAATCGACGCTCTTTTGCTCGCCCGCGACGACCATGAAAATCATCGAAAATTTGCGCAGCCTTTTCTGGATGCCGGCCTGCCTGTCTATGTCGACAAGCCTTTGGCCAACACTGTTTCAGATGCGGAGTTACTTTATGCATTGGAGCAGCGCGAGGCACAAATTTACACCTGCTCTGCCCTGCGGTATGCGCGGGAACTGGATAGCATTAAAAAGCGCGCGCAAGACATTGTCAAAATAGAAGCCTTTACGCCCAAAAGCTGGTCCCTTTATGCTATTCATATTGTGGAGCCGATTGTCGCCATTTTAGGCAGTGGCGACCCGAAGATAATAAACGCTGCCCGGAACGAGAGCGGTGCAAAAGTGAATGCAATTCTCAACAATTGCGAGATTCATATCGAAGCTACGGGACTGAGCACCGGAAAGATCGAATTTACATTTGAATATAAAGACGGATTACGGGATCATGTAGTCATTGGTGATATGTTTTATGCCTTTCGGGGCGCGCTTGCCGCGTTTTTGGAGTCCGTAAAGACGGACAAGCGGGTAATACCGAAAGATGAGACGTTAACCTGTATGCGCCTGATTGAAATGGGCGCGGTGTTATAAAGAGATCAAGATGACGAAACAGACTGTATTGATCACAGGCGGCACAGGCGTTGTAGGGAGAGCCCTTATTTCCGCTATGGATATGGCCGGGTACCGCGTGGTTACGACTTCGCGTCAGGGGAGCTCCGTAGATGGTGCAGAGACAATTAGCGCGGATCTTCTGGAAGAAGGCGGTGTTGCGGCTTTGATAGATTCTCTAAAGAAGGCTGGGATTGCGGTCGATCATCTTATCAATAATTTCCGCGATTCCGGGAACCTTAAAACTGATTCTGGCCGGCCTTCCCAGGAACAGTGGCAGCGTGAGTATATGTCGTCTGTCATCGTTCCTTTCGATCTGGCGATGCGTTTGACAGATTTGGGCGGGTTAAAGTCTGTCATTAATATAACATCCATCTATGGAATAACGGCAGGAAACCTCTCTCTCTATAATGGAAATCAGGCGGCGGCGCCTATTCATTACAACGTTTCTAAGGCGGCGGAGGCGCATCTTACACGCGAGATGGCGGTTCGCCTTGTCGACAAAAATATTCGCGTTAATGCTATTGCGTATGGCGGCATCAAAGGCCGCGCGGATGCAGATTTTGAAAAACGTTATGCCGCTCTATGCCCGCAACAAGGTATGCTTGAGTCTTCCGATCTCCCCGGTGCTGCGCTGTTCCTGCTTTCCGATCAGGCGGCAGGGCGTGTAACGGGGCAAGTCCTTCAGGTAGATGGTGGATGGACAATCTGGTAAGGAAAAGAATATGGGCATGAATGCCCCTTTGACGGCTGTCTTTCGCAGCGACGCCTCCTCTACCATTGGATCAGGGCACATCATGCGATGCCTGACATTGGCAGAAGGGCTGAAAACCCGCGGCTGGCATTGTATTTTTACCTGTTCGAAAGATACCTTGAAAGCCGTGTCGATGCTGGCGATCAGCGGTTTTGAAGTAATTGAGCCTGAGGAAACTGGGGCCTTAAAAACCGATCTTTTGATTGTCGATCACTATGGCCTGGATTCTGCTTATGAGTCCGCCGCCCGCGCATGGTCTGGAAAAATTGCCGTGCTCGATGATTTGGCAGACCGTCTTCATGATTGCGATTTGTTGATTGATCAGACATATGGGCGCTCTGCCGTTGATTACCAAAACCTTACGCCAGCGGGATGTCGTATTATTACAGGCTCGCAATACATGTTATTGCGACCGCAATTTGCCATGGCACGCGCCAAGGCAAAAAAACGGCGTTCGGAAAATAATCCTTTGAAGCGTGTTTTGGTCGCGGTTGGATCACTAAATTACAATAATATTGTCCCGAAAATCATTGAAGGGCTGATGTTGGTTTCTGACGGGAATCTACAGATTGATGTTGTCTTGAGCAGTGGTGCAGAGAATATGGATGATGTACGCCGTGCCATCTCATCTCTAAACAGCAAGGGGCAACATAGTGCAGATCTCCATCTTGATGTTCAGGACATGGCGGCGCTTATGGTGGTTGCAGATATTGCCATTGGCGCCGGCGGCACCACCACCTGGGAAAGATGTTGTCTTGGACTTCCAACATTGATGGTAGAGCTTGCGGACAACCAGATCCCCACTATTCAGGCACTAGAAAAGGCCGGCGCGATCATTCCAATGGGGCACGCCAAAACATTGAGTGCTGAAAAAATTGCAGAATATGTTCAGAATGTTGCCATTTCGCCCGACATGCTAAATCAGCTTGCAGAGGCTTCGTTTGAAATTTGTGATGGTATGGGGCTAGAGCGGTCTCTCATCGCTTTGGAGGATATATGCTTTCAAGCATGACATTGCGGCCCGCAGAATTGAAAGATAGCCATCAGCTTCTTCTTTGGCGCAACGATCCGCGAACCCGTGATTTCAGTATCAATACGGAGATTATAACTCCAGAAACGCATGAAAAATGGTTTTCCGACATCCTGGTATCCGATCCCGTACGGGTTTTGGTTGTGGAAACCTACGGTGTGCCTGTCGGCAGTATCCGCCGCGATTTTAAGAATGATGGCATTTATTTGTCATGGATGGTGAATCCGGAACACCGGGGCCGCGGCATAGGTGAAGCCATGCTGGCAGTGTTCCTTCGACTTAATCCTGGAAGTTATAAGGCTTTGATAAAGGAAGAAAACAAGGCCTCCATTCATATCGCTGAAAAATGCGGCTTTGTCCGCTCGGGTACACATGAGGGACTCTTATTGTTTTGCCGTGCCGGATAAATTATTTGCGGGAAATTGAAATAATGGTATAAATCTTTGCTTTTCAGAGACATAGGTGATGTCTCGAAAACATGTTTATTTGGCTGACATTCAAGCTGCTACATGTTCTATAACGTACATTTATGAACAACGAGGTACCGGATCTCTATGACCCATATTCAAATCGCAGACAAACGCATAGGAAAAGGCAACCCCGCATATATCATTGCTGAGGTATCCTGTAACCATGAAGGTAATTTGGATGAGGCCAAGGCAATCATTCAATCGGCCGCAGATTCGGGCGCCGATGCTGTCAAGATACAAACCTACACGGCTGACACAATAAGCCGCAACTTCAAAACCAAACCCAAGGGCACTATTTGGGAAAAAATGGACCTGCATGCCCTTTATACCAAAGCGCAAACGCCGTGGGAGTGGACGTTTGAATTGAAGGAATTTACGGAGAAGCGCGGCATGCATTTCTTCTCATCCCCCTTTGATGAAACGGCGGTTGATTTTCTGGTCAATGAAGTCGGCGTGCCGGTTTTAAAGGTCGCTAGTTTTGAAGTTGTCGATACCAAGCTTCTTGAAAAAATGGCAAAGACGGGCCTTCCCATTATCATGTCAAACGGGATGACGGATTTTATGGAGATGAAAGAAGCGGTCGATACGCTTCGGGCCAATGGCTGTAAAGATTTGGCTCTTTTGCATTGTAATAGCGGGTATCCCGCCGCTTTTAACGAGGCTAATTTGAAAACCATGACGGTGATGGCTGAATATTTTAATACGCCGGTTGGCGTGTCGGATCATACGCTTTTTGCTGATCATGAAAATTACGCAAGGCCGATGGCGCATGTAACGCCTATTGAGGCAATCGCACTGGGAGGCTCTATAGTCGAGGTCCACCTGACGACGGACCGAGATCGCGCCCGCGCGTCGTTCGAAAAAGGCGAAGGTGGTTTCGACTGGCCCTTCTCGATGAATCCCGATGAATTTAAAAAGATGGTGGACGGTATTCGCTACTTTGAGAAAACGGGAAAAATCAATTACGAGAGCGAGGATGAAAGGCAGGTTGCGCTTAGCACGCACGGCGATGTTGTCTTTACCCCAACGGAAAAAGAAATTGCCAGCCGCACGGTTCGTCCCACATTGTGGGTAGTGCGTGATATTAAAGCAGGCGAAAAACTTGTTTTTGCTGCTGAAAACAAAGACTGCGGCAATTTTGATTCCATTCGACCAGGCGGAGGAATTCCCATTCGCTTCGTCGACATTATCGAAGGCCGTGTGGCCGCCAATGATGTTGCCGCCGGAACACCTCTCACTTGGGAATCTATTGTTCTATGACGTCTAGGGCTTTGCCTTGGATGGATTGGCGCATATGAATTCGCCAATAAATGTTCATTCTCCGGCCTCGATAGCCGCTTGCTGCCGCCTATAAAAAAGGATCTTATAAATGAATGCACTGAAACCAATGATAAAAAGAACCATTTCCTTGATGGCGTCCGATTTCAAGGTGCAGCAGTCAGGCCTTGCTTTCTTCTACCGTGCCTATGAAGAATCAGTCTTCGCTGGTCTGATTGCGAGAGGACATAGAACCGTTTTGTCGGGGCCGTTCAAAGGCATGAAAGTACAGGAAACAGAGTCAGGGAAAAATTTCCGTACGACCCATCTTCTCGGTACATTCGAAACTTGCTTGAATCAGCCGATTATGAATCTTGCGGCAAAAACAAAGAGATTGATTAATATCGGATGCGGGTCAGGCTATTACACCAACGGCCTCGCCTTTCATTATAAGGATTCACGCCCCGACATGTCGGTAAGCGGATATGATATAGACAAATCGCAAATCGAGCGAGCCAACGGGCTGGCGCGATACAATGGCCTGACCAATGTTATGCATCATGCCATTACGCCGGATTTTGATTATCGCGCCGTCTGTGAACAGGGCGGGCTCGCCATCATTGACATCGAGGGGGCTGAATACGATCTTCTGACAGGCCAAAAGCAGGCTTTCTTGAATTGCGACATGCTGATTGAAATTCACTCTCACAACAATATCGATTTTGACGGCGGCATAAAAATTCTGAGCGATCTTTATAAAGATACGCATACAGCATCCGTTATCGAGGAAACGAAATCGGTACCGTTCGATTTATATCCCCTGCTTGCGCCCTCACTCGGCCATCTCGGGTATCTCGGCATGCATTTGCTGGTGTGTGAAAACCGCAAGGTGCCGATGAAATGGCTGGTTCTTGAAAAGCGCGCGGCGTAAAGCTATTCCGCGTAGGCATCTATAATTTTTTGAAGATAAGCATGGCTGGTGAACTGTCGGCATGCGTAATCATATGCCTCGAAAGACCTTTTTTCCAGCTTCACGGGCTCGCAGAGCATGTTTGCCAGATCCTGTGCGGCGGCAGCGGCATTGTCAGGGGCGAATAAAATTCCGGTCATGCCATGCTGGATTATTTCCCTGTGGCCACCGTGATCTGAAGCTAGAACCGGTGTTTTTAAAAGCATGGCTTCTATAGGCACGCGGCCCAATCCCTCCCGTAACGAAGGGGCAACAAGCGCATCGAAACCGGCGATATAATTTTCAACAGGGAACTTTGCGCCTATATAGGTTGCTCGGCCTTTAAGGACGGGGCTGTTTAATTTTAGATTCACAATGTCCTGCATTTCCGCGCGCGGCGCGCCAATGAGGACAAAATATGCCGGAGGCGCATTTTCTATCCGGCCATAATGCGCGGCCATGTGGAGAAAGAAATCCGGGCGCTTTTGTGCCGTCAGATTTCCTACAAATCCAATAATTTTTGTATCTTCTGAAATGCCTAGTTCCGCGGACAGCGCTTGATGGTATTTTTTTCTGTCCTGATAAGTGGCGTCGGGTAATTCAAAATGGTTGTAAATCACCATTGTTTTATGTCGGTAAATTGAAGGCAGGGCCGTTCGCGTATACTCGGAGATCGTCAGGATTTTGTTAGGAAAAGCCATATAAAGCCACAAGCGAGGAGACGGCGCATGGCTGTGCTGGTGCCAGATATGCCTGCAGCCTGCCATTTTTGCCGCTAGGAACCAGGTATAATGCATGCGCAAATCGTTGGTATGGACGACTGTTATCTTTTCTTTTTTGAGCCACGGGAATAGATAAACCCCCGCGCGGATTGCTTTTGCAATCTGTGCAGGAAGCGGGCCTGTTTCAACGGGAGGGAATGAAATGACTTCATACGAAATATGTTCCTTGTCCAGAAGTTCTGCCAAGGGGCCTTTCTGGTGTAGGACAACATGTGTTTGCGTTTCACGTGCCGATAGTTTTTTTATCAGAGCTATTGTCGCCAGATGGCTACCGCCGATCGTATCTCCGACGAAAGGGAATAAAACGCTCATGCCTGCCTGCCCTGCCGTTCGACGAGATGATCGAATATCGACAAATAAGCCCGACTGATATTTT
This sequence comes from Micavibrio sp., assembly GCA_035759665.1. Classification (GTDB taxonomy): domain Bacteria; phylum Pseudomonadota; class Alphaproteobacteria; order Micavibrionales; family Micavibrionaceae; genus Micavibrio_A. The sequence goes on from DASTUM010000170.1 coordinate 8,761, forward strand.
CAGGATAATAATTGTAAGAGATCTGTGCCCACGGTGATTTGGGATAAGGTGCGTTATAATCCAACGCCTGAAGCATACCTTCTAGTAACGCCGCGCTGTTTCCTATGGCAACCAGCGGCGCTAGTTTTCCGTTGTCCAGTATTTCTGCAGGCCCACTCGGACAATCCGTCGATACGACGGGGCAGTTGCAGGCCAATGCCTGTAACAACGAGTTAGGAAGGCCTTCATGATAAGAAGACAGTACAAAAAGGCGTGCGCGCCGCATATAGGCATAAGGATTTTTTTCAAAACCGGGCATAACAAGTTCGCTCGCCAGACCGTACGATTGTGCAAGGGCGGAAAGCTTTCCACGCTCCGGCCCCTCTCCCAGCAATATCAGCTTTAAAGGGTGCGCTTTATAAAGTTCGGCCCACGCCCTGATTAATACATCGAAACCCTTTTGCGGCACGAGCCTGCCGACACCAAGAATATAGGATTGATCGGTTATTGTGGGAATGCTCAAGGGTTGTTCTGCTAGCGCATGAAGCTTCGCTGCGTCTATAGGATTGGCTATACGTGTTATACGTGATTTCAAGCTTGGTATGCGCTGCAGAAGATCATCTTCAACGCCTTTTGATGGCACTATAATCCAGTCGTTGAAGCGATAGAGAATGCCGGTCAGCATAATTACGAGGCGCGTCATGAAACGCGTGCTGGTTTCTGCCTGCGCTGTTAGATTGTTTGTTTCGCGCAGAACCGTTCCAAAGGAAGAGAAGGAAAAAAATCGTACGAAGGGAAGAAGAAGCCCGTGCCCTGCCCCGGTCGTAAAAACAACGTCGGGTTTGTTTTGGTGGATAAATTGGATCAGGCGAAAAAAACTGCACACGGTCCGGAGCCGCAATTTCTCTATGATGCACGAGCGGGTCAGAATGTGAAGTTTTGCAGTGGCCTCGATCTCTGCCGCATAGGGATTGTCCGGCCCGTGTACGCAGACATCAACATCATGCCCAGCGCGGACAAAAGACGAAGCAAGGTCCGTCATGACGCGTTCCGCGCCGCCGCCGCCCAAGCGATATATCCAGATAACAATCTTCAAAGTCTTTCGCTGCTCCCAAATTATGACCTTGTGTAAGGACTTGATAAAAGTCTATCTTTAACTACCCATGAAAAATAGGGATAAAAAGGTAAAATTGCTTTTCATTCTGCCCGCGCTCGTCTCCGGCGGTGCGGAGCGGGTCTTGATCAATCTTATGAATGCCGTTGATAGGGAAAAGTATGATCCGTCTTTTTTGTCGGTAAGGTTCGATGGAGAATTAGGCGGGCTGATCGCGCAAGATATCCCTCGATACTGTCTTAATGCATCGCGTTTCATTTTCTGCCTACCAGGTCTTTACAAGACTATGCGTAAAGTTAAGCCAGACATCGTTGTTTCTACGATGGCGCATATGAATTTTGCAGTTCTTCTAATGAAACCTCTTTTTCCGAGGGCAAAATTTCTTGTGCGTGAGGCTATCACGCCATCTTACTTTATAGAAAAATATCCGCATTCCCGTTGGTTTTTAAAGGCCTTGTATCGTCTCCTATATCCCCTTTCCCATCGTGTTATCAGCCCTACGGAAATCATTTTTCAGGAATTCGAGGCGATGTTCGGGAAAGGCTGGATGAGGCCATATCTTTTGCGAAACCCTATAAATGTTATAAAAATTCGTGAGGCAGCAGAGCGCGACTGGCCGGTAGAAAAAAAAGCAGGTGTTAATTTCGTCGCATGCGGCCGCCTTGTTCCCCAAAAAGGTTTTGACCGTTTGATTAGTAGTTTGGCAAAAAATCCTCCGCTCGCGCCCTGGCATTTGACCATTATTGGCGAGGGGCCGGAGCGTACGGAACTTCAGAATTTGGTTAACAAGGCGGAGTTACAGGATAAGATTAGCTTACCCGGCCTTAAGGTGAACCCTTACGGTTATTTTGCTGCGGCTGATTGCTTTTTGCTGCCTTCCCGTTTTGAAGGCCTGCCCAATGTTGTACTTGAAAGTCTTGCATGCGGTACGCCTGTGATAGCCACACAGGAATCAGGCGGTATTACCGAAATCGCATTTGTCGTGAATTCTGAAAACAAGAAGGCGCTTACAGTTGTTGAGAATATGGATTATTTTGAGGAAGCTATAATAAAAGTTACTAGTTTGGAAAAGCACACTCCAGCGGCCTCTTTACTGCCTGCGGAATTTGAGCGCGAAACCATAATCCGCAGATTTCACACCCTTCTGAGCGAAACGGCCACCGGCTAATTTCTTGACTCCTTAAAATAATTGCGTATATTACGCGGACTCACGAATATGAGCGGTTGAAGAGTTATCTTTAAGCCATTGAAATAATTAACAAAATATCAGGAATGAACCATGTTTGCAGTTGTTCGCACGGGCGGAAAACAATACCGCGTAGCCAAAAATGACACGATCGAGGTCGAATCTCTCGACGCCAAGGAAGGCGCTAGCGTGGATCTGGATGTCCTAGCCTTTTCCGCCGATGGCAAAAAACTGGCTCTGGGCAAGGATTCCGGTGCAAAAGTAAGCGCCAAAGTGGTTTCCCATATCCGGAATGACAAAATTCTGGTATTTAAAAAGAAACGCCGCCACAACTACCGCCGTACCAAAGGACACCGTCAGCATGTGACCGTCCTTGAGATCACCGACATCAAAGCGGCCTAAGCAAGAATAACAAGAATTTCCGGAGGATTAGAACATGGCACATAAAAAAGCAGGCGGTAGTTCCAGAAACGGACGCGATTCAGCAGGCCGCCGTCTTGGCGTAAAACGTTACGGCGGTGAGATCGTTCTCGCCGGCAATATCATCGTCCGCCAGCGCGGCACGAAATACAACACGGGCAAAAACGTAGGCCTCGGCAAAGATCACACGATCTTCGCATTGGTCGATGGCCGCGTACTGTTCACCAAAGGCCGCGAAGGCAAGCCGGTCGTGAACATCGTTCCCGCGAACGACGCTCTGCCGCAAGCCGCCGAGTAGTTTCATCAGATTCCAAAAGCCGGCCCCTCGAAAGACGGGCCGGTTTTTTCGTGGGGCTGTTCCGTTCTGGGCATGAGGGATTGAACGGGATTAAGCGATCTTTCCTCGTTAAGCCAGCAAAGCTTGCCCTCTTCGCATAAAGACCCGATCTTTTTTAAAAATCCGTTGTCGTCTAAACCGCGTGTTTCTTCCAAAAATTCATCCGGGCCGTAATGGTCGGCGACCTAGTAAACCTGCACGGACGCGCGCATCAGGTCGTTGAAATTTTTCAGCGGCACGAAGTCCGCATTTTTAAGGTTTACCGTATGCGGGCTGACCATTTGTTCCGTGAGACGGCCTTCCCTGTCGTGCAGGGGATGAAACCGGTGTCCGGAAAAACATAGAGACCGCCGTGAAAATCCGGATCGCCTATCGTGCTTTAAGCGCTACCGGAAGAGGCGAAAGCATAGGGGGTATTATCTTCGCTGTAATCCGTCAGGCGTGCCGCGGCCGTTTTCCTCCATTGATACGTTTTTAGTGCGCGGCGTTAAGTATTCTTCGGCCAGTCTGCCCGGCGTGGCGTGGTAAAGTTGCATAAAGCATGGTAACACAGCCGTTAAATATTATGCAAAACGCGTTTGTCTTGCATTTTCAAGGGTCATAAGCCTACATACGCCCTATGAAATTTCTCGATCAGGCAAAAATCTATGTACGTAGCGGCAACGGCGGCCCCGGCGCGATCTCATTCCGCCGCGAGAAGTTCATCGAGCATGGCGGCCCGGACGGCGGCAACGGCGGCAAGGGCGGCGATGTGATCTTCACGGCGGTGAAGGAACTGAACACCCTGATCGATTTCCGATACACCCAGCATTTCCGCGCGCAAGGTGGCGATAACGGCGCGGGCGAAATGCGCTTTGGCAAAGATGGCGACGATGTGATTATCCGCGTCCCTGTCGGAACCGAAGTCCTCGACGAAGATCAGGAAACCGTCTTAATAGATTTCACGGAGCCCGGGCAAACGGTCACGTTCCTGAAAGGCGGCGATGGCGGGTTCGGCAATGCCCATTACAAATCTTCCACCAACCAGGCGCCGCGCAAAAAGACGCCGGGATGGCCGGGCGTGGAGCGCGGCATCTGGCTGCGCTTGAAATTGATTGCGGACGCCGGATTGGTCGGGATGCCGAATGCGGGCAAGTCCACTTTCCTTGCGGCCTGCACGGCGGCGAAACCGAAAATTGCGGATTATCCGTTTACGACGCTTCACCCCAATCTCGGCGTGGTCAGGGCGGGCGACAAGGAATTCGTTCTCGCCGATATTCCGGGGCTGATCGAAAGGGCGTCGGAAGGTCATGGGCTGGGCGACCGTTTCCTCGGGCATGTCGAGCGCACGGCCGTCCTCCTTCACCTGATCGACATTACGGACGACGATCCGGCGAAGGCGTACCAAACCATTCGCGGCGAACTGGAAGCGTACGGCAACGGGCTAGGCGAAAAGCCGGAGATCGTGGCCCTGAACAAGGCGGACGCGCTGGGCAAGGAATTGTCCGAGGATGTCGCTAAAGAATTCGAGGAGCAAACGGGCGTGAAACCTCTGCTGATTTCCGGCGTATCAAAAGAGGGGGTCGATAAGGCTCTCTTCGCGCTGAACAATATTATCCAAAAAGCACGCGCCGAAAAAGAGGCGTAGAAAACGATGGCCGCATTGATGCGGCCATCGTTTTTTTAACGGCGATTTTCCCAGCCTCGGCGTGAAGCCTCGGCGTGTCCCCGGGGATCGCCGTGCCAGCCCCGGCCATCATCGTCCTGGCGGCTGCTCCGCGAACGATACGAACGGTCATCATCGTCATTTTGATACCGTCCGCGCGAACCGCGGTCATCGTAGTCGCGGTCATAACGGCTTTCACCGCGATAGCCTGCCGAGCGGCTGTTGCGTCCGCCACCACCTCCGCCTCCACGGTCTTCCCAGCCGCGGCGGGAGGCTTCCGAGTGTCCTTCGGAATCTCCATACCAGCCTGACGGACCGTGATCGGGGTTGTCCCAGCCCCGCCGGGACGCGTCGGCATGTCCGCGGGAATCTCCGTACCAGCCTGACGGGCCGTGATCGGGATTGTCCCAGCCACGGCGCGACGCTTGGGAATGGCCCTCGGAATCCCCGAACCATCCGCCCTGGTTACGACCATTTTGCGAATTGCGGCGGTCGTCTTCGTAATCGTAGCGTTCCTGGCGTCTGCCGCGCGTTTGATAGCCACGGCTTCCACCGCGCTCTTCGCGGTCGTCATCCTCGTTTTCGTCGTAGCCAGATTCATCGTCGCCATTTTCGCTCATGAAACGGCCTTCTTCGTCGCGCTCGGGCATGTTTTGCGAGCGGCGGCCTCGGCCACTCGAACTTTTTTCGCTGCTTAGGCCCGCAGCTGATTTTTTGCTCGTTCGTGCCATTTTTCTTCTCCTTTATTTGCTGTTTGGGGGGTGCCCCACCAAAGCAAGGGAAACGGCGGCTGTTCCAGCGGCGCGGAGAATTTTTTCGCAATTGTCCTTATCCGGTCGCCGGTTCTTGTTTATAGTGGCTGTATGAACATTGAAAACATTGTCTTCAGTGCCAGAACGATCGTGATAAAAATCGGCTCCGCGCTTCTGGTCGATCCGGAAAAGGGCGTAAAGAAGGCGTGGCTGGCGGCGCTGGCGGAGGATGTCGTGGCGTTGCGCGCGCAGGGGAAATCCGTTTCGATCGTGACGAGCGGTTCGATTGCGCTGGGCCGCAAAGCCATGGGAATCGACGCGGGCGCCCGCCCCTCTTCCATCACGCTGGAATTGAAACAGGGAGCGGCGGCCGTGGGGCAGATCGCGCTGATGCAGGCCTATATCGACGCGTTCGGAATTCATGGCGTCAATGTCGCGCAGATTTTGCTGACCTTGTCCGACACGGAGAACCGGCGTTCGCATCTGAACGCCCGCGCGACGATCCACGCGCTGCTCGACAAGGGCTTGATCCCCGTCATCAATGAAAACGACACGGTGTCCACTTCCGAAATCCGTATCGGCGACAATGACCGGCTTGCCGCGCGCGTGGCGCAGATGATCGGAGCCGATCTCGTGATCCAGTTATCGACGACGGACGGGCTATACACCGCCGATCCGCGCGTCGATGCATCGGCGCGGCATATCCCTCTGGTGGAAAAGCTTTCGGACGAGCACGCGGCGATGGCGGGCGATGCGCTCGCCGGGCCGTCGACGGGCGGAATGAAAACCAAGATAGACGCGGCCCGCATCTGTTCGGAATCCGGCGTGGCGATGGTCATTGCCAAAGGGACAGAGCCGCACGCGTTGAAACAGGCTTGTGACGGCTCCACCCACTCCACCCTATTTCTTGCATCGGGCCAGCCGCGCAATGCGAGAAAGCGATGGATATTGGCGCATGTCAAACCGAGAGGGAAAATCGTTCTGGACGCTGGCGCGTGCAAGGCATTGACGTCCGGCAAAAGCATTCTTCCGGCGGGGGTTAAAGAGGTCGAAGGCGATTTCGAACGCGGCGACGCGGTTCACGTCTGCGATGAAAGCGGCAGGATTCTGGGCGTGGGCCTGTGCGCCTATGCGGCGGACGACACGCGCCAGATTGCGGGCCGCAGGAGTGCAGAGATTCCCGCGATCCTTGGCTATTCGCGCGGGGACGAGCTTATCCACCGCGACGATATGGCACTGTCTTGATTTTACGAAATCACACTGAATTTTTCTCTCCCATGCCGCGCAATCTTCTTTAAACTGAGCGGGTATTTCGAATCCGGACGGGTTCGTTCAAAGGAAGAGTTCCATGCGCACCGATACACCGAAAACAATCTACCTCAAAGATTACACGCCCCCGCCCTACACGGTGAAGCATCTCGACCTACGGTTTGAGATATTCGACGGGCGGACGGTGGTTCACGCGACTGCGCAGTATGAAAAAGCCGCAGGCGGCGCTCTCTTTCTCAACGGCGAGGATTTAAAACTTATTTCCGTGAAGTTAGACGGCGCGGAGATTGAGCCGCAGACAGACGATCACGGCATGACGATCGAACCCGCCAAGGACAAGTTCACGCTGGAGATCGTCACCGAGATCGTGCCGGAGAAAAACACGCGCCTCGAGGGGCTGTATAATTCCGGCGGGACATATTGTACGCAATGCGAAGCCGAAGGCTTTCGCCGCATCACCTATTATCAGGATCGCCCCGATGTCATGACCACCTTTACGGTGCGGGTCGAGGCGGACGAGAAAGCTTGCCCCGTCCTGCTCTCCAACGGGAATATGAAAGAAAAAGGCGCGCTCGGCGGCGGGCGGCATTTCACGGTTTGGGACGATCCGACGCCGAAATCCTGTTACCTCTTCGCGCTGGTCGCGGGCGGTCTCGTTCATATCCGCGATACGTTCACGACGCGCTCCGGCCGCAAAGTGGATTTGTATATTTACGTCCGCAAGGGTGATGAAAGCCAGTGCGGCCATGCTATG
>DASTUM010000171.1:0-8841 GCA_035759665.1 Micavibrio sp.
AAATATTCGACGACCTTCATCTGGCAACCGGCGGAGCCTTGTGAAAGAGCGGGGCGGCTACTGGCGATCTTCGCCGTTGTGCCGTCTGCGGAAGGAGTGGTATTAAAAGCGGAGGCGCTGGAAGCGAAGCTGAAGCTGGTTCCGAGCAGGGTCAGGGCGGCGATAGCGCTGTGGCGGAAAACGGTCATTTTTTATCTCTCTGTGATTTATTATGGTAACTAATCCGTGGCGTACACTAATACTTTCCAGAACTGAAAGCAAGGGTTTTGAATAAATGAAGAAAAGAAACGGCCATATCGAACGCAAGACCAGGGAGACGGCCATTAACCTTGATATCGGGCTGGATGGCACGGGGCAGGCCTCAATCGATACGGGTGTGGCGTTTTTCGACCATATGCTCGAGCAGCTGGCCAAACACGGGCTTTTCGATTTAACCGTCCGTTGCGAGGGCGACCTCGAGATAGACGCCCATCACACGGTGGAGGATACGGGGATCGCCCTGGGGCAGGCTATCAAGGCGGCGCTGGGCGACAAAGCGGGAATCCGCCGCTACGGCCATGCGTACGTGCCGATGGACGAAGCGATGAGCCGCGTCGCGCTCGACCTGTCCAACCGGGCCTATCTGGTCTGGAACGTCAAATTCACCATCGACCGGCTCGGCGAGCAGATGGAAACGGAGCTGTTTCAAGAGTTCTTCAACGCCGTGGCGCAGGCGGGTGGGATTACCCTGCATATTGAAAATCTGTACGCCGAAAACAACCATCACCGCATCGAAAGCGTGTTCAAGGCGTTCGCCAAGGCGCTGAGGATGGCGAGCGAGATCGATCCGCGGGCGGAAGGCATTTTGCCGTCCACCAAAGGGGCGTTGTAAACCCTAGGAATTCCGGACTTTCCGCTGCCTCAGGACATTGCCGTGGGCGGGGAAGCCTTCGTAATCGGCCATGGCGAGGGTTGCGGGCGTCAGCGCGTTCAGGCCTTCGGCGGTTACTTTTGCCAGAGACGTACGTTTTAAATAATCCCAGACCGAAGTGCAGGAATAGCTATGCGCCATGCCGCCCGTCGGCAGGACGTGGTTCACGCCGATGGAAAAATTGCCAAGGCTGGAGGGCGTGTTCTCGCCAATCAGGATTTCGCCGGCGTTCAAAATTCTCGGCAGGAGGCTTTCGGGGTCTCTGGTTTTGATAACCAGATGTTCGGGGGCATACAGATTGCAGAAATCGATCGAGGCTTCTAGGCTGTCCGTCAGGACAATGCCGCTATAGGAGGCCATATTCGCCGCTAAATAGCTTTTTTGCGGTTCCGGCAGGGCTTCGATGGCGGTTTTCAGCTTCTCATGGACGTATTTTGCCAGTTTTTCGTCGTGTGTGACCAGCAATCCGGCGGAATCGGGGCCGTGTTCGGCCTCATTCAGCACATCCAGCACCGTATTGCCGGGGTCTGCCGTCTCATCGCACAAAACAAGCGCGTCGCTCGGCCCCGCCGGCATGCCGGGATTGATCTGGCCGCCGACAAGTTGCTTGGCCGCCGCGCCGAACGGGCTGGTCGGGCCCAGAATCTTGTGAACCCGCGGAACGCTTTCCGTTCCGTAAGCCATGGCGGCGATCGCCGCCGCGCCGCCGGCCTTGTAGATAGTCCGGACGCCGGAAGCGTGCGCGGCGTATAAAATGGCGTCGCTGACGCTGCCGTCGGGGCGCGGCGGGGTGGTAATGATAATTTCGGGCACTCCGGCGGCGACGGCGGGAACGGCCAGCATGTAGACGCTGGAAGGAAACAGGTTTTTGCCGCCGGGGACATAGAGGCCGATGGAGGTGACCGGCGTGACTTTTTCGCCGGCAAAAACACCGGGTTCGATTTCGATCATCCACGGCGCTTCGACGCGGCGCATCTGCTCTTCGTGAAAAATGCGGACATTGCGGACATTGCGGTCGATCGCGGCTTTCAGCTTTGGATCGACGTTCTTATTGGCGGCTTCGAATTCCGCGTCGCTGACTTTGAGCGATCGCAGCGCCGCCTTGTCGAATTTTTGCGCGTATTCAAGCAATGCTGCGTCGCCGCGCAGGCGCACATCCTCGACTATCGGCTTTACTTTTGAAAGAACGTCTTCGATATCGGCCTGGGCGCGGCGGAGAATGCGTATTTTCACCTGTTCGCCGGTGTCAGACCATTTGTAAAAGCCTATATTCATACCTGGATGTCCCGCTTGTTTCGCGGTACAAAAGCACGTTTTTCAAAGGGACGCAAATATGAGCGAGACCATTGCCATCGTCGATTACGGATCGGGGAATCTGCGTTCCGCCGCGAAGGCGTTTTTGCACGTCATGGAGGAAAATGATCTTCCGGGGAGCGTGATCATCACAGGCGAGGCGGAGATGGTCGCGAAAGCGGATCGCATCGTTTTGCCCGGCCAGGGCGCGTTCGGGGATTGCGTTGCGGGCTTGAAAAAAGTCGACGGCATGGTCGACGTGCTCAATGAAAAAGTGTTGCAGCGCGGGACGCCGTTCTTCGGTATTTGTGTAGGCATGCAATTGCTGGCGACGCGCGGGCTTGAATTCGGTGAGCATGCGGGGCTTGGCTGGATTCCCGGCGACGCGGTGAAGATGACGCCCGCCGATGCGAATTTGAAAATTCCGCATATGGGTTGGAACACGATGACAGGAAATGAAGATATTCATCCTGTGCTGCAGGGCATCACGAAAAACAAAAACGGGAGCTGGCCCGATTTTTATTTTGTTCACTCTTTTGTGTTTCAATGTAAGGATACTGATCATGTTGCAGGATGGTGCGATTACGGCGGAACGTTCGCCGCCATGGTCGCAAAAGACAATATGATCGGCACACAATTCCATCCGGAAAAAAGCCAGCAGGCAGGCCTCGATCTCATCGAAGGCTTTTTACGCTGGAAACCGTAAGGGGGGCGCATGAACGACCAATCCAATCTCATAAAAATTCAGGAACCGAAAGTCACGGTTGAATATATCGAGGAATCCCTATCCCGCCCCGATCTGAACGACCTGTGCGACGCGACGATCGCGGCGATCGAAGGCGGCGGCGGTTTCGGATGGGTCAACGCGCCCGAGCGCGATTCGCTGGAAAGATACTGGCAAGGCGTGATCGCGGCGCCGATGCGCCAGTTGTTCGTCGCCAGACTCGACAATGTGATCTGCGGCACGACGCAATTGATACTGCCCCCGCACAACAACGAAGCGCAGGCGCATATGGTGCAGATGACGACCAATTTCGTCGCGCCCTGGGCGCGTGGCCACGGGCTTGCCCGTATGCTGCTGGAAAATGTCGAGCGGAAAGCGCGGGAGATGGGCTATGCCGTCATCAATCTCGACGTCCGCGAGACGATGGGCAGGGCAATCGCCTTGTATGAAAATATGGGTTATGTGCGGTTCGGTGACCATCCGCTGTCCGTGCGCGTGGGCGATAAAACGATTGCGTCTCTGTATTATTACAAAAATATCGCCCCGTCGTTTTTCGAAAAGAAATAGAGCGGGCCGGTCCGGCGGCGTGCTTCAAGCGCCCCGCCATCAAGCGGTTATTCGCGGGAGTTTTTTTCGTCGATGCCAGACTGGCCGTCGCGCGATTGCAGGACGGCATAGACCTCGTCCGGCGTGATGCCCTGATCGGCCCAGAGGACGAGCAGGTGATAAAGAAGATCGGCGGATTCGGCTTTCAGTTTGTCTTTGTTGCCCTGAAGCGCCTCAATGCAGGTTTCGACGGCTTCCTCACCCACCTTCTGCGCGATCTTCGCCGTACCCTTCGCATAGAGGGAGGCGGTGTAGGAGGAAGAGGCGTCCGCGCCTTTGCGCGAAAGAATGGTTTGATACAGATCGTCGAGGACTTTGCTCATGGATGCAACCCTAGAATATCCCGCGTTCTTTGCATAGATGGCGCCATGGCAAGATGCGCGGCGCGCAGGGCGCGAAGAAATTCAAGATTTGAGGAAAAGCAGAGGTCGATGTAATCATCTTTGGGTGACACCGTTTGCCAGTCCGAGAGGTGCACGGTGACGACTTCTTTATAGCTTTCCTTGACGGGACGAAGATTCGCCATCGTGTCTTCCACGAAAACGACGCGCGAGGGATCGGCCCCCATCGCGTCCATGATCATCCCGAGGCCTTTCGCGCTGACGGATTTTTCGTTCCAGCCGAATTCCCTGAAGCCAAAAATATTATCCGGTTTGAAGCAGCCGTTTATGCCTTTTTCCTTGAGGAGCGGTTTGACCCAGTGGTCGCGGCAACTCTGGGAGAGGACGCCGAACTGTACGTGGTTGCCAAGAGCGATAAGATGCCGGCTGCTTTCGAAGCAAGGAGCCAGAAGGCCGGGGACGCGTACACGTGCATGCTTTAGCATAACCTGATGATACAGCGCATCGGCCTGTTCGCGGAATTCGGCTCGATCCATGCTATTCTGTTCTGCGATATCGACGAAATATCTCAGGCCGTCGCCGGTTTCCTCATAGCTGCGCCTGCCGATGGCTGCGATTTCTTCTGCGCTGAGAAAGGAAAGAAGGTGGGAGAGCGCCTCTACTTTTACTTGAGCGCAAAAATCTTTTGCTTTTTCCATTCCGCCGAAAAGCTTCCATGAAAAAAACACGCCGTCGCAATCGAAGATGATGATGTCTCGCTGTTCGCTCAGGACCTGTTTCATGCCGCTTTCTAGCGATTTAATATGTTTATGTCAATCAAAGCCGGACAGGGATGCCGGCTTTGTCCATAGCGCCTTTGGCCTGGCCGATCGTATATGTGCCGAAATGGAAGATCGAGGCGGCCAGAACCGCGCTGGCATGGCCTTCCTTAACCCCGTCGATAAGATGCTGGAGATTGCCGGCGCCGCCCGAGGCGATGACGGGCACGGCCACGGAATCGGCGACCGCGCGCGTGAGATCGAGATCGAAGCCGGATTTCTGCCCATCCTTGTCCATGGAGGTCAGGAGGATTTCACCGGCGCCGTAATCGGCCATGCGTCTAGCCCATTCGACGGCGTCGAGGCCGGTTTCCTTGCGTCCGCCATGCGTGAAAACCTCCCAGCCCGACCCGTCCGCCTTTTTGCGCGCGTCGATGGCGACGACGATGCACTGGCTGCCGCATTTGCCGGAGGCGTCTTTGACGAATTGCGGATCGTTCACGGTGGTGGAGTTCACGGAAATTTTATCGGCGCCGCAATCCAGAAGTTTGCGGACATCGTCGAGCGTACGGATGCCGCCGCCGACCGTGAGCGGCATAAAGCAGCAATCTGCCGTGCGTCTCACGACGTCGTAAATCGTGCCGCGTCCTTCGTGGCTTGCCGTGATATCGAGAAACGTGAGTTCGTCCGCGCCCTGATCGTTGTAGAGCTTCGCCTGCTCCACAGGGTCGCCCGCATCGATAAGATCGGCGAAGCTCACCCCTTTCACCACGCGGCCTTTATCGACATCGAGGCAGGGGATGATGCGGATTTTGAGCATTACAGGGATTCCTGCAACGCGCGGGCGGGGTCGATAGTGCCGTCATAGAGGGCGGTGCCGATGATAACACCGTTCACGCCATATTGTGCCGCTGCGCGCACGGCGCGCACATCCGCGATAGAGGCGACGCCGCCCGAGGCGATCACGGGGATGCTCGTCGTCTGCGCGAGCGAAATCGTGTTCGTCATGTTAAGGCCCCGGCCCGTGCCGTCGCGGTCTATGTCGGTGTAGATAATGGCGGCAACGCCGGCGTCCTCGAATTTCGCGGCGAGATCGCACAATTCCATGTCGGAATCCTCGACCCATCCCTCGACGGCGACACGCGTGCCGCGCGCATCGATGCCGACGGCGATCTGGTTCGGGAACAGGTTGCAAGCCTCGCGCACAAGCGCCGGGTTTTTTACGGCGGCAGTGCCGAGAATGATGCGGGAGACGCCTTCATTCAGCCATGTCTCGATCTGGGCAAGTGAGCGGACGCCGCCGCCGAGCTGAACGGGAAGATCGGATGCGCTGAGGATCGCGCGCACCGCCTCGATGTTCACCGGCCTGCCGTCGATCGCGCCGTTGAGATCCACGACATGCAGCCAGGAAAAACCGGCCTTCGCCCAGTCATGCGCCTGTGAAGCGGGGTCGTCGTTATAAACGGTCGCTTTGTCCATCGCGCCCTTGTGGAGGCGGACGCATTTGCCGTCTTTCAGGTCGATTGCGGGGTAGATGATCATGGCTATTTCTAGTATAGATGGAAAACCCCGATGTAAAGAACAAGAAGGAGATGCGCCATGGCCTATGACGATAACAATATATTCGCGAAAATCCTGCGCGGCGATGTTCCGGCCAGAAAGGTTTACGAGGACGAATGGGCGCTGGCTTTCCACGATGTGGGGCCGAAAGCGCCGGTGCATGTCTTGGTCATCCCCAAGGGAAAATACGCCTCCATTGCCGAGTTCGGCGAGAGCGCCAGCGCGGCGGAGATTACGGGCTTTTTCCGCGCCGTTTCCAGGGTCGCGAATGAACTGGGTATCGTCAAGGAGGGGTTTCGCACGATCGCCAACACCGGCCTGAACGGTGGGCAGGAAGTGCCGCATTTCCACGTCCATCTTTTGGGCGGTAAAAATATCGGGCCGATGGTGTCAGGCTAGACGGTCGGTTCGGGAATGGGCACGGGGAGATTGCGGACAAGCCTTTCCCCGGATTTTTTCGGACGGGCGGCGAAGGCCGAAAAATAGAGAATTTTGAAATCTTTTCTGGGCTCCGTCCGCGACTGCGATTCAACCGTGGCGGCTTGCGCCTCGATATAGGGCGTCAGATAGAGCGCCAAAACCTTAAGCGAAACGCCTTCTTTATCACGAAAATCCTGATCCGGCCCGTTGATGTGAAGGTTGAAATCCCTTGCCGTGAACTTTCCGATTTTATCGGCGATCTGCGCCAGATGGTTGACGGCGTCGTCTATGTGAGCGTTCGGCGCGTTGTGCGGGTTCAGATGATGCGAGAGATGCGATGTCCGCTTGTAGAAATTTTCGATGTTGGCAAGCGGGTCATAATAAATGTTCCCGGTAAAATGCCGTCCGTGCTTGCCGTATGATTCCTTATCGATGTCCCGCAGCACTTCGCGGGCAACCCCGAGGGGAAGGAACGGGTTCGTTTCGAAAACCGGGTAATAGATATTCGCTTTGTTTTGAAGCTCTTGCGCGCGGCGGTCTTCGTTTGCTGCGGCGCGCAGAAAGGTCAGGCCGAGGCACGCGATGTTCGCGCTGTCGTCGTGTCCGCCTTCTGCGGCGCGCTTGTAGGCGTTCTTCAAATATTGGCGGCACTCGTCGAGATATGTCAGCGCATTGCTCCGTGCGTTACCGTAAAAGGCGCTGTCGATAGGTATTTTGCGCCAGTTGTTCAGAATGCTAGTGCTTTCTTCCAGATCGTGTTCTTCACGCTGTGCGCGGCCTTGTTCCCACTCATTGCGCAAATAGGCGCGCAGCAGATGCGCAGCGAGGAGCGAGCGTTGAAGAAGGGAAGGCGGCGGCGCCGTTTTTGCCGCGTGGGCGATTGCGCGAACCGCCAGTTGCGATGGATAGGTGTGTTCTATTTTGCGAACCATAAACAGCAATCCCCTCGATACTCAATGAAAGGAGTATCGTAGACACAGCTTTTGGCTGCTGTAAATGAAAAACAGCTTATATTAACGGCGACGGTGGGCGGGGAAGAGAATGATATTGTCGCCTGGCTGTTCGTCCGCAAAAAGAACGGGGGTTTCGAACGTATCGCGGTCTTCGCCTGCATCTATGTTCTCGTTCTCCAGTTCGCTGAGCACGTAATCGGCGATTTCCATGTGCGCGCGCGCCTGAATGGCGAGGACGGAGCAGAGCGTGTGGGCGGGGTCGAGGCTGTCGCGGATCGAGGCCTGAAGGGATTCCAGAAGGTCGGCGAGGCTTTCGAGGTCTTCAGGCACGTGGCTCAAGAGATCATAAAGGGCATCGCCCTGCACAGGATGATTGTGGTAATGGGCGAGCCAGTCCGGCGCGTAATCCTGAATGATTTTATCGGCTTCCATTTTTAGAGCGGAGGCGACGGGAATCTGCCCCGTGAAATCCTGCGCGATGCGGTAGGATGAAAGCGCGATGGCGAGCAACGCAGAATCGGGATCGATCTCGGACAGCGCGACATGAAGGCCGTATTGAGTTTCGCCCTCTAGCGGCGCGGCCGTAGCAAGAGCGTCCGCCACGGCGACAGGCACGACAAGATAGGCGTGAAGTCTTGCGACATCTTCTTTTGTGACGGCTGACATGATCGGTTGTTCCCCTTGGACGTGGAAAGACAAGTATCTATCTTCTGTTGTACGCGCTTAGGGTAAAGAGACGTTTAATGAAAACTAAACAGAAGCTTAACGCCCCTTTTCAACGGTTGGTTGTTGTGACATAGATGGTATATGGTCGCAAAAATCAATACGATCGCCTTTCAGGGCTGCGATGTTCAGAGCATCGACGTGCAAGTGCAGATTTCAAAAGGGTTACCGGCTTTTACGATTGTTGGGTATATTTAATGACATACGAAATTAAAGAAGATCTTATAAAAGATTTGGGTATTTACGGGATAAAGGTCGCTATAACTTTAAACGCTGGTGCCTTTGGTTTGGTTCTATCAAATTTTCCTTCAGCGGCTCTGCCAAAGACAGTCCTATTGGCTTATCTTTTTGGATTGTTAGCAGCTATAGTTCAAATTGCTGTTACTTACGTTAAAGCTCAAATTTCTATTGTAAATCCGAATCTACCGAGCTTTTTAAATCATATGCTTTGGATGACGCTCCCCATTGGTGTTTCATATTTTTTATTTTTTGCAGCTTCAGTATTAGCAATATTCACATTATGAGATAAGAATAATGGTAGCACGCATAAATA